>NZ_JBHXTJ010000001.1:268074-494581 GCF_042677525.1 Streptomyces sp. NPDC127114
CCCACCCCCACCCCGTACCCCGTTTTTTTTTTTTGTGTGTGGGTTTGTTTTTGTTTTAATCGACCCGGGCTCGGGGCCCCCCCCCCGCCCGCCGCCGGGGGGGGGGCGGGGGGTTTTTCGTGGGCGGCCACCGGGGTTGGGGTCCCCCCGGGTTCCCCGCCGGGGTGATCGCCGGGGCGAGGGCGGCGGCGATGCTCGCGGTCCGGGGAAGGCCGGGGACGGTGGACGGGGCCGTTCCTGACCACCCGTGGCCAACGCATCGCCGCCCTCGCCCGCACGGGGCGGCCGCCCGCGCCCGGGGGGGCCGGGCGGCCACGGGGGAGCGTCCCCGCCCGGCCGGGCGGAGTCCCCGCTCGACTGCGGCGGCGATGTCCGGATCTGCAAGTCACATGACATTGCCGCCATCCAGGGCCGGTTCGTAGCGTGGACGCACGGCCACCGGGCCACCGCGCGACGCGGTCGCCGCCCGGTCCTCCGGCCGTGTCCGACCACGCCCCGAGAAGGGACACCCATGTCCACCAGCATGCCGTCGACCAGCCTGCGCGAGCTCAGCGGCTTCGACCAGACCCCGGCCTCGCTCGCCGCGTCGACCCTGATCCTCGTCGACTACCAGAACACGTACACCCAGGGCGTGCTGGAGCTGACCGGCTGGGAGGCGGCCCTCGACGCCGCCGCCGAGCTGCTGGCCAAGGCCCGGGCCGCCGGCGCCGAGGTCGTCCACGTCATCAACGACGGCGGCGAGGGCACCCCGTACGACATCCGTGCCGAGATCGGGCAGATCCACCCGCGGGTGGCGCCGGCCGAGGGCGAGCAGGTCGTGGTGAAGACCGTGCCCGACGCGTTCGTCGGCACCGGTCTCGGGGAGCTCCTCGACGCCGCGGGCCACAAGGACGTCGTCGTCGCCGGGTTCATGACCCACATGTGCGTGGCGTTCACGTCCGCCGGCGCCTTCCTGCGGGGCAACCGGCCGACGGTCGTGGCCGACGCGTGTGCCACGCGCCCGCTGGCCACGCCCGGCGGCGAGGTCCCCGCCGAACAGCTGCACCTCGGCGCGCTCGCGACCATCGGTGACGTGTACGGGGTCGTCGTGCCCGACGCCTCGGCGCTGAACTGACCCGGAGTCCGGCCGCCTGGGTCGAGGCCGGCGCCCCCGGTGCCGCTGTGCGGGGACGGGGGTCCGGCACAGCGGTGGCCGGCCGCCGTCGCAGCCCGGCGGGGAGGCTCAGAGGCGGCGCAGGACGGACACGACCTTGCCCAGGACGACGGCCTCGTCGCCGGGAATGGGCTCGTAGCGGGGATTGGCCGGGTTGAGCCAGACGTGCGGGCCGTCGTGGGAGAGGCGCTTGACGGTGGCCTCGCCGTCCAGCATGGCGGCGACGATGTCGCCGTCGTCGGCGGTGTCCTGGGCGCGCACGACCACCACGTCGCCGTCCTCGATGTGGGCGTCGCGCATGGAGTCGCCGACGACGGTCACGGCGAACAGCCGGCCGGCGCCGACGACCTGGGCGGGCAGCACGAGGGTGTCCTCGACCATCTCCTCCGCCGTGATGGGCACACCTGCCGCGATCCGGCCGACCAGCGGCACGGTCACCGCCTGGCGCTCGCCCTCCCGCTCCAGGCGGCTCTCGCGGCCGCTGTCGGCCGCGTCGTCGTCCGGCCTGGCGTCGGCGAGGACGTAGGCGCGGGGACGCTGGGGGTCCTGGCGCAGGAAGCCCTTCTTCTCCAGGGCCCGGATCTGGTGCGAGACGCTGGACGTGCTGAGCAGACCGGCACCCGCGGCGATCTCGCGCATCGAGGGCGGGAACCCGTGCCGCCGGGTGTGGGTGCGGATGATGTCGAGGATCTGCTGCTGGCGCTGGGTCAGCCCGTCGTGGTTGATCCGGGTGCCCGGCGGCCGGCCGGCACGGTTTCTGCCCATGGTCGGCCTCCGTTCTTCCGTTTCCGCGTCTTCTGCGTCGGTTCGTCGTTCTGTCATGCCGTTTCGCCGATGAGGGCACACTAACCCGGCACACCGACATCGCAGCAGGTCGGGTGCCCGGCTGTCGGTCACGGCTGACAGCATGGCTTCATGATCAGCACGGAGACCATGGTGACGGCCGCCCGGACGATGGCGGAGGCAGCCTGGGACCTCGACGGGTCCGGGAACGGGCTGGGGGAGCTCGCCGACCGGCTCGGGCCGCAGGCCGAGGTGCACGGGGACGCGGCGCGACTCGTGCTGCCGGTGAGCCGGCCTCCCGGGGACGCCCTCGCGCAGGCGCGTGAGTTCCGGCGTGTCGGGGACGCGCTGCGCGAGGCGCTGGGTCTGCCGGGCTTCCTCGGGGCGCACGGCCACCGCCGCCCGCCCGGCCCGCGGACGGATCCCCGCTGGGGCCGGCCCTTCCTGCGCTGGTGGCGCGGCAGGACCACCCTGGAGCTGCGGGCGGGCGCCGAGGGACCGGAGCTCGTGCTCGAACCGAGCAGCACCTGGGAGCAGTGGTACCAGCGGGAGGGCACGGGCTTCCTGGGAGTGGGGCAGGACTCCGGTCTCGGCATCGACCACCCGCGGCACGAGCAGCCGCGTGACTGGGAGGACCTGCGCCTCAGCCTGGCCGTCCTGCTGCGCACGCTCCCGGCGGAGACGTACGCGCTCGGCATCGCGCACAGCATGCCGCTGTACGGGCGGATCCCCGGCACCGCGACGCCGCTGCTGTTCTGCATCGCGTCCGACACGCGTCTCCACCTCGACTTCACCGAGTACGACGTCGCCGACACGGCCCGCGGGGAGCACGCCGCCGCTCTGGGCTGGTCCCGCAGGGAGTCGCTGCCGCCCGGCCGTCCGGAACCGCGCCTCGACGGCGAGGCCCCCTGGCGGACCGACGCGGGCGGTCCGGGCGAGGTCGACGCGGGCGCCATGGCGCGGCTGCTGGTCCGCACGGCGATCGCGGCCGGAGTCGAGCGGCCCGCGGACCTGCTGCTCGGCGGCGAGGGCGAGCACCGCCCTCCGTACGAGTTCGGCTTCCCCGGCCTCGGGCTGCGGACGGTCTGACGGGGGCCGCGCGGAGGGACGGGGACGCGCGGAGGGACGGGGGCCGCGCGGAGGGACGGGGACGGCGGGAAGGACGGGTGCGGCGGGACGAACCGGCGCGGCGGGAGGGACGGGTGCGGCGGGACGGACGGGTACGGCGTGGGAGGCGAGGAATGTGGAGGGCGCGCCCCGGTCACTCGAAGCGCGTCGGGTCACCGGCCCCGCGCCGTACGATCTCGGGCTCGCCTCCGGAGAAGTCGACGACGGTCGTGGGCTCGGTGCCGCAGTCGCCCGAGTCCAGGACGGCGTCGACGAGGTGGTCGAGCCGGTCCTTGATCTCCCAGCCCTGGGTCATCGGCTCGTCCTCGTCGGGCATGAGCAGGGTGCTCGACACCAGGGGCTCGCCGAGTTCGGCCAGCAGGGCGCGGGCGACGTTGTGGTCGGGGATGCGGACGCCGACGGTCTTCTTCTTGGGGTGCATCAGGCGGCGCGGGACCTCCCGGGTCGCCGGCAGGATGAACGTGTAGCTGCCCGGCGTCGCCGCCTTGACCGCGCGGAAGACGTTGTTGTCGACATGGACGAACTGCCCGAGCTGGGCGAAGTTCTCGCACACCAGGGTGAAGTGGTGCCGGTCGTCGAGGCGTCGGATGGACCGGATCCGCTCGAGTCCCTCGTGGTTGCCGATCCGGCAGCCCAGCGCGAAGCAGGAGTCCGTGGGGTACGCGATGAGCGCTCCGGTCCGGAGGCTGTCGACCACGGTGCCGATGGTGCGCGGCTGCGGGGACTGCGGGTGGACGTCGAAGTACTTGGCCATTTTCCGACCCTACGGGATACCCGGTGGAATCGTTCCCGCCCCGCGCTCGCGCCCCCCGGGGCGGTGACCGCCCTCCGCGCGTTGACAGTCGCGCCCACCGCTCCTGATACTGACTGATGGTTCAGTCAGTACATCCGTTGCCCGCACCCTGCCAGGAGAGACCGTGTCCGACCTCCCGACCGAGCCGGCCCCCGGGTCACGCGAGGCCCCGGGCCGGGGCCGGCCCCTCACCGACGCCGGGTCGCTCACCGGCGGCGAGGCCGTCGTCCGCGCGCTGGCCGCGCACGGCGTGACGGACGCGTTCGGCATTCCCGGGACGCACAACCTGGAGATCTACCGCCATCTCCGCCCCTACGGCATCCGGCATGTGACGAGCCGTCACGAGCAGGGCGCGGGCTACGCCGCGGACGCCTACGCCCGGGTGTCCGGGCGTCCGGGCGTCGCGGTCACCACCACGGGTCCCGCGCTCCTGAACATCGCGGCGGCGGTGGGCCAGGCGTACTCCGACAGCGTTCCCCTGCTCGTGGTGTCGCCCGGCATGCCGCTGCGGCACCCCCGGCAGTCGACCGGTCTGCTGCACGAGATGCGCAGCCAGACGGACGCGCTGCGGGGCGTGGCCGCGGTCAGCCACCGGGTGTCCTCCGTCGACGAGATCGGTGCGGCCGTGGCGCGGGCCTTCACCCTGTTCCGTACGCGCCGGCCCCGGCCCGTGCACATCGAGGTGCCGCTGGACCTGCTGGAAGCCGTCGAACCGGCCGGGCCCGTCCGCATCGCGCCGCCGACCGGGCCCGCGCTGCCCGATCCGGCCGCGGTCCGCGCGGCGGCGGACGCGCTGTCCGCGGCCCGCCGGCCGGCGCTCGTCCTGGGCGGCGGCGCGCGGGCGGCCTCGGCCGAGTGCCGGGCGCTCGCCGCGCTGCTCGGCGCGCCGGTGGTCACCACCGCCAACGGCAAGGGCGTCGTGGACGAGCGGCATCCGCTGTCGCTGGGCGTGTCCCTGCACAGCCCGGCCGTGCAGAAGTGGCTGGCGGACCGCGACGTGGTGCTCGCCGTCGGCACGGAGCTCGCCGAGTCCGACGTCTGGGGTCCGCTGCCGGCGCTCGACGGAAGCCTGATCCGGGTCGACCTCGACCCGGCCCAGATGTACGCGGGTATCCCGGCGGACGTCCCGTTGGTCGGGGACGCGGCACCGGTCCTCGGCGCGCTGCTCGACGCGTGCCGCGGACGGGACCGTGACGCCGCGGGCTGCGACGACGAGGCCGACGTCGGTGCGCTCGTCACCGATCTGCGCACCACCCGCGACGACGAGACCCGTACGCGCGACGCGCGCTGGCGGCCGTATCTGCGGGAGATGCGCCGGGTGCTCGCGGAGGACGCCGTCATCACCTCCGACAGCGCCCGGTGCTGCTACTACGGCGCGCTGCCGCATCTGCCGGTCGGCCCGGAGGGCCGCTTCCTCCACCCGACCGGGTTCGGCACCCTCGGTTACGCGCTCCCCGCCGCCATCGGCGCCAAGACCGCGTGCCCCGACCGGCAGGTGGTGGCCCTGAGCGGTGACGGCGGGCTGCAGTTCTCCGTGCAGGAGCTCGCCACGGCCGTACAGTCGGGCCTGCCGCTGCCGGTCGTGGTCTTCGACAACGGCGGATACGGCGAGATCCGCGAGGAGATGGCGGCGCGCGGGGACGAGCCCGTGGCCGTCGACCTGCCGGCGGTCGACCTGCCGGCGCTGGCCCGGGCGTACGGCGGGCGGGGCGCCGTCGCCCGCTCGCCGGAGGAACTCGCCGCCGCCCTGTCCACCGCCCTGACCGCCCCCGGCCCCACCATCGTCACCGTCCCCGAGGAGTCCGCCCGATGACGACGTCCGCCCCTGCCCCCGCCTCCACCCCGGTCCCGGTCCCGGACGCTCCCGCCGGCCTCACGCCGGGCGCCGCCCCGCTCCTCTCGGTCACCTGGAGCGACCGGGTGACGGGCCGTCAGGGCTTCCTGGTCATCGACCGGCTGGTGCGCGGTGTGTCCAGCGGCGGGCTGCGGATGCGCCCGGGCTGCACCCTCGACGAGGTCGCCGGACTCGCCCGCGGCATGACGATGAAGGAGGCCCTGCACTACGACCCGCGGGCCCGCTACGTCCCGCTCGGCGGTGCCAAGGGCGGCATCGACTGCGACCCGCGCGACCCGGAGGCGTACGGCGTGCTCGTCCGCTATCTGCGCGCGATGCGCCCGTACGTCGAGCGGTTCTGGACCACCGGCGAGGACCTGGGACTCACCCAGGACCTGGTGGACCGGGCGGTGGCCGAGGCGGGCCTGGTCTCCTCCGTGCAGGCGGTCTACCCGCTGCTCGACGACGAGGCCGCGGCGCGGCGGCGGCTCGCCGACGCGTTCGCGGTGGAGGTCGACGGCATCGGGCTCGACGAGCTGGCCGGCGGCTGCGGTGTCGCCGAGTCCGTGCTGACCGCGCTGGACCGGGCCGGGGTGCCGCACGCGGGGACGCGCGTCGCGGTGCAGGGCTTCGGGACGATGGGCGGGGCGACCGCCCGCTTCCTGGCCGCGGCCGGGCTGCGGGTGGTGGCGGTGGCCGACGTCAAGGGCACCGTCGCCAACCCCGAGGGACTGGACGTCGAGGCGCTCCTGGCCGCGCGCGACGCGTACGGCACGGTGGACCGGGCCGCGCTGCGTCCCTGTGACGCCGAACTGCCCGGTGACGCCTGGCTGTCGGCGGACGCCGACGTACTGGTCCCGGCGGCCGTGTCGTACGCGGTCGACGCGGACAACGAGGCCGGGATCACGGCCCGCTGGGTCGTGGAGGCGGCCAACATGCCGGTCCTCGCGGAGGCGGAGGAACGCCTCGCGGCCCGGGGGATCACGGTCCTTCCGGACGTCGTGGTCAACTCGGCCACCAACGCCTGGTGGTGGTGGACGCTGTTCGGCGACATCGGCGCCGACGCGGACGAGGCCTTCGCGCACATCCGGCACGCCATGCGGGCCTTGGTCGGGCAGGTGCTGGACCGCGCCGAGTCGGACGGGACCACGCCACGGGTCGCGGCGCACCGTCTGGTCGCCGACCGGCTGCCGGAGATCGCCGGACGCTTCGGCTGTGACGCATGACGCTCCCCGTGGTGGCCTGTGTAGGGTGAGCCCGTGGCCAGAGTCCGGTTGAGCGTGGAGGAGCGGCGGGCGGAGATCCTGCGCGTCGCGGTCGAGCAGATCGAGGCCCGCGGCGTCAGCAACGTGCGCCTGTCGGACGTCGCTTCGGCCCTCGGAGTCAGCAGCTCGCTGGTGCTGTACCACTTCTCCACCAAGGAGCTCCTCGTCGCCGAGGCCTTCGCCCACGCGGCCGAAGGCGACCTCGCCCAGCTGCGCGGGATCCTGGACAAGCCGGGCACCAGCGCCACCCGGCGACTGCGGTCGGCGGTGCGCTGGTATGCGCCGACCGGACAGGCCAAGGGCTGGCGGCTGTGGATCGAGGGCTGGGCCGCCGCGCTGCGCGAACCCGCGCTGCGCAAGGTCACCCACGACCTGGACCGCCGGTGGAAGGCTGCGATCGCCGAGGTCGTGGCGGAGGGCGTGGCCGCCGGCGAGTTCGACTGCGACAGCCCGGAGGACGTGGCCTGGCGGCTCACCGCCCTGCTCGACGGACTGGCCGTGCAGACCACCTCGTACGGAGGAGCGCTCAGCCGCGCCACGATGCTGGAGTGGGTCGACGACGCACTCGTCCGCGAACTCGGCATCGGCCGCGAGGCCTTGACCGCCGGCAGGCGCTGAGCCACCGGCAGGCGCTGAACCGCCAGCTGGCGCTGAACCGCGGGCAGCCGCTGACGCGGCCGCCGCGCCGCTATCTGCCCGTGACGCGGATCCGCAGCTCGTACGGGGCTCCGCTGCTGATGGCCCGGGCCTGGTCGAGGAGGTCGGCCGGGGTGAAACCCAGCAGCGCCCGCTCGGCCGCCGCCCGCAGCAGCGGGACGATCGTCTCGACGGGCCGCCCGCGGTGGGAGGCGGCGAGGGCGGCGAAGGCCTCCTGGTACGGCACGTCGTACCCGCTCGCGCTGTCCGCGAGCAGATGGTCGAGCTGCCGCCGGTCCACACTGATCTCACCCATGACCGCTCCCTCGCGCCCGTGGGTCCGGCGTCTTCCGGACCCTTCTCCCCCGACGTTACGAGGAGGGTCTGACAACGCCCGGCCACGGCCGGCCGACGGCCGCCGTCGCCCGTACCCGGCGGCCTACGGACGGGGCGTGCCGTCCCACCGCCAGCTGGTGCGGAGCGGGTGTCCGGCGAGTGGGGCGCGGCCGGTGGCCCAAAGAAGGGTGGGCCAGGGGGCAGTGTCGGAGGGCGCGTCCGGGAAGAGCCGGGCGAGGGTCCTCGCGCAGAGCGCGGCGGGCGGCTGCCAGGTCAGACCGAGGCCCTGCGCGAGGTCATGGGTGTGGACCAGGGTCTCGACGATGCCCATGGCCGCGAAGCCCTCGGGGTCGGACACCCCGAAGACGTGGTGGGCGCGCGCCTCCGCGGGCGTGGTGCGCACCATGGCGACAAGCAGCGCCCCGCACGCCTCCAGGACCTGGAGCAGTCCGGCGGGGCCCGCGGTCCGGTCGGCGTGGACGGCGTTCGCGGGACCTCCGGGGCGTCCGCTGTGCCAGACGAAGGGCACGTCGGCGTCCAGGGGCGGTGCGGCGGGGCCCAGTTGCACGGCGTACGCGAAGAGGTCGTCGGCGAGGTGCTCGACGGTCTCCCAGCAGTCCCACTCCAGTGAGCCGGCGTTGCCGTCCCACGCCTCGGGCGGGGCCTCGCGCAGCGCGGCCACGGCGAGGCGTACGACGTGGTGGAGGTCTTCGGCGGTGACGGGCGGCCGGGAGGCGCCGCTCTCGGATGATGGGGACATGACGGGACCGTACCGCGACCGGACCCCGGCACGGCCACCCTTTAAAGTGTCCGACGTGCGCGTTCTGCTCGTCGAGGACGACGAAAACCTCCGGTTCGGTGTGGCCGCCGCGTTGCGGGCCGCGGGGCTCGCCGTCGACGAGGCGGCCGATCTGCCCGAGGCCGACGAGGCGCTGTTCGTGACCGCGTACGACTGCGCGGTCTTCGACCGGATGCTGCCGTCCGGGGACGCCGCCGGCTACGTCGAGGGGCTGCGGCGCGCCGGGCGCGCGGTGCCGGTGCTGTTCCTGACCGCGCGGGACACGGTGGCGGACCGGGTGGAGGGTTTCGCCAGCGGCGGCGACGACTACCTCGTGAAGCCGTTCGCGGTACCCGAGCTGGTCGCCCGCGTGCGCAGCCTGTGCCGCCGCGCGGCCGTCGTACGCCCGCCGGTGCACCGCGTCGGCGACCTGGAGATCGACACGGCGCGGCGGCACGTCCGCCGGGGCGGAGTGCTGCTCACGCTCACCGGCCGGGAGTTCGCCGTCCTGGAGGTGCTCGCGGCCCGCGCCGACCAGGCCGTACCCCGGGCCGAGCTGATCGAGAGCTGCTGGGACGAGATGGCGGAGCCGCAGTCCAACGTGCTGGAGGTGCTGGTCTCCCAGCTGCGCCGCAAGCTCGGTGACCCCTCGCTCATCCACACCGTGCGCGGGGTGGGCTACCGGCTCGCGCCGCCCGGCGCGCCGTGACGGCCGTGCGCCGCGCCCGGCGGCCCGCACTCCCCCGCCGGTCGCGGACCGCGGTGCCGCCCACGCCCACCGCCCGCGTGCTGCGGCTACGCCGCCGCATCAGTCTGCTCTTCGCGCTCACCAGCGCGCTGGGCCTGATCACGATGGGCGTGCTGGCGGTACGCAGCGACAGCGGGCGCTGGCGGGAGCAGCTCGACCACGCGATGGACGCGGACACCAGCTGGGCGCTCGGTCTCCTGGAGACCGACGAGAACGGGCGGCTGGACACCGACGTCCTGGCGGACAACGTGAACACCGCGTGCCCGCCGCTCACCGTCCTCCTCGTGAACGGCGGCGACCCGGGCGACCTCACCGTCCGGCACGCCCCGGCGGAGCCGTGCCTCGCGGTGGGCCCGGGCGTCGCCCTGGAGGCCGGCCGGGCCGCGGCACGCGCCGGTGAACCACGCGCCTTCGACCGGCGGACGACGGACGGCGCTCCGGTACGGGTGTTCGCGATGCCGTTCTATCCGTCGGACGACGAGGCCGCGGCGGACGGCGCCGAGGCCGCCGGTCCGCAGGGCGTCCTGGTGACGCTGGCCGACGCCACGGCCCAGCGCGACGACCACCGCCGTCTGGTGTGGCTGGTGACGGGCGGCTGCGCGGTGCTCGTGCTCCTGTCGGCGGCCGTCGGTCACGTCCTTTCCGGGCGGGCGGTACGGCCGGCGCTGACGGCCCTCTCCCAGCAGGAGGCGTTCCTCGCGGACGCCGCGCACGACCTGCGCACCCCCGCCGCCTCGCTGCGGACCCTCGCCGAGACGGCCCTGCGCGGGGAGACCGACAGCGCGGACGTGCACCGGCGCACGCTGCGCCTGGCGGAGGGCATGGGCCGGCTGGTCGACGGGCTGCTCACCCGGGCCCGGCTGATGTCCGGGACGGCGGCCGTGGCGCGCCAGCCGCTCCGCCTCGACCAGCTGGTGGAGGCGGTCGCCGAGGAGGCCGCCGACGGACCGGCGCGCGGCCACCGGGTCAGGGTCGAGGCCGAGGAGACGGTCGTGCTCGCCGATCCCGACCTGCTGCGCCGGGCGGTGGGCAATCTGCTGGGCAACGCGCTGGCGCACGGCCACGCGCCGGGCGTCCCGGCGGACGTGCTGCTCACGGTCACGCGGGACGGCACGCTGACGGTGCAGGACGCGGGGCCCGGCCTGCCTCCGGAGGTCGCGGGCGCGCTGTTCGAGCGCTTCCGCAGCGGCTCGGGCTCCACCGGCCTCGGCCTCTCCATCGCCTCCTGGGTCGCCCACGCCCACGGCGGCACCCTCACGGCACCCGTCACCGCCCAGGGCGGCGCGCGCTTCGTCCTGCGCCTGCCGACAGCCGACTGATCAGCCGGTCCGCCGGGCGGCGCGGGCCCAACCTTCACGCCTGGCGCCCTCACGCGCCTCGCCCTCACGCCCCTCGCCCTCACGCCCCTCGCCCTCGCGCCTCTCGCCCTCACGAAATCCTCAGCATCCGCGCGCGAAGCTTCCCCGGACCGACCACTCAGGGAGCAACTCGTGATACACGCCGCCGTTCGCCGCCGCCAGGCACTCGTCATCGCCCTCGCCGTCCTCGGCGCGGCCTCCCTGGCCGCCGGATGCACGGCCGGGTCCGGCCCCGACGCCGGCAGGCCGGGGGCCAGGGCCGCCGTGGATCCGGCCGAACGCCCCGACCTGCGGCGCTTCTACGGGCAGAAGCTGGACTGGAAGCCCTGCGGCGGCCTGTCGTGCGCCTCGCTCACCGTGCCCATGGACTACTCCCGGCCCGGCGACGGCAGGACCTTCGTGCTGCCGGTCGCGAAGGCGGCCACCGCGACCGCCGGACGGCGCACGGGCGCCCTGCTCTACAACCCCGGCGGGCCGGGCGAGCGCGGCGTCCAGGCGCTCAGGGACGGCCTCGCCGACGAGCTGGGCAGCGGCGTGCGCGAGCACTTCGACATCGTGGCCTTCGACCCGCGCGGGGTCGGGGAGAGCAGGCCGGCCCTGACCTGCCTCACCCCCGGACAGTCGGAGTCGGGCGAGGCGTCCGGCGACACGGCCGAGGCGTCCGGTGCGCCGCTCCGTCCCCGTACCGCCGCCGAGCGCGCCGAGGTCATGGCCGAGGCCCGGGCCACCGCCGACGCCTGTCGGAAGGCCAGCGGTCCGCTGCTCCCGCACGTCGGCACCGTGGACGCGGCACGGGACCTCGACGTGCTCAGGGCGGCGCTCGGCGAGCGCAGGCTGACCTACGTCGGCTGGTCGTACGGGACGAGCCTGGGCACCTCGTACGCCGAGCAGTTCCCGCACCGGGTGCGGGCGATGGTCCTGGACGGGGCGGTGGACCCGTCGCTCGACTGGCGGCAGCGGATGCTGAGCCAGGCCACGGGCTTCCGGGACGCGGTCGAGGACTACGCGCAGACCTGCGCCGAGACGGTGGGCGACGGCTGTCCCGGCGCCACGCCCGGGGAGATACGGGCGCTGATCGACCGGCTCCTGGAGCGCACGCAGCGCGAGCCGCTGCCGGTCGACGGCTCCGATTCGGGCCTGGACGCCGCGACGCTGGTGTCCGCCCTCAGCCTGTCCATGTACACACCGGAGGCCCAGTGGGAGGCCCTGTCCGAGGCGCTGAGCGCGGCGGACGGCGGCGACGGTACGAAGCTGGCGGCTCTCGCGGCGGGCGACGAGACCCGGCCCGAGGACGAAGAGCAGGAACAGGAACAGGAAGAGGGGCAGCAACAGGAGGACGGGGCGGACGGGTCGGCGGACGGTGAGACGGGAGGCGCGTCCGCGGACTCCGTGCCCGAGGACAACAGCGACGCCGCCCTGCTGGCGGTCAACTGCCTCGACGTGCCCCACCCGCGCGACGAGAGCGCCTACTGGGACGCCCTGGGACCCGCCGACCGCGCGGCGGGGGTGTACGGCACCAGTGGGCTGACCGGCGAGCTGGTCTGCAAGGACTGGCCGGCCGGACCGCAGGGCCCGCACCGGGTGAACGCACCGGGCGTACCGCCGGTCCTGGTCGTGGGCACGGCGGGCGACCCGGCCACGCCGTACGAGGAGGCGGTGAGCCTGGCCCGGCAGTTCCCCGGCGGCATGCTGCTGTCCTTGGAGGGGGCGGGCCACACCGGCTACGGCCGTGACGCGTGCGTCGACCGGAAGGTCGAGGACTATCTGGTGCACCTCACGAAGGTCGCTCCGGGCACGACCTGCGGGCGCTGACGGCCGGGGGGCGGCTGTCAGTGGCGGATGTCAGGCTGTGGTCGTACGGACGAATGACCACAGGAGACACAAAAGCACCTCCGTCCCGCGCATCCCCGATTCCGCGCTTCCGCGCTTCCGCGAAAGGCAAGGCCCATGATCACCACGGACTTCACCCCCGGCACCCCCTGCTGGCTGGACCTCGGCGCGCCGGACGTGCGCGCGGCCGCCGACTTCTACGGCGCGGTCCTCGGCTGGGACTACGAGTCGATGGGAGAGAGCGAGGACATGGAGGGAGGCATCTTCCGGAAGGACGGCAAGATCGTCGCGGGCCTCGGCAAGCTGACCGAGGAGGGTGCGCGCTCGGCGTGGATGCTCTACTACACGGTCACCGACGCGGACGCCACGACGGAGGCCGTCGAGAGCGCGGGCGGTACGGTGCGGGTGGCGCCCCGGGACCTGGGCGAGTGGGGCCGGATGGCCCAGTACAGCGATCCGCTGGGCGGCCAGTTCGCCGTCTGGCAGCCGGGGACGAACACCGGCCTGGAGCTGGTCGACAAGCCGGGCTCGCTCAACTGGACCGAGCTGTACACGAGCGACGCCACCGCGGCACGGGAGTTCTACGGCGGCGTCTTCGGCTGGCAGTTCAGCGACATGGAACTGCCGGGCGGCGGAGGCACGTACACCCTGATCACGCCCGTCGGTCTGCCCGAGGAGCGGATGCAGGGCGGTCTCATGGAGCTGTCGGAGGACGACCTGGCGCTGGCCGGCGGGCGCCCCTACTGGCACCCGGTGTTCGCCGTCGACGACTGCGACGCGGCGGCCGCGGCGGTGACGGCGAACGGCGGCTCGGTGCAGATGGGGCCGGCCGACGCGGAGGGCGTGGGCCGGCTCGCCGTCTGTCTCGACCCGTCGAACGCGGACTTCGTGGTCCTGGCCCCGACGCCGCCCGCGTGAGGCCGGGCGCCTCAGGCCGGGCACCCCAGGCCGGGCACCCGAGGCCGGGCGCCTCAGGCGGGGCCGGGCGCCTGCCGGGGAGGACCCTGCCGGGGAGGGCCCTAGGGAGCCAGCACGTTGAGCGCGGCGGGCCGGACGCGGACCGTCACCGGCAGGGTGGCGTCGACCTCGCCGTCCGCGCCGTACGGCAGCGGGCGGTCGGCTTCGATCCGGATCTCCTTGCCGCGCAGGATCTCGACCTGGGGCCGCTCCAGGTGCGCGCCCGTCTTCAGCTCGTTCATCATGGCGAAGAAGTGGCGTTTCGGCGCCGCCTTGATCACCACGACGTCGAGGAGACCGTCGTCGAGCCGTGCGCCCGGCGCGATGTTCCTGCCGAAGCCGTAGAAGCCGGAGTTCGCCGCGACCACGGTGTAGCCGGTGCGCTCGTGCCGTTCCCCGTCGACGGTGAGCCGGTACGTGGCGGGCTTCCAGGCGAGGACGGCCCGGAGGCCGCCGACGTAGTACGACGCCGCTCCCCGCAACAGCCGCGAGTGGTTGGCGTGGCGGTTGGCCACCGCGTCGACGCCCGCGTACACGCTCCCGAGGACGCAGACCCGGGCGTGTGCCGCGGACTCCACCTCGATCGTGTCGACGGCCCGGGGCGTGCCCTCGAGCAGCACCTCGGCGAGCCGCTGCGCGTCGGTTGGCAGCCCCAGGGCCCGGGCGAAGTCGTTGCCGCGGCCCGCGGGCACGAGGCCGAACACCGTGTCCGTGCCGCTGAGCGCCCCGCCGACGCAGCCGGCCATGCCGTCGCCGCCGACGGCGAGCACGACGTGGCCGCGCGCGCCGGCGTCCCGGGCGATCTCCCGCGCGTGCTCCAGGCTGCGGCTGTAGACGGTGTCGAGCCGCGCGCCCGCCTCCCGGAGGAGCCGGGCCAGCGGGAGCAGGCCCGCCGTGCCACTGGAACCCCCTGCGGTGGGGTTGACGACGGCGGTGAACTGTCGCATGGGTCAGGCCTCCGGGCGGCAGACGAAGCGGCGGACGAGGGGGTTCGGGTTCAGCGGACGGACGGCAGGTTTCGGCGGACGACGGGTGCGGCGGACGCCCGCGCGGCACGTGGACGACTCGGCGGACGTCCCGCGGCGCACGGACGACCCGGCGGACGGCCGGCTCAGCGGACCGGGACGAGGATTCCGGGGCTGAGCACTCCGGACGGGTCCACCTCGGCCTTGACCGCCTGCAGCATACGGATGCCGAGCGGGCCGATCTCCTGGACGTAGCCGTCCTGGTGGTCGGTGCCGACGCCGTGGTGGTGGCTGATGGTGCCGCCCGCCGCCAGGATCGCTTCGTTGGCCGCGCGCTTCACCGGCGCCCAGTGCGCGACGGGGTCCTCGCCCTGCGCCGAGACGACGGTGAAGTACAGCGAGGCGCCGTTCTCGTACGTGTGCGAGATGTGGCACATGACGAGAGGCGGGGTGCCGGCCTCGGTGAGCGTGCTGGTCAGCGCGTCGCGTACCGCCGTGTACAGGCCGGGGATCGCGGACCAGAAGGCGGCCGTCTCCAGCGTCTCCGCAAAGGCTCCGGCGTCGAGGAGGGCGTCACGCAGGTAGGGCGCGTTGTAGCGGCCGTGCTCCCACTTGTCGCCGGGCTCCTCGCCGAGGTACTCGCCGTCGCAGGCGAGCAGGACCTCGCGGGCGGCGGCGCGGCGGGAGGCGGTGTCCGCCTCGGTGCCCTCGTAGCCGACGATCGCCATGCAGCCCGGGTTCTCCGGGAGTTCGGTGCTGCCGATGGCGTCCGGCTGGGCCAGTCCGACGAAGGTCTCCGACTCGTCCGAGAGGCGCAGCACGGTGGGCCGCGGGCCGTCCTGGGCGAGCCGGCGGAGTGCCGCAGTGCCGGCCTCGAAGGAGGCGAAGCGCCAGCCCTCGTAGATCCGCTTCTCCGGCAGCGGGCGGACCCGCACGGTCACCGCGGTGATCACGCCGAGGGCGCCCTCGGAGCCGAGGATCAGCTGGCGCAGGTCGGGGCCCGCGGCGGAGCGCGGGGCCCGTCCGAGTTCCAGCGTGCCCTCGGGAGTGGCGACCGTGAGGGCGAGGACCATCTCGTCGAAGCGGCCGTATCCGGCGGAGGCCTGGCCGCTGGAGCGGGCCGCGGCGAAGCCGCCGACGGTGGCCCATTCGAACGACTGCGGGAAGTGACCGAGCGTCCAGCCGCGCTCGTTGAGCAGCGCCTCGCACTGCGGGCCGCGCAGCCCGGGCTGCAGGGTCGCGGTCCGGGACACCTCGTCGACGGTGACGAGCCGGTCCAGGCGGCGCAGGTCGAGCGCGACGAACGGGCGCTTCGTGGCGGGGGCGAGACCGCCGACGACGGAGGTGCCGCCGCCGAACGGAACGGCTGCGAGACCGTGTTCGGCGCAGGCGCGCAGCACGGCGAGGACCTCGTCGTGGCTGCCCGGGAGCACGACGGCGGCCGGCACGTCGTCGACCTCGCCGGCGCGGATGCGCAGCAGGTCGGGGGTCGACTTGCCGCGGGTGTGCCGGACGCGGCTCTCGGCGTCGTCCCGCAGGCCGTCCGGCGCGGCGACGGCCGTGCGGAGCGCGGCGCGCGCCTCGTCGGTGAGTGCGGGGGCGGGCGGTTCGATGGCGTCGAGGGTCGCCGGGCCGCTCTCGCGCGGGGTGACGCCGAGCAGGTCCCGCAGGAGGCCGGTCACCGCGTCGGGCAGCGGCGCCGCCTTGGCCGGGTCGCCCCAGCCGCTCCACAACATGTCCATTCGAATGGTCCTCACGGTCTGTTTCACGGACGGCGCTGCCGCTCGGGCCGCACTGGCATTACACTGTGACAGATGACGCCCATTCGTCACAACCATACGGACGCAGATCCCGTGCTCGACGCCGCACGCGACTGCGTGCTGGCCGTCGGCGTACGCCGCACGACCCTGACCGACGTCGCCCGGCGCGCGGGCGTGTCCCGGATGACGCTGTACCGGCGGTGGCCCGACGTGCGCACCCTGGTCGGCGACCTGATGACCCGTGAGTGGATCGCCGTCGCCGCGGGCGCCATGCCGCCCGACGCCGACGGCGGCCCCGACGGCGACGCGGCCGGCGACGGCAGGCCCGCACGGGAGCGGATCGTCGAGGGCATGGTCGCGGGAGTCGCCGCGTTCCGCAGCCACCCGCTGTTCCACAAGATCGTCGACGTCGATCCGGAACTGCTGCTGCCGTACGTCCTCGACCGCCGCGGCGCCAGCCAGGACGCGCTGCTCGGGCTGCTCACCACCGCGCTCGACGAGGGTCACGAGGACGGCTCCGTGCGCCGCGTCCGGACGGACCTGCAGGCCCGGTCCCTGCTGCTCGTCGTCCAGTCCTTCACGCTCTCGCTGCGCACCATGACCGACGAGACCGATCCCGAACTGAGCGAAGCCGCCTTCCTCGACGAGCTGCGCACCCTGCTGGAGAGGACCCTCACTCCATGACCCCCACGAGCAGCCCCGCGAACGCCACGGGCGGCCCCGCCCTGCCCGGCTCGTCGCTGTCCGCCGGGCGGCGCCGCCGCGAACTGGAACGGCTCGCCGACGGCGCGGACGGCGTCGACGGCGTCGTCGACGTCCTGGTCGTCGGTCTCGGCGCCACCGGCGCCGGAGCGGCCCTCGACGCGGCCACCCGCGGGCTGAGCGTCGTCGCGATCGACGCCCACGACCTCGCGTTCGGCACGTCACGCTGGAGCTCGAAGCTGATCCACGGCGGGCTGCGCTACCTCGCGTCTGGACAGCTCGACGTCGCGCACGAGAGCGCCGTCGAACGCGGCATCCTCATGGAGCGCACCGCCCCCCACCTGGTCCGCCCCCAGCCCTTCGTCCTGCCCCTCACCCCGCTCGTCAGCCGGGGCCAGGCGGCCCTCGCCCGCGCCGGCTTCGTCGCGGGCGATCTGCTGCGCGTCTCCGCCCGCACCTCGCGCGGCACGCTGCCCCGGCCGCGCGCGCTGTCCGCCGTCGAGACCCGCCACCTCGCCCCGGCGCTGCGCCCCACCGGGCTGCGCGGCGGACTGCTCTCCTGGGACGGCCGGCTCTCCGACGACGCACGCCTGGTGACCGCCATCGCCCGCACCGCGGCGGCCCACGGTGCCCGCGTCCTCACCCGCACCCGTGCGCTCGAACTCCACCGCGACGGCGCGCTGGTCCGCGACGAGACCACCGGGCAGGAGCTGCGCATCCGCGCCCGCGCGGTCGTGAACGCGACCGGCGTGTGGGCGGGCGGCCTCGTCGACGACGTGCGCCTGCGGCCCTCCCGCGGCACCCACCTCGTGCTGCGCTCCGAGGACCTCGGCCGGCTCTCCGCCGGACTGCACATCCCGATCCCCGGCGAGACCAACCGCTTCGTCCTGGTCCTCCCCCAGGGCGACGGACGGGTGTACGTCGGCCTCACCGACGAGCCCGTCGACGGCGCCGTCCCCGACGTGCCGGACGTCCCCGAGACCGACATCGGCTTCCTCCTCGACGTCCTCGGCTCCGCGCTCGACGTCACCCTCCAGCGCAGCGACGTGGTCGGGGCCTTCGCCGGCCTGCGCCCGCTGCTCGACACCCAGGACGCCGCCGGCCGGACCGCCGACATCTCCCGCAAGCACGCCGTGCTCACCTCGCCCGACGGCGTCGTCACCGTCGTCGGAGGCAAGCTGACCACGTACCGGCGCATGGCCCAGGACGCCGTCGACGCGGCCGTGGCCGCCCGCGGCCTCACCGCCGGCCCGTGCCGCACCGCGTCGGTGCCCCTGGTCGGCGCCGCCGCGCCGCGGACGCTCGCCGGGCTCGACGTACCGCCGCGCCTCGTGCACCGCTACGGCTCCGAGGCCCCGGCCGTCCACGCGCTCGGCCTGGAGGACCCCTCCCTCGCCCGGCCCGTGGTGCCCGGCCACCCCGTGACCGGTGCCGAACTCCTGTGGGCGGTCCGCCACGAGGGCGCCCTGGACGCCTCCGACCTCCTCGACCGCCGCACCCGCATCGGCCTCGTCCCGGAGGACCGCACCACGGCCGAGGAGGCCGCCCGCGACGTCCTCGGCCGTACCGCCTGACGGCCGGACGGCGTTACGGGTTACGGGCGCTGGAGCCGCTCGGTGCGGCCCGCGACGAGCTCGCCGTCGGCGAAGCCGTCCACCCGCACCGACCCGGCGCCGGTGGCTCCGGGGACCGTGATCTCGATCTGACCGTCGGGAACGTCCACGGAGGTACGGGGGCGCCGGTCGAGGTAGACGTCCACGCGGTCGACGTTGGCCGTCCTGAGCTTCAGGCGGAGCGAGCCGTCGGCGCGCGTGGCGTCGGTGACGGTCAGCTCCCGCACTGGCTGCGCCTTGAGGATCTCACCGGCGCGCGCGAGGAGGTCGACGTTGCCCTGCAGGAGGTCCCGCCGGGTCATCCGGTGGCGTACGTCGGGGACGACGCCGAGGTCCTCCAGCGGCGTACCGGCGCGCTCGCCGACCCGCAGCGACCTGCGGATCGCCACGCGCATGCCCGCTCCGTTCGGCAGCGGGCGGTACGGCGTGTCGGGGATCGGGAAGAACTGGATGATGTCGTTGTGCGCCCAGACGTTGGCGCCGCCGGCGCCGGTGTTGTCGTCGGTGCCGAGCACGGTCCCGATGCGGTGGTCCTGGAAGCCCGCGGCGAACATGTCGGTGGCGGAGTAGCAGCGGGCGTTGGTGATGAGGACGACCGGGCCGAAGTACCGCTGGCCGATCGCGTTGGCGGGTTCCTCCGGGGTGAGGGGCACGGCGGCCGAGAACGCGGCGCCCAGCTCGACGGCCTGCTCCAGGGAGGCCAGCCAGGGCCTCAGGCTGGGGTTGCTCCGGCACAGGCGCAGGTTGAGCGGCGTGTTGATGAACTGGAACGGCTCGGGAGCGATCCGGCGCGGCGTCAGCGTCTGGAGGGTGAACTCCGACGCCCAGACCAGACCGCCGCCGTTGTCGCGTACGTCGAGGATCAGACCGTTCTGCGGCAGCTCGCCGACGAGCCGCAGGAACTCCTCGACGAAGGCCCCGGCGTCCTGGACGCTGAAGGTGTGGATGCGGAGGTGGCCGAAGGTCCCCGAGGGGGTGTCGACGGTACGGGCGGTGAAGACCTGCGGCATCGTGCTCACGATCTCGCCCTCCGCGCCGGCCGGTGACAGTCCCGCGTCCACCGCCCGCTGCCGTGCGACGACGTGGGGCGCGAAGAGCATGACGTTGGCCCGGCTGATCTCCTCGCCCTCGTCGTCGACGCCCATCATGAGCGCCGCCTCACCGCTCGGTGCGGGCATCGGCGGGAGGTTCTCCACGATCTGCCAGTTCTCCCTCAGTTCGCGCGAGGCTCCGGCGGTGTCGGTGTAGCTGACGGTCACCCACTCCTCGAACGGCGGCAGATGGGCCGAGAGCGAGCGCACGGTCAGCGACTGGACGCCGCGGCTGCGGCGCGCCGCGGCGTTGCTCCCGGCGAACCGGGCCGCGTTGAGCTCGACGGCCTGCTCGATGGGGATGCCGCTCCAGTGGGTGATCTCGACACCCGGGGCGAAGCCGGGCGCGGAGAAGCCCTGCGTGACGCGGGTGACCAGGAAGCGGGGCTTCGGTCCGTCGGTGCACTCCTCCACCCGGAAGGGGAGGAAGGCGATCTTCCTGGAGAAGGGCTCGGGCAGCTGGTAGTTGGTGTGCAGGTCCCGCACCGAGTGGAACACCTGGGCCATCCGCGCGTGGAAGACCCACTCCGGTTCCATCGTCTCGGGTGTCTGCTGCTCCAGCTCCCGGCGGATGAGCCGCAGCCGCTGCACGGGGTTGACCGCGTGCATCGCGATCTTCAGGGGGAGGTGGACGTAGTTCCCCTCCATGAGGACCAGGGCCTGGTCGACGAGGAGCAGCCGCTGGTCGAGGGTGAGGTCGCCGGCACCGGCCAGGAAGGTCTGGAGCTGCGTGGCGGCGGACAGGTGCTCCCGGACCGGTTCGGCCGTTCGCTTGAGGTACTCGGGGGCGGTGTCGGGGCCGACGGGGTTCATGATGTCTCCGTGTGCGGTATGCGGATGCGGTGTGCTGTTGCTGGTGGCCGGCCTTCGACCGGTCCGGCAGGGTTCGCCCGGCGCCCGTCGCCGCTCACGGTGATCTCGGCGTCCATCGGTCACTCCTCACGCACACTCTGTCGGGCCGTCAGGCCGGAACGCGCGGCGGCGTGCGACGAGGGCCTGCCGCACGGCAATGACCGGCCGTACGTCAGCGGTCCCGTGCGCCGCCGATCGTCATCCACCGGTTCAGCGCCTCGGCGCGGCGGCCGCAGCCGCCACAGGGCCGGATGCCGGCCGCCGTGGTCACCCGGGCGACGGCGTCGCCCAGACCGATCTCCGCACCGTCACGCGCGAAGCCGGGAATGCGGACCTGGTGCCGGGGCCGGTCGTGCCGGCGGCGGTCACGGGACCCGTGGGTGCCACGGGAGTCACGGGAGTCACGTTCCGTGCGTTCCCGGGCCGCGCCGCGACTGCTCGTTGCACGGTCAACCATCCTGCTCACATCCCGTTGCTGACCACCCGGCAGATGTCACCGGCGCACCCCCGCACGTCTCCATCTTCCTCCCGGACCGCTCCGCACGCACTCCGACCTGCCCGTTCCCCCGGCGGGAGGGACGGCCGACTCAGCGCGTCCGCGCCACCTCCCCGACCGGAGGCACACCCGCCCGGCTCCACCGCCATGTCCGGATCTGACAGAAGCTGGTCATTGCGGCCGTCGGGGCGAGGCGAAATGATCGGCACATGCTCCCCGCACACAGGGTCGTCATCGCGGCCTTCCCCGGCGTCGAACTGCTCAACGTCACCGGCCCGGCCGAGGTGTTCTCCGTCGCCACACGGGTCGCCGGCACCGGCCGCCCCGGTTACACGGTGCGCATCGCCACGGCCCGGGGCGAGCCGGTGACCACCTCCGGCGGGATCCGGCTGATGGCCGACCTGACCCTGGACGAGGTCGACGGCGACGTGGACACGCTGCTCGTGTCGGGCGCCGTCCGTGTGCGCGACCACGAGGTGGAGCCGGTGCTCGACCGCGGGATCATCGACTGGCTCCGCGAGGTGGCACCGGGCGTCCACCGGCTGGGCTCCGTCTGTTCCGGGGCGCACCTGCTGGCCGCGGCCGGGCTGCTGGACGGCCGTACCGCCACGACCCATTGGCGGACGGCCGCGCGGCTCGCCGCCGACCACCCCCTCGTCACCGTCGACCCGGATCCGATCTTCATCCGGGAAGGCCGTCTGTGGACCTGCGCGGGCATCGCCTCGGGGATGGACATGGCGCTGGCCATGGTCACCGAGGACCTCGGACCCGGCCTCGCGCTCGCCACGGCCCGCACGATGGTCATGTACGTCAAACGGGCCGGCGGCCAGAGCCAGTTCAGCGTCCCGCTCACGCCCCCCGCGGCGCCCGGCGACCGGCTGGACGACCTGCGCAGGTGGATCGGCGAGCACCTCACCGAGGACCTCTCCGCCGACGCCCTGGCCGCACGGCTGCACCTGAGCGTGCGCCACTTCTCCCGGCTGTTCCGCGCGCGTACCGGCACCACCCCGGCCGCGTACGTCGAGTCCGCACGGCTCGAGGCCGCCCGGCGGCTGCTCCAGGACAGCACCCATACCCTGCCCGAGATCGCCGCCCACAGCGGCCTCGGTTCCGTGGAGAGCCTGCACCGTTCCTTCCGGCGCCGTCTCGGGACCACCCCCGCCGAGTACCGGCGCCGTTTCAGCTGAACCACCCCCCGCACTCCCCGACCGCCCGCGAACCGCCGCGCGGCGGCAGACAGCCATGCCCAAGGAGAGAACCGTGTCCCGCACCAAGGTCGTCCCCATCCCGGTCATGGGCCGGCACACCATCAACGCGTACCTGCTCCTGGGCCGCCGCCCCGTCATCGTCGACGCGGGCACGCCCGGCAGCGGCCGGAGGATCTACGAGCAGATCGCCGCGCACGGAGTGGAACCCACCGACGTGTCGCTGATCGTCCTCACCCACGGCCACATCGACCACTTCGGGTCCGCCGCCGAACTGCACCGCCTGACCGGAGCCCCCGTGGCAGGCCACGTAGCCGACCTCGGCCCCTACCGCACCGGGCGGGCCCGCGAGCCCTACCTGCCCACCGGACCGATGGGCCGCCTCATGGCCAGGAACAAGAACCTGCACCTCGCGGTGGAACCGCTCGAACCCGAGGTACTGGTCACGGGCGAGACCGACCTGGAGGACTTCGGGCTTTCGGCACGCATCATGCCCACCCCGGGACACACCGCCGGGTCGGTCTCGGTCCTCACCGACCAGGGTGACCTCGTCGCCGGCGACCTGATCGCCAATTCCCTCTTCGGTCTGGTCCGCGGCCGCCCCGCCAACCCGCCCTTCCACGACGACCCGCTGCACAACCTCGCGAGCCTGCGGAAGATGCTCGCCCTGAACCCCACCGCCCTCCACGTCGGTCACGGCACCCCGCTGGAGCCCGACCGGGTGCGGCGCTGGGCCGACCGGGAACACCGGCGGCTGTCCCGGCTGGAGGCAGCGGGGCGGCTCCCCGCCCGCGCGGAGGACAGCCCGGTCTGACGGCAGCCGCGCAGGGCCCCTGCGCGACGGTTGACTACAGCAGGGCCGCGCCCACGGGTCCGCCGGTGGATTCTCGGGCCATGAGGCGCGGCGTCAGGACCTCAGAGGAGATCTCGTCGCCGGCGATCCGGCGCAGCAGCAGGTGCACGGCACGGCGTCCCTGCTCGGTCATCGGGGAACGGACGCTCGTCAGCGGCACGGGCAGTTCCGCCACCAGGGGCGTGTCGTTGAAGCCGGCCAGTGCGAGGTCACGGCCGAGCCGCAGTCCGAGGTCACGGGCGGCGCCCGCGGCGCCGATGGCCGCGAAGTCGTTCACGGCGAAGAGAGCGGTCGGACGGTCTTCCGGTGCGGAGAGCAGATCGAGCGCGGCGCGTCTGCCGCCGGCCGTGTCGAAGGACGAGTGGACGACGCGCGAGGCGGGCAGCGGCAGTCCCGCCTCGCGGTAGCGCTCGACGAACCCCTCGGTCCGGTCCGCTCCGGTGCTGGCGAAGGGCTCGCCCGCGACGACTCCCACGGACCTGTGCCCCAGGGCCAGGAGGTGTTCGGCGACCAGTCGCCCGCCGAGTCTGTCGTCGCACGTGACGGAGGTGTGTCCGGCGCTGGTGCGGCGGTTGACGAGGACGAAGGGTGTGGTGCGCAGCCCGGGAAGGTCGAGGGCGGCTCCGTCCATGTGGGCGTCGCCGATGACCAGGCCGTCGACGCGACGGGCCAGCACCATGGCGATCCGCTCGCGCTGGAGGGCCGGATCGTCGTGGGTGTTGGTGACGAAGACCGAGAGGCCGTGCGCCGCCGCGGCTTCCTCGGCACCCTCGTAGATCGTGGCCATCACGATCTCGGACAGCCGCGGCACGAGGACGCCGATCAGATTGCTGCGGCGGGTACGCAGCCCGGCGGCCAAGGGGTTGGGCCGGTAGCCGAGTTCGTCCGCGAGGTTCCGGATACGGCGGGCGGTGTCGCCGGACGCGGCGCGGGTGCTGCCGTCCTGCCGCCCGTTCAGCACGCGCGAGACGGTCGAGACGTGCAGGCCGAGCTGCTCGGCGATGCTCTGCAGCGTCACCGGTCCTTTGCCCGCCACGACGGTGGCTCCTTCCCTCGCCCGTCAACCTGCTCGCGATTACGGGGCGTTCCCCGTTCATGCCCATTGTGGCCCACCGCGGAGCGGCGGTGTCCGACACCGGCGGCCCGGGGCGGCCCGACCGTTGCCCAAACGTTTGGCGCAAACGTTTGGGTGCCGCATACTGGCGGCACATCGAGACGTCAACGGACTCCGCTGACAAGGAAGTTGGCCCGGACACCCAAGGAGGCGCGGTGGAAGCGGTGAGGTTCTCCGACCACGTGGTCGAGGCGTTCAAGGAAGCGATCGACGGCGTGGCCCGTGGCGAGGTGCGCTACGCGGTCGGGGCACGGAGGCGTGGCGGTTCCTGGTTCGCCCTGCTGACGGCCCTGTTCTTCGCGCTCCTGGTCGGCGGCCTGACGACCTGGGGAGTGGTGGCCGTCTGGTCCGAGCTGTCCTTCCCGCTCGTCCTGGGCTTCTCGTTCGGCGGTCTCGTCACCCTCATGGCGTTGGGCGTCGCCGCGACGAAGCACCCCGGCATCCGGTATCCGGCGACGTGGGTGGTGGTGTGGGAGGAAGGGATGGGGTGGCTGCAGGAGGGCGGCTCGCCCGTGGTCGTGAGCTGGGACGAGATCACCGAGGCGCGGCACACCGTGACCTCGGTCCGGGACGGCTTCGGCAAGGAGTTCAACCGGACCCACCGGCTGACGGTGACACCGGCACCGAACCCGCTGCAGCGCGGCCGCCTGCATCTGGAGCCCGGATTCCCGTACGTGGAGCAGATAGCCACGTTCGTGGCGACGCGGGCCCGCCCGGTCGGCGGGGAGCTCTGAGGTCCTCCCGCGGGCCGACGCCTCCAGGACCACCGCCGTCACCAGCGGGTTCGGCAGCTTGCTGCCGAAGGCCCGGCCGGAGGCTGCCTGCCTCGGCACGCGGCCGGCGGCGTGTTCTGCCGATTCCTGCCTGTGGTTCTGCCTGGAGACGGAGAGGGCCCGCTGCTTGGCTGTTCTTGCGGGCGGGAAACCGGACCTCGTCGAGGCGGTCCGGTGGCGCGCCGCCGAGGTCGTTGCCGTACGACGAGCCCTCCGGCCCTGTCGGGCGCCGGCGGACGTCTTCCGGGCAGGTGCAGCGTCCTGTTCGCGTCCGTGGCAGCCCCGGAGTCACTTCCCCTGAGCGGAGAGAAATTGAGCGTGGTGTTGACGACCGCCTCCGTGCCGGACCAGGACAAGGTCGCGTACTGGAACGATGCGGTGAGCAGGACGCTGGTGCCGATGGAGGTCGCCCCGCGGGGCAACGGGCCGTTCGACGGGCGGATCGCCACCAGCCGTCTCGCGTATCTCCAGGTCTCCACCGTGGAGGCCGACGCCGGGCGGGTCAGCCGTACGCCGGCGCTCATCGCCAGGTCGTCCGAGGCGCTGGTGGCGGTCGGGGTCCAGACATCCGGCACGGCAACCTTCGCCCAGGACGGCAGGCGGGCCGAGGTGCGTGAGGGTGACCTGGTGGTGTACGACACGACCCGGCCGTACTCCTTCGACTATCCGCGACGGTTCGCCACGCACGTCTTCCAGCTTCCGCGCCGCACGCTGGGCGTGCCGGACAGCGACATACGGCAGGTCACGGGCAACGCCATCGGCACCGGCGGCGGTTTCGGCGCGATACTGCTCCCGTTCCTGGCCACCCTGGCCTCCTCCCCTGCCGACGGCTACCCGCCGGCGGTCGCGGACCGGCTGGCCGGCAATGTCGTCGAACTGTTCGCCACCCTGATCACCGAGCGGGCCCATCCGGGCGGCACGGACACGGACGCACCGGGCCATCTGGTGCTGCGCGTGCGTGACCACATCAACCGGAACCTGGGCGACCCGGATCTGTCACCCGAGGGCATCGCCCGGGCGCACCGGATCTCCGTCCGGTACCTGCACCGGCTGTTCGAGGGCGAGGGGACCACGGTCGGCCAGCTCATCCGGCAACGGCGCCTGGAGGAGTGCGGCCGTGAACTGGGCCGCCGCGGCGGGACGGCCCCCACCGTGTCCGCCGTGGCCCAGAGGTGGGGCTTCGTCAGCCCGGCCCACTTCAGCCGGTCCTTCCGCGCCGCCTACGGCGTCTCCCCCCGTGAATGGCGCAACCTGCGTACCGCTCCGGAAGGTCTCGGGGGAGCCCCGGCGGTCGCCTCGGCGCCCGGGATCCCCGCCGGGGACGCACCCGGTGTCCCCGGTGGCGACCGGCACGGGGCCGGTCTCGCGCCGTCCGGCAGGTGAGGTTCCGCTCCGGCTGCCCCGTGCCGGGGGTGGCAGTGCCCGGCTCCGGCAGCCGCCGCACGGCGTTCCGCCGCCCGAGCAGGACCTGTGCGCCGCATCACCCTCTCGCTTCAGCCCTCTCGGCAGGAGACCGTGTGTGACCGAGTTCTTCCCCTCGTCCCCTCGACCAGTCCTGGACCACCCCACTCTGGCCTTCGTGTCCCGGCACACCTGCCCGCCGTCGGCGCACGACCAGGACGTGGCACGGGCCCGTCTGGACCTCGCACGTCTCCAGCGCACGGACGACCCCGGCCCTCGCGACGAGGAAGCCGTCTCCACGGAGTGGTTCGCCCTGCCGGGCGGGCCGACCGGTCACGTACGGGTTCAGGTGGTCAGGCCCGCCGACAGCGTCGGCGAGATCCCCGTCGTGCTGTTCCTGCACGGCCTCGGCTGGGTGCTGGGCGACGCCGACACCCATGAACGTCTGGTGCGCGCGTTCGCGCTGGGCGCGGACGCGGCCGTGGTCTTCGTCGAGTACGAGCGCGCCCCCGAGGCGCGGTATCCGGTCGCCGTCGAGCAGTGCTACGCCGTCGCGAAGTGGGTCTGCGAGCGAGGCGGCGAAATCGGCCTGGACGGAAGCCGGATGGCCGCCGTGGGCGACTCGACGGGAGGCAACCTGGTGGCGGCACTGACCCTGCTCGCCAAGGAGCGCGGAGGCGTGCGGCTGCTCCACCAGGTGCTGCTCTGCCCGGTCACCGACGCCGGCTTCGACACCCCCTCGTACCGGGAGTTCGCCACCGGCTACTTCCTCGGCGGTGAGACCATGCGCTGGTTCTGGGACCAGTACCTGCCCGACGTGCGGCAGCGGAACCAGGTCACCGCGTCACCGCTGAGGGCATCCCTGGAAGAGCTCGCCGGGCTCCCGCCGGCCCTGGTGGTCACCGGCGAGGCCGACGTGGTGCGCGACGAGGGCGAGGCGTACGCGACAAGGCTCCGGGCGGCCGGCGTACCGGTGGTCTCGCTGCGCTACCAGGGGACGATCCACGGCTTCATGGTGCTCGATCAGCTCCGCGACACGGACTCCGCCCGCGCCGCCCTCGTCCAGGCACTCGACACCGTGCACGTCGCCCTGCACCGGCGCCGCGGCTGAGCCCGCCGCGTTCATGGCGCGGGGAGCGTGTCCAGGAGCTTCCGCGCCGCTTTCCGTTCGTTGTCGTCGGCCGCGTCTCCGAGGGCGAGGGCCTGAAGGAGGACGTAGCGGGCTTCCTCGGTCTCACCCAGCTCGATCAGGGCCTCTCCCAGATGCAGCAGCTGTTCGGCCTCCCTGTGGAAGATGCCGATGCGATGCGACTGGACCTGCGCGCTGCGAAGGTGGTCGGCGGCCTCCCGCCACCGCCCGAGCGCGGCGCAGTCGAGACCGAGTGCCTGCGTCGTGTGGGCACGGTAGATGCCGGCGACGTGCCCGCTCACCGGACAGTCGGGCGCATCGAGGAAGGCGATGACGCGCTGGTGATGGGCAAGGGCTTCCTCGGCACGGCCGAGCACGCGCAGAGCGCCTCCGTAGAGGCGCATGGCATGCGGCCAGACCTCGTAGTGGCCGGCGGCTTCCGACAGTTCGACGGCGGCGAGCGATCTGTCGGCGAGCATCCGGGCGTCGCCGAGCTGCCGGTGCCCGCTCGCCGCGTGCACCAGTGCCGAGACCTGCTGGTGGACGTCCTGTGCGCGGCGGGCGTGTTCCAGCGCCTCGTCGGCCCGTTCGACGGCCTCACGGTAGCGTCGCTCGCAGGCGTTCAGGGCCCAGGAGTGGCAGTTGAGGTGGAAGGCCCGCATGTACGGGTCGTCGAGCGCGGCGGCGGCCTCCGCGGCCAGGTGGAAGACCTCGGGCCAGTGTCCCCAGTGGACCCACAGGTCGCAGAACCATTCCATGGCGTGGGCGGTCTCCACGACCCGGGTGTGCTCACCGCGGTGGGCGGCGCCGCGCAGCGCGGCGAGCCAGGAGGGCGCTTCGCTCTGGAGCCAGGCGCGGGACTCCTCCGCGCTCCCCAGCGCGACCAGGCCCTGCCAGGACGGCGGCGGCGCCCCGTACCCGGGCTTGTACCAGCGGCCGGCGACGACAGCCGTCTCCAGGAGCCAGGTGCGCAACCGGTCCTCGGCCGCCTCCCGCTCACCGGGTTCCTCGTCGCCGGACAGCCGGGCGCGGCCGAACAGCCGGAGCAGGTCGTGCAGTTGGTAGCGTCCTGTGCAGGCGGCACGGAGCAGCCCGGCCTCGACCAGCTCCTCCATCACGTCCTCGGCCTCGAAGACGTCGGTGGCGGTCAGAGCGGCGCCGTAGGCGGCGGTCATGTCCGGGCCCGGCACCAGACTCAGCAGCCGCAGCATCCGCGCGGCCTGAGCGGTCAGCTGGCGGTAGGACAGTTCGAAGGCCGCCTCTACCCGTAGGTCGCCGGCGGTGAGCGCGCCGAGTCGGCGTTCCTCGTCGGCCAGCCGCCGGACCAGGTGGTCGACGGTCCACCCGGAACGGACCGTCAGCCAGTTCGCCGCCACCCGCAGGGCCAGGGGCAGTCGCCCGCACAGCTCCGCCACCCGTGCGACAGCCGCGGCTTCCGCGTCCGCACGCTCCTCGCCCAGGATCCGGCGCAGCAGGTCGACCGCCTCGTCCTGCGCCATCTCCGACAGCGCCAGACGGTCGACGTCCGCGAGGCCGGTCAACGGCCGCCGACTGGTGACGAGGACCAGACTCCGCCCGCCGGCCGGCAGCAGCGCACGCACCTGTCCCTCGTCGCGGGCGTTGTCCAGCACCACCAGGCACCGGCGGTCACCCAGCAGCGCCCGCAGCAGCCCGGCGCGGCCCTGTGCGTCCTCGTGCGCGAGGCGGCGGTCCGACACGCCGAGGGCCTTCAGCAGCTTGAGCAGCGCCTCGTCCGTGTCGACGGGTCCGTCCACCCCGTGCAGGTCCACCACGAAACAGCCGTCGGGGAACTCGTCCGCCAGCTCCGCCACCGCCTTCAGCGCCAGCGTCGTCTTCCCGCATCCCGGAGGACCCGAGACGACCCACACCGACACGTCGCCGCCGGAACGGGCCCCTTCCGCGGCCTCCCGCAGGAGCGCCAGCTCCGGCCCGCGCCCCGTGAAGTCCCCCACGGACCGCGGCGGCACGACCGTTCCCGCCGCCGTGACCGCGCGCGTCGGACGCGCGGCCCGCGCCGTGGTCAGCAGCGCCTCCCGCTCGTCGTCCGTGAGTCCGAGTCCCTCCGCCAGCGCCACCACCGTGCGCCGCTGCGGAACCAGACTGCGCCCCCGTTCCATGTCGCCGATGGCCCGGACACTCACACCCGACGCCTCGGCCAGCTCCTCCATCGTCAGACGGTCTCGCTGTCGCAGACCGCGCAGGACGGCACCGAAGGGCTTCTTCCCGTACACGACTTCCTCTTTCCTCCCTGCTCCCGGCGGCCCGGCCCGGTCGGTCAGCTCGTCGCCCGTACGGCCTCCCTGATCAGGTCGGCGACCCGCGTGGGCTCGGAGAGGGCGACGGCGTGCGAGGCGTCCGGGAGTTCGACGGCGACGGCGCCGGCCCGTGCGGCGCCGAAGCGCTGGACCTCGGGGCTGATCGTGCGGTCGGCCCCGGCCACCAGGGCCCAGGAGGGTTTCGTCCGCCATGCCGCCACGGTCGCGGCTTCGGTGAACGCGGCCGCGGCGAGCGGTCGTTGGGTTCTCGCCAGGACACCGGCGACGTCCTCGGGGACGTCCGCCGCGAAGACGGAGGGAAAGGCCGTCTCCTCGATGGTGACCTCGACCGCCCGGGCACCGTCGTGGAGCGGGTAGGTCCACTCCTTCAGGCTGCCCGTCAGCGGAGGGTCGGGGAAGTTCCCCTGGAGCCGGCCGAGGCTCTCGCCCTCGTCGGGCACGTAGGCGGCCACGTAGACGAGGCCCACGACGTTCTCCGCGGCGCCGGCGACGGTGATCAGCGCACCACCGTACGCGTGGCCGACGAGGACGGCCGGGCCCTCGACCTGCGTCAGGACGGAGGCGAGGTAGGCGGCGTCCGACGCCAGGCCCCGAAGCGGGTTCGGCGGGGCGATCACCGGGATGCCGCTGCTCCGCAGTTCCGCGACGACGCCTATCCAGCCGGTCGCGTCGGCGAAGGCACCGTGCACGAGGACGACGGTGGGGTGGGGCATGCGCGTTCTCTTCTCGGTGTCGGGCACGACGGGCGCGTGCGTCTCAGCGCCGTCGCTCGTCCTGGGTGTCGTCGGTCTTCGGCGCGAAGGCCGCGGTGGCCAGCGCCTGCCATTCGCTCGGGCTCATGCCGTAGGCCCCGCGGAACGTGCGGCTGAAGTGCGAGGGGCTGCTGAAGCCCCAGCGGTGTGCCATCGCGGCCATGGTGATTCTCCGGGTGGAGCGGCCGAGCTCGAACCGGCAGGCTTCGAGCCTGCGCTGCCGCACCCACTGGCTGACCGTGCTGCCGTCGTTCTGGAACAGCTTCTGCAGGTAGCGGACGGAGATGTGGTGGGCGCGTGCGATCGACTCCGGCGAGAGGTCCGGGTCCGTCAGGTGTTCTTCGATGTGGGCGTGGATACGGGACAGCATCTCGCTGCCGGCTCCGGACGCGTCGTCGGGCGCGTCCGTCGTGTCCGCTTCGAGGAGCTCCATGACCAGGACGGAGAGGAGGTGCACGGCCGTCCGGGCACGCCGGTCCCCGATCGTGGAGCGGCGGAACTCCGCCCTGGCGGCGAGCGCGGTCAGGAAGTCGGAGGCCAGCGCCCCGATGCCCTCGCCACCGCGTACGCGTACGCCGAGCACCTGGTCCAGTTCCGGCTCCGAGACGCCCAGATAGCAGCGGGGCACCCTGAAGAAGATCATCCGGCAGTCCTGGCCGAACCGCAGCAGGTGCCGTCGGGCCGGGTCGCAGAAGACCAGGTCGTTCGGCTCCAGCGGGGTCTCGGCACGCCCGTGGACGACGGTGACGGGCCCGCGGACGTGGACGCCGAGGTACACGTGGTTCCGGTCGTTCGTGTCCGGCATCTCGGAGAGCATCTGGACCAGCCACCCCGAGGGGGAGGAGGGCGGGGCCGGAGCGGTCGCCTGCCGGGGCACCCGTTCGGGCGCACGTGACATGAGGGCGAGGGTCATGGTGATTCCTAACCGTGGGTTCGTGCGGGCGGAGGGCGCGGCTCACGCCTCTCCCGCCGGCTCCCCGGCCAGGAACTTCTCCACCACGGCGTTGAAGGCCGGCGGGTTCTCCAGGAAGGGGAAGTGCGAGCTCGCCACGTCGGAGGAGAAGACGTGCAGGCGTGCGCCGGGAATCCGCTCGGCGACGAAGCGCTGCGAGTCGGGGTGCACATGGCTTCCCTCGCAGCCGATCACCAGGGTCGGCACGTCGATCCGGGGAAGCACGTCCCGCCAGTCCTGCGCGCAGTGGTCGAACAGCAGCGGCACGCCCGCGTGGGCGGGTGTCGACCTGATCTCCTCGGCGACGAACGCCAGCACCTCGGGGTCGGGTTCGCCGGAGAACATGCCGCGCACGAACTCGGCGCGGACCGTGTCTCCCTCGGGACCCGCGAGGGCCGCGCCCAGGTACAGCAGCCCCGACACGTCGAAGATGGCGCCGGAGTCCCGCTGTTCCCGCTCGGTCATCCACGGCACGGCGGCGACCGCCGCGGGCTGGTCGACGGCGACGAAGCGCCGGATCCGACCGGTTCCGTACTGGTCGACGAAGCTCCACCACACCGAGACGCCCATGGACCAGCCCAGTGCGTCGAAACGGTCGAGACCGAGGTGGTCGACGAGTTCGAGCACGTCGCGCGAGAGCCGGGCGATGCGGTAGCCGTGCCGCGGCTTGCCGGACTTTCCGTGGCCCCGCAGGTCGACGGTGACGACGCGCCGGCCGGGCGCCAGACCCTCGGTCTGGTGGCGGAACATCGCCTGCGTCTGCCCCCAGCCGTGCAGCATCACCAGCGGGACGCCCTCGCCGCCGGTGTCCTGGTACGCGAGCCGCGCACCATCCGTCGTGATCAGTTCCTTCATGGCCTCTTCCCTGGTCAGAGGCGGTACGTCCGCCCCGCCCGTCCCGGACATCATCAAATGGGGCCCGCCGCCCGCACCACCGCGAGCTGTAGGAATCGGGCCGTGGATCCTCCTCGCTCTGTCGAAGGCGAGTCCGTGGTCAGCCGGCCCCGACGGCGCCCGCGTCGAGGAGCTCCCCGACCCGGAGGCCGAGGTGCAGGGTGAGCCGGTGGGCGCCGTCGTCGAGGTCGAGTCCGGTGATCTCCTGGATCTGGCGCAGGCGGTAGTACAGCGACGTCCGGTGGATGCCCAGCGTCTCCGCGGTCCTGGGGATCGACCCCGCGTGCTCGAGGAAGCAGCGCAGGGTGTCCCGCAGACGGTCGCCGCCGTGGGTCTCGGTCAGGGTCCGGAGCGGCTTCGGGACCAGCGACGCGTTCAGGGCGTGCTCGGGCAGCTGGAGCAGCACGGCGAGTTCGCCCAGGAGTTCCCAGTCACCGGTGTTCTTCAGGGAGGGCAGTCGGCGTGCCGCGCGGGCCGCCACGAGCGCCTGCTCGTACGACGTCCACGCGTCGTCCAGGCGGGTGTGCCGGCCACCGACGCCGATCACGGGGTCCGCCGACGGGTCCAGGAAGGTGCGGAGTTCGTCGAGGATGCGGGCGGACTGGGCGGCGACCTCGGCCGGGGACGGCGGCCGGTCGCGGAGCTGGAGCAGTATCGCCCGCTCCTTGCCGATCGCGATGAGGCCCTGGGCGGAGCGCGTCTGCCGGTACCCCTCCAACGCCGCCCACAGGGCTGCCTCGGACTGCCGCGCGGGCTCCGTCCCGCGGCTCGGCTGGACGACGGTGACCAGTACGTGCTCCGCCGCGCCGAGCAGCCCCCGTTCCTCGCCGCGCCGGCGCGCGGTGGTGCGTGCGGCGACGTCGGCGCCGACGAGTGCGAGGACCAGGTCCCGCTCGTCGGACTTCCGGGTGTCGGCGGCGATCTGCTCTCCGTACATCTGGGCCGACATGGCGCCCGCGGCCCGGGCGATGGCGGTCGTCTCCTGCTCCCCCAGCGTCTTCTCGGGCACGACCACCACGAGCAGCCCGAGGAGATGCCCGCGCTCGCGCAGCGGCACGACGTACCGGGGCAGCAGCCCGAGGTCGTCGCGGCCGTCGATGAAGCCGGGTCTCGCCCACCGGGTCACGCCCTGGTCGAGGACGTAGCGGATGGCGGCGTTGTCGGCGCGGCCCTGGAGCAGGGTGCCGATGCGCACCGGGTCCTCGTCGCCGAAGTGGCGGCTCGTGCAGACCATGCGGACCAGCGGGTCGTCGACGGCCACGGACCGGCCGAGCCGCTCCGCGAGCTCGTCGACGAGTGCCTGGAGCTCGAGGCTGCCGGGGCGGGCTCGCTGGAGCCTTCCGGTCATGCGTGGTTCCTCTCTCGATCAGCTGTCCCCGCGGGACTTCTCCCTTCCGCGGTTCTTGATCAGTCTGAGGAAACGACGACGCCGGCACATCGCATGAATCGTGCATTGCCCTGACACGCGCGTGGGATACGAAGCGACTACTCTCCGCTGTCACGGTGCTTCACCAGCCGGGTCAGCTCCGCGCGCGAGGTGACGTCCAGCTTGGTGAACGCCCGCCGCAGGTGCGAACTCACCGTGTGCGGCGAGAGGGAGAGCCGCTCGGCCACCTGTCCGTTGGTCAGCCCCCGGGCCACGAGCCGTACGACCCGTATCTCCGCCGGCGTCAACTCGGGCCATGTGTCGTCGAGTCGGGCCGACGAGGGCCGGCGGCGGACACCTGCGGCCCGAAGGCGCCGGCGCACCCGAACGGCGTCCCGTTCGGCGCCCGCCCTGGCGTAGAGCGCGAGGGCCTTCTCGAAGTACGGCACGGCTTCGGGCCTGCGGGTGGCCGCCAGCTTGCGTCCCGCGTCCTCCAGCGCCGACGCCCGGGCCAGCACCCTGGGGCAGTCCTCGTACAGCCGGACGGCGCGTACGAGGGGGGCGAGGTCGTTGTCGAGGAGTCCGCGGGCATGCGCGGCGGTGGCGGCGAGGAACGGGAGGCCGGGATTGAGCACGGCTCGCTTCTCGGCCATGGCGACCGTCTGCGCGGCCCGTTCGTGCCTGCCCGCGCGCAGCGCCATGCGGACGAGCACCGGGGCGTCGGCCGGGTCGATCAGTCCGGCGTAGGCGGGCCGGTCCGCGGCGGGCGACGTCATCACCGCGTCGAGTTCGGCCATGGCGCGGTCGGGCCGGCCCTCGTGGTCGGCCATCAGTGCCAGCATCCAGGTGCCGAAGTGCCGGACGACGAGCGCGTCGTCGCCGCGCATGCGCCTCGCCTCCGCGGCGTACGCCTCCGCGGTCCGCCGGTCGCCGGTGTGGAGGGCGACGCGCAGCATCACGTACCGGAGCGTGACGTCGGCGAGGTTGCCCGGGCCGGGTTCGTCGACGGCCGGGGACGCGGCTTCCGCGTCGGCCCGGGCCTCCGACAGCCGTCCGGTCTCCAGCAGGATGCGGGTCCGGGTCATGAGCCACATGCGGGTGGCGGCCGTCCGGCCCTGCTCCCTGGTGATCCGGATGCCCTCCTCCGCGGCGGCGAGCGCCTCCGCGGTGCGTCCGGTGGTGTTCGACAGGAGGGCGTGCCACAAGGCCTCCGGCACCCACAGCGAGGTGCTGACGCCCAGGGCGTCGGCCAGCGCGGCGGACCGCTCGGCCTGCCGGAACGCCTCGGCCAGGTCCATGCGGTGGAAGCTCACGGCCGAGCGGACCGTCGTCAGCGTGGCCTCGGCGGTGCGGTCCCCCGCTGCCGCCGCGGTCTCCCACGCCTGCGCGGCGACCTGCTCGGCCGCCGCGTGTTCGCCCGACATCGACAGGCCGACGGCGAGCATGGCGAGCAGTCGTCCCCTCACGGTCGCGGAGATCCCGGGCAGTGCCGCCCCGGCACGGGCCTGCCGGACCGCCTCGGAGAAGTCGGACTGTACGGCGAGGCGTGCCAGGGCGAGGCGTATGAGCGCCTCGTCCTCGGGGCCGAGACCGCCGGCCGCCAGTGCGGTGGCGCCCAGTTCACGGGCCTGGGCAATCCGGCCGGTCTGCCAGAGCAGCGGTATCGTCTCGGCCAGCACCCGAGGCCGCTCCGGAGCGTCCGCCGCGATGAGTTCCAGGGCCCTGAGACTGCGTTCCGCGGCGGTGGCGGGGGCGGTGCCGGCGAGTTCCGCCGCTTCGGTGCGCAGCCGGTCGGCCTCCGCCGCGTCTCCCGGCGCCGCTCTCCCGGCCTCCGTCGCGGCTGCCGGCGCTCTCCCCGGCGGCAGCCCGGCGGCATGGCGGTGCAGGGCCTGGCGCAGGGGCAGGGGGAGGCCGGCTTCCACCGCCTCACGGATCAGGTCGTGGCGGAAGGCGAGGTGATCGCCGCTCTCGACGAGCAGATCGGCGTCGAGGGATTCCCGTACGGCTGTGATGAGCGCCGCCGAGGGCCTGCCGAGCAGGTCGGCGAGCAGCGGGACGGTGACCGTGCCGCCCACGGCGGCCGCCGTCTGCACCAGCTCCCGCGCCTCGTCGGACAGCTGGTCCAGGCGGCGTGCGACGGAGGGGAGTTGCCGTGGGGCGGGGAATCCGGCCGGCAGCCCGGCCATGCCGTTCTCGATCGTCACCGCCTCCTCGCGCAGCGAGCCGAGCAGCTCGACGAGCAGCTGGGGCACCCCTTCGGCGCGGCGGGCGAGGCGGAGGACGTCCGGGTCGGGAGGGGCGCCGAGGACGTCCTCGGTGATCCGGGCGATCGCACGGTCCTCCAGCGCTTCGAGGACCAGCTCGCGTGCGCCCGCCTGACGGATCCTGTCCAGGGTGGTGCGCACCCCGGACGGCACGCTGCCGGCGCGCACGGCGACCAGCCACAGGATCGGGTGCGACGAGAGTCCCGCCGCGAGGGTGTGGAAGGTGAGCAGGGTCAGGTCGTCGCACCACTGGAGGTCGTCGAGGACGACGAGCAGGGATCCGTTACGGGCCGCTTCCCGCAGGCGGTCACCCAGCTCCTGAAGCAGCCAGAACCGCTGGCCGGGTGTGGCGGCGAGGTCCCGGAGACGTTGGGCGCCCGACAGCGGTTCCTCGCCGGAGAGTACGCCTTCGAGGAGCGGGCCGAGCGGTACGAACTGTTCGTCGGGGTCCGCCGCGCCCTCGAACACCCGCAGCCCGCGCCGCCGCGCGGACGCCGCGGCCTCGGCGAGGATCCTGGACCTGCCGATGCCGGCGGGGCCCTCGACGCGGACGATCCCGCCTTCGCCCCGGCCGAGCGCGTCGAGCCGTTCCTCGATGAACGCCATGGCGGCGTCCCTGCCCCGGAGGGCTGTCCGTACGCCGTCGGGCTCCTCGGGCGCGGTCCTTGTCGTCACTCGGTTCACGCTCATACGGCGGAACAGTATGAACCACGGGAACCGCCCCGGCCCCGCCCGGCGCCGGTACGGGCGTCGATCGCGGCGCTCGGTCGCGGGGCGGGTGACGCCGGGACCCCGGCGTCACCCGGCCGGTCAGCGGTGCGGTGTCACTTCGCGAGGAAGGCGAGGAGGGCGGTGTTGACCTCCTCGGCGTGGGTCCACAGCAGACCGTGCGGGGCGCCCTCGATCTCGACGTAGTCGGCCGAAGGGAGCGCCTTGTGGAAGGGGCGCGCGGTGCCCTCGGCCGGCAGGATGCGGTCGGCGGTGCCGTGCAGGATCAGCGCCGGCACGTCGACGGCGGGGATGTCGGCGCGGAAGTCGGTGTACCAGGTGGCCGGCGCGGCCGACGCGGCGAAGGAGCCGCCGCGGGCGGCGGTGTTCCAGCTGTTGCGGACGGCTTCCTCGCTGATGCGGGTGCCCAGGTTCTCGTCGAGGTTGTAGAAGTCGTCGAAGAAGGCCGTGTAGTAGGCGTAGCGGTCGGCCTTGACGGCGGCGACGACGCCGTCGAAGAACTCCTTCGGGGCGACGCCGTCGGGGTTGTCGTCGCTCTTGAGCAGGCAGGGCTCGAGCGAGGCCAGGAAGGCGACCTTGGCGACGCGCTCGGAGCCGTACGTGGAGACGTAGCGGGCGACCTCGCCGGTGCCCATGGAGAAGCCGACGAGGACGGCGTCCCTCAGGTCGAGCGTCTCCATCACGGTGTTCAGGTCGGCGGCGAAGGTGTCGTAGTCGTAGCCGGTGGTCGGCTGGGAGGACTGCCCGAAGCCGCGGCGGTCGTACGTGATCACTCGGTAGCCGGCGTCGAGCAGGGCGGCGCTCTGGCGCTCCCAGGAGTGGCCGTCGAGCGGGAAGCCGTGGATGAGGACGACGGGCTGTCCGGCTCCCTGGTCCTCGAAGTACAGCTCGACGGGATTGGTGTTCTCCTGGCCCACGGTGATGTACGGCATGGGTGTGCTTCCTCGATTCGGGGTGGCTGGTCCGCGCGTCGGAGCGGCGCGGATGCCCGTCACGCTAGGACCGGCCGCGCCCCTCCTGTTGCCGTACCGCGCACCACTCCTTGCACGGGGGCGCAGGGTTCGCGCTCAGTCGTCGGTCGCCGCTCCGGCATCGTCCTCCGCGAGGACGATCCGGGCCAGGTGCACCCGGGATCGCACCGAGAGCTTGCGGAAGATCGACGCCAGGTGGGTGTTGACCGTGTGCGGGGAGACGACGAGGGCCTCCGCGGCCGACCGGTTGGTGTGCCCCGCGGCGATCAGCCGGGCCACCTTGCGTTCGGAGGCCGTGAGCGCGTCCCAGCCCTGGTCGGTGCGCGGCCGGAGACGTCCGGTGCGCCGGCCGGGACGGCGTGTAGCCCGTTCCAGATCGGCGCGGACCCGGTCGGCCTCTGCGTCGGCCCCCGCCTGGGCGTAGATGTCGAGCGCCCTGGTCATGGCGGGTGTCGCGGCGGCGTCGCCCGAGGTCAGGAGCGCGCGCCCCAGGTCGGCGGACGCGGCGGCGAGGGGCAGCGGCCGGGGGCCGTCGAGGAGGATGTCCACCGCCCGCTCCAGGAGGCCTTGGTCGGCGTTCACCAGGGCGGACGCGTGGGCGGCCGTCCCCTGGGCGGTCGGCACGGCGGGGTTGCGGGTGGCGTGTGCGGCGGCCTGGGCCGCGAGGTCCTCGGCGAGCTGCCGGTCCCCGCCGCGCAGGGCGATCCCCACGGCCTGGACGACATGGGGGCGCAGGAGCCGCCACCGGAGGAAGGGGTGGTCCCGCTGCACCGACCGGACGAGTCCGGCCGCTGCCGCGTGGTCGCCGTCGGCGTCGGCGACGACGGCCTCGAAGTACCGGTGCGCGGCGCGGTTTCCCTTGTTCGGCCGGCCGGCCACGGTGGCCCGCACGACGTCCAGGTGTTCCCGCGCGGCGTCACGGTCGCCGCGCAGCATCGCGAGGAGGCCGCGGTTGACGCGGACGTTGACCAGGTTGTTGGGTACCCGGAGGTCCGCTTCGAGACGTTCGGCGGTGACGAAGTCGGCGTCCGCGTCGTCGAGCCGCCCGAGCGCCATGTTGAGGGTTCCCTGGGCCCAGATGAGCATGGCGGGGCGCAGGGGAACGTCGCCCGCCGTCCGGAGCAGTCGCCGTACGGCGTCGAAGTCGTCCAGGTGGATCAGGGCGACGGCCTCCTCGGGCCGGAAGGCCGAGTCGAACACGCTCAGCGCCGTGTGGTGTGCGACGGCGGCGGCGCAGTCGCCCGCGTTGAGGGCGATCTCGCCGAGACCCCACAGGGCGAGGACGCGGGCCTCCCGGTCGCCTGCTCGCTCCGCCTCGGCGAGCGCCCGTTCGCCGGTCTCCCGAGCGGCCGCGAGATCGCTGCCGCGGGACCCGGCCAGGGCATGGCGGGCGGTCAGCCGGGCGCGGATCGCCGGGTCGGTGACGGCCGCCAGCGCCGTCGTCGTGCGGCGGGTCAGCTCGTGGACGTCGTCGAGGTGCCAGAGCGTGTCGCCGAGCACGGACTGCAGACGGGCGAAGACGTCCAGGGGCGGCTGCCGGGCGAGCAGCACGTCGCCGGTGTCGCGTGCCTGCGTGTACCGGCCCGCGCGGGTCAGCGCGACGATGGCGCGCTCCCCCACGTCGTACGCCATCGGCGCACGGGTCGGTACGAGTTCCAGGGCTCGTACGGCCAGATCGGCGGCGAGGTCGGGCATCACGGCGATCACGTCCTCGGTGGCCCTGCCGAGGAGGGCGATGGCCTCCATGTCGCCGGGTTCGGCGCTCTTCAGCAGATGCGGGACCGCGTCGCCGGAGCTCCGGCCCGCCGCGACGAGCCGGCTCGCGGCCTCCCGGTGCAGTGCCCGGCGTACGGAGGGGGCGAGGTCGGCGTACACCGCCTGGCGGAGCAGGTCGTGGCGGAACAGGAGGCGTTCGCCGTCGTCGTGGAGGAGGGCGGCCGCGATCGCCTCGTCCACTTCGGCGCCGAGTCCGGAGGCGGGCCGGCCGCACAGGGCCGCGGCGTCGGCGAGCGAGAACGCGCGGCCGAGGACCGAGCCGATCCGCAGGAAGTGCAGGGTGTCCGGCCGGAGACCGGCCAGTCGGCCGCGTACGCCGAGGACCAGCCGCTCGGGCGGCTCCGGCCCGTCCGCGCCCGTCGCCGCGATGCCAGAGAGCATCTCGGCCGCGAGGAAGGGGTTGCCGCCCGCGCCGTCGAGGAGCTCCCCGACCCGCGCCGGCACGTCCCCGCCGAGGACGTCGCGGGCCAGCTCGGCCAGGGCCGTCCCGGACAGCGGCCGCAGAGGGAGGGTCGTCGTCAACGGCCCCTGCCCGTACAGCTCGGGGTCCTCCCTGCTGGTGAGCAGCCAGAGGACCGGGGAGCTGAGCAGCCGCGCCGGCATGACGCTCAGGGCGAAACGGCTCAGCGGGTCGGCCCAGTGGACGTCGTCGACCGCGATCAGTACGGGCGTGCCCGCCGAGCGTTCCTCGATCAGCTGGGCGAGCCGTTCGACGAGCCAGATGCGCTGGTCGTGGTGGCCGGCCAGGTCCGCGAGGTCCGTGCCGGAGAGCAGCGGCGGGTCACCGTGCAGGAGGCCCGAGGCCAGTGAGGCCAGCGGCGCCAGTTCGTGCAGTTCCTCGGCACGTCCGTGGCTGACGAGGAATCCCTGGGCCCGTGCGAGCGAGACGGCCTCCTGGAGGAGCGCGGTCTTGCCGATCCCGGGCTCGCCCAGGAGCAGCGCGACCGCGCCTCCCGCACCGTCGCGCACCGCCTCGGCCAGCGCGCGCAGCTGCTCCAGTTCGGCTTCGCGGCCCCGCAGTCCGGGCCGGCTCGTCCCGGTCGCCACGCCTTGCCCGTCGGGCCGGTCGGGGCTCATCCCTTGACCGATCCGGCGAGCAGTCCCCGTGCGAAGTGCCGCCGGAGGGAGAGGAAGACGAGCAGCGGGACGAGCGCGGCCACGAAGGCTCCCGCGGTGAGCCGCTGCCACTCGTTGCCGTAGGTCCCGGCCAGGTTGGCCAGTCGCACCGTCATCGGCGCGGTCTCGGCCGTTCCGCCCGACAGGGTCAGTGCCACGAGCAGGTCGTTCCAGACCCAGACGAACTGGATGACGGCGAAGCTGACGAGGGCCGGGCGGGCCAGCGGCAGCACGATCCGCAGCAGCAGCGTCCCGTGCGAGGCGCCGTCGACGCGGGCGGCCTCGATCAGGTCCCGGGGCAGCGCCGCCAGGTAGTTGTGGAGGAGGAACACCGCGAACGGCAGCGCGAAGACCGTGTGGGCGAACCAGACCTGGCCAAACCGCGCCGGACCGGTGAGGTGCCACGCGGGCAGGAACAGCCAGCCCTGGGAGAAGAGCTTCAGGAGGGGGACGAGCGCCATCTGCAGCGGCACGGCCTGGAGCGCGAAGACGCCGACGACGAGGGCGTCGCGCCCCCTGAAGTCGATCCAGGCCAGCGCGTACGCCGCGAGGAAGGCCAGGACGAGCGGGAACAGCACCGAGGGAACGGTGATGACGACGGAGTTGACGAAGTGCTCCGCGAGCCGCCCCGCCCCGTTCCCGCCGCCGGAGAGCACCTCGCCGTAGTTGTCGAGCGTGAGGCGCGGCGTACCGAACAGGGTCCACCAGCCCGTCGTCTTGATGTCCTGCTCGGGGCGGAACGAGGAGAGCAGGAGACCGAGGGTCGGTGTCGTCCAGAGGACCGCGATCACCACGGCGAGCCCCGTGAAGGCGCGGGAGGCCAGACGCTCCCGGAGGCCGTTCACCCCGTCCTCCGCCGCGCCCGGACCTGATGGGCCACGAAGGGGGTGACGAGGAGGAAGAGGAGCACGGCGAGCGCCGCGCCGCGGCCCGTCTCGCCGTAGCGGAAGGCCTGGTCGTACATGGCGTGCGCGAGGACGCCCGTGTCGAACTGTCCGCCGGTCATGGTCCTGACGATGTCGAAGGCCTTGAAGGTGCCGATCGCCTGGGCGAGGAGCACGACGAGCAGCGTGGGTCTGATCGACGGCATGGTGATCCGCCGGAAGACCTGCCCGGGGGACGCACCGTCGAGCCGGGCGGCCTCGGTCAGTTCCGGGGGTACGGCTCTGATCGCACCGGTCAGCAGGACGGCCGCGAAGCCCGCCTGTGTCCACACCATCGCCACGATGAGGAACAGGACGTTCCAGGGAGAGTCCACGAGCCATTGCCGCGGCTCGCCGCCGACCGCGACGATCAGCCGGTTCAGCAGTCCGATCTGCCCAACCTCGGCGGGACGGTAGGCGTAGACGAACTTCCAGACGACGCCCGCGCCGACGAAGGAGATCGCCATCGGCGTCAGGACCAGGGACAGCGCGAGCGTTCCGAACCGCGAGCGTGCGACGGCCGCCGCGTAGAGCAGACCGACCGCGGTCGACGTCAGCGGCACGAGCACCACCCACGCCAGGGTGTTCCGCAGCGCCACAAGGGCCTGGTGGTCGGTGAACATCCACACGTAGTTGTCAAGGCCGACCCACGCGTCTCCCCCGCTGTCGGTGAACGACAGCGCCAGAGTGCGCAGAGCGGGCAGCAGGAGACCGATCGTGAGCAGCAGCAGCGCGGGGGCGAGCAGGAGGAGGGCCGCGGCCCTCTTCCGTACCGGCCCCCGGTGCAGTGCGAGCAGGATCAGGGAGACCACCGCCGCGAAGGCGGCGACGCCCTGGAGCAGGTACAGCAGCTTGGGCTGCTGGGCGACGACGTCGAACGGCATCACTTTCTCGGCCAGGACCGTTCGATGGAGCCGGCGACCTGCCGGGTGCTCGCGCCGCCGATCCAGTCGACGGCTCCCTTCCAGAACGTCCCGGCGCCGACCGACGCCGGCATCAGGTCGGAACCGTCGAACCTGAACTGCGTCCTGGGGTCCTGGAGCAGTCGGATCGAGAGCCTGTCGACCGCGGTCGCGGCGTTCGCCGGATCCACGCCCCTGTTCGCCGAGACGAACGGGCCCTTCCTCATCCGCGCGTTCGCGAAGTCCGCGGAGGCCAGGTACTCCTGGAACGCCCGCACCTCGGGGCGGTCGGCGAACGCCGCGGTGAACACGCCGCCGCCCAGTACGGGGCGGCTCGCCGGGTCGGCGCCCGGCAGGAGGAAGGCGTGGACGTCCTTGTCCGGTCCGATCTCGGTGCCCTTCGGCCACATGTCGGCGTAGAACGAAGCCTGACGGTGCATCGCGCAGTCGCCGGAGAGGACCGGTGTGCCGGCCTCCTGGAAGGAGATCGACGCCATCGAACGGGCCGGGCCGAAACCGCCGTTGGCGTACCGGTCGTTCTTGAGGATGGACCCCACGGTGTCCATGGCCTTGATGACACGGGGGTCGTCGAACGGGATCTCGTGGGCGACCCACTGGTCGTAGACGCGCATGCCCTGCTGGCGAAGGAGGACGTCCTCGATCCAGTCCGTCACGGGCCAGCCGGTCGCCTCGGCGGACTCGACGCCGGCGCACCACGGCTTGACGCCGGAGGCCGCGACCTTCTCGGTCACGGCCATCAGCTCGGTCCAGGTGCGGGGGACGCTCAGTCCGCGGTCGCGGAAGAACTTCGGGGAGTACCAGACGAACGACTTCACGTTCGCGACCAGAGGAGTGCCGTAGAGGGTGCCGTCCACGGTCGCGTAGCTGTTCCAGTCCGCCGACCAGCCCTGCTTCGCGAGAGCAGCGACGCCGGCGCTCACGGGCTTGAGCCTCCCTGCCCGGGCGAAGCGTTCCATGAGGCCGGGCTGGGGGAAGAACGCCACGTCGGGCGCGTTCCCGCCGTCGACCCTTACCTGGATCTGCGCCTCGAACTCCCCGTCCCCCTCGTACTGGACGTCGATTCCCGTGCAGTCGGCGAAGTCCGCCCAGGTCTCTTCGAACAGGTCGGCTTCCCGGTCCCGGTTCTCCGCGTAGACGGTGACCGCGGTGCCGGGGTGCTTGCCGTAGCGGGCGTACGGCGCGCAGTCCGCGGTGGTGTGCGACCGCGAACCGCCGTCCTGCGGGGTGCCGCAGGCGGTGGCGGTGACGGCGAGGGTGATGACGGCGAGCGCGAGCCTCGCGCCGGACCTCATGGGTGTGCTTCCTCCGATCGCCCGCCGCACGTTCTCGACGGGCGTTTCGGAAAGCTACCGGGTTCGAACGACATAGACCAATCGTTCGAAGTTCAAGCTCCAGGTCAGTGCCCCGTGGACCGGGCCGCGTCCAGGATCAGCTCGGCCACGGCCTTGGGCTGGGCGAGCATGACCAGGTGGGAGGAGTCGACCTCGACGGTGGTCATGCCGGCCCGCTCGTACCCGTACCGCTCCACGTCGGGGTTGATCGTGCGGTCGGAGGAGGCGACCAGGCCCCACGAGGGCTTGCTCCTCCACGCGGCGACCGGAGCCGCCTCCGAGAAGGCGCGCGCGGCCAGGGGGCGCTGGGAGACGGCGAGCACCGCGGCGAGGCCGGGCTCGACGTCCGCCGCGAACAGAGCGGGGAACCGGTCGACCGCCACCGAGACGTCGGTGCCGGTGTCGGTGGAGCCGGGCACCGGGAACGGGGTGTAGACGAGCGCGTCGGCGAGACCGGAGTCGGGGAAGCGGCCCTGCAGCTCGCCCAGGCTCTCGCCCTCCTGCAGCGCGTATCCCGCGAGGTACACCAGGGCGCGGACGTTGTCCTCCGTGCCGGCGAGGGTGATGACGGCGCCGCCGTAGGAGTGCCCCACCAGGATCACGGGGCCTTCGACGGCACGGACCACCGAGGCGATGTAGGCGGCGTCGTCGACGAGGCTGCGGTTGGGCACCGCGGGAGCCACCACGTCCAGGCCGGCGGCGGTCAGTTCGGGGATGACACGGGCGAAGCTGGAGGCGTCGGCGAAGGCGCCGTGGACCAGGACGACGGTGGGGCGGGCGTGTCGGGGCATGGGGAACTCCTCAGTGAGCGACTGGGGAAGGTGGTTGGGGGTTGGTTCACAGGCCGAGGCGGGCGCGGCGCGCCTCGGGCACCAGGTCGGCGTACTCGGGGTGCTTGCCGATCCAGCCGCGGATGAACGGGCAGTACGGCAGGACGCGCAGCCCGCGGGCCCGGGCGTCGTCGAGGGCGCCTCGGGCGAGCAGCCCGCCGAGGCCCCGGCCGCCGAAGCGGGGATCGATCTCGGTGTGGATGAAGGCGATCTCGCCCTCGGAGAGGTGGTACTCGGCGAAGCCGGCGGTTTCGGTGCCGTCGTCGTGGGCATCGGCACCGACCCCGGCGTGAGCGTGGGCGAGGATCTCGTACCGGGACTTCTCGGGCCGGTCGATGACCTGGGCCTGGGTTTCCATGGGCGCTCCTGTCGGGTCGCGGTGTTACGGGGCCGGTGGCCCGGGTCAGAGGGTGCGGCGCACGCCCGCCTGGCGTTCCAGGTTGCGGAGCTGGACGGCGAGGTCGCCTTCCACGGCGAGGTGGGCGGGGCCGCTGCGGCCGATGGGCAGGACCTGCTCGCTGCGCATGTCCTCCAGCATCAGGGCGAACGCCGTGTACATCGCCACCACCGCGACCACGAGCCCGAGCACGCCGGACGTGCGCGTCAGCCAGTCGGCGCCGGTGACGCCCGCGAGACCGGTGACCGCCCAGCGGGGCAGCGAGACGGCGAGGACGAGCCACAGCGCCCGCTTGGGCCCGGTCACGGCGGTCATCAGCGCGCCGAAGCAGAGAAGGGCCAGGTTGAAGACGCCGAGCACCTTCAGGCCGTCGGCGGCGCCCGTGAGCATGATGAGCGCGTACGGCAGCCAGCTGCCGGCGAACACCGCCATCAGCGTGGCCGCGATCACGTCACGGGCGCCGAAGGCCAGGTAACTGACAAGGAGTTGGAGGACGAAGGCCGGGAGCACGGTGAAGGCGACCGCGGCGCGGGCCTCCTCGCCGAGGATCCCGAGCTGGAGGCAGCCCGTCATCACGGACGCGATGGCGATCGTGAAGAAGCCGAGCGGCATGGGCGAGGCGATGGGGCGCAGGTTGATCCGCGTCATCGACCGGAGGTCGGGCTCGAAGCGGCGTTCCGGGAGGTGGTCCGGCGAGGCGTCGGTCATCGGATGTCTCTCTTTCGGTGCGCGCTTTCAGTGCGCGAAGCAGGGGTCGACGAACGACGGCGGTGTGTCCGGACCTGAGCCGCGCGCGACGCGCCACCGCCGGTGCTGCTCGGACTCGGCGACGGCCTCGGCCACGAGCGAGGCCTGACGGGCGCCTTCCCGGCCTGGCTGGTAGCCGCCGAAGTGGGCCACCGGGCTCCATTCGGGACTCACCGGCGGGACGGCCTCGTCGAGGCCCTCGTACTCGGCGGTCGCGTAGACGATCCGGCCGCCGACGACGGTGAGGACGGACTCGATGCCGGGGATGACGTCCTCGGGAACGGTGAGGAAATCGTCGGAGAGGACCGCGAGGTCGCCGTAAGAGCCCTCCCGCAGGGTTCCCTTGACCTCCTGCTCGCCGGTGAGCCGCGCTCCGCCCCGCGTGTAGAGGCCGAGGGCGGTCTCCCTGTCGACCAGGTTCTCGGCCGGGTAGAGCGCGGTGCCGCCGACCGTGCGCCCGGTGACCAGCCAGTGGAGGGCGACCCACGGGTTGTACGAGGAGACGCGGGTGGCGTCCGTTCCGGCGGCGACGGTCAGGCCGCGGTCGAGCATGGCCCGGACCGGCGGGGTGTGGGCGGCGGCGTCGGCGCCGTAGCGGTCGAGGAAGGCGGTGCCCTGGAAGGACATCCGGTTCTGGACGGAGACGGCGCCGCCGAGGGCGGCGATCCGGTCGAGGCTGCCGGCCGAGACCGTCTCCGCGTGGTCGAAGAGCCAGCGGTTGCCGCCGGGAAAGAGCCCTTCCGCGGCGAGCTTCTCGAAGACGGCCAGGTCGCGCCGGATCGTCTCGTCGTAGGTCGCGTGGAGCCTGAACCCCCAGCCGTTCTCCAGCAGCAGCCGTACGGCGCTCTCGAACTCGGTCTCGTAGCCCGCGGCGAGCTCGGGCCGTGGCTCGGAGAAGTTCTCGAAGTCGGCGGCGGCCCAGGTCAGGTTCTCGCCCGCGCCGTTCAGCCGGAGCCACTCGTCCCCGTCCCCCGGCTTGACCGTCTCGGTCCAGCGCTTGAGGTCGGCGAGCTCCTGCCCGGCCGTCTGCGGGAAGAGGTGGTAGGCGATCCGGAGGGTCAGCTCCCCCGACCTGGCGAGGTCGACGACCGTGGCGTAGTGGTCGGGGAAGTTCTGGAAACCACCGGCGGCGTCGACGGCGGACGTCAGCCCGAAGCGGTTCAGCTCGCGCAGGAAGTGGCGCGTCGACGTCCGCTTGTCGGCCTCGTCGAGCGCCGGCGCCTTCGCCAGGGTCGAGTAGAGGATGAGCGCGCCCGGCGCCGCGAGCAGCACGCCGTTGGGTTCGCCGTCGCGGCCCCGGACGATCTGCCCGCCACGGGGATCGGGCGTGTCACGGGTGAATCCGGCGGCCTTCACCGCGGCCCGGTTCATCAGGGCCGACTGGTACAGGTGCAGGACGAAGACGGGCGTGTCGGGGGCGGCCGCGTTCAGCTCGGCGACGGTCGGCATCCGGCGCTCGGCGAACTGTTCGGCGGTCCAGCCGCCGACGACCCGGATCCACTGCCCCTTGGGCGTGCGGCCCGCCTGCTCCCTCAGCATCGCCAGGGCCCGGCGGAGGCTCCGTACGCCGTCCCAGCGCAGCTCCAGGACGTAGTTGAGGCCGCCCCGGATGACATGGAGGTGCGAGTCGTTCAGGCCGGGGATCACCCGGCGGCCGAGAGCGTCGACGACCTTGGTGCCGGGCCCGACGAGGTGGGCGAGGTCGTGGTCGTCGCCGAGGGCCGCGACCCGGCCGCCGCGGATCGCGACGGCGCGGGCCTCGGGGCGGTCGGGGTCACCCGTGAACACCTTGGCGTTGCGGACGAGGAGGTCGGCGTGCCCGGGTTCCCGGCGCGGCGCGGGGACGAGGCCGGCCACCGGCATGCTCGTCGAAGGCCCGGTCATGGTCATGCGAGGGCCTTCCGGAGGACGTCGGTGGCGAGACCGATGGCGAGGTCCGCGGCCCACGTGTCGCGCAGCGCGTTCAGCATCACGAAGTCGTGGATGGTGCCCTGGACGCGCAGGGCGGTGACGGGGACGCCGGCGGCGCGGAGCTTCGCCGCGTACGCCTCGCCCTCGTCGCGCAGGACGTCGGCCTCGGCGGTGACGACCAGGGCGGGCGGCAGGCCGGTGAGCTGCTCGGTGGAGGCGCGGAGCGGCGAGGCGGTGATCTGGGCGCGTTCGGCCTCGTCGGTCGTGTACTGGTCCCAGAACCATTTCATGGCGTCGCGGCGCAGGAAGTAGCCCTCGCCGAACCGGTGGTACGAGTCGGTGTCGAAGCTCGCGTCCGTCACCGGGTAGAACAGCACCTGCTGGACGAGCGTGACGTCGCCGCGCTGCTTGGCCATCAGGGTGAGCGCCGCGCTCATGTTGCCGCCGACCGAGTCGCCCGCGACGGCGATCCGCGTGCCGTCGAGGTCCTTGTGGCGGCCCTCGCGGGCCACCCACTGGGCGACGGCGTAGTTCTGCTCGATCGCGACGGGATAGCGGGCCTCGGGTGAGAGGTCGTACTCGGGGAAGACGACGGCCGCCCCGGTGCCGACGGCGAGTTCGCGGACGAGCCGGTCGTGGGTGTGGGCGTTGCCGAAGACCCAGCCCGCGCCATGGATGTACAGGATGACGGGGAGCGCGCCGGTGGCGCCGCGGGGCCGGACGATCCGGGCACGGACGTCGCCGGTCGGGCCGCCGTGGACGGTGGTCCACTCCTCGTCGACCTCGGGCAGGGGAACGCCCTCACCGCTCTGGACGTCGTCCACGGCCTTGCGGCCCTCGACGACGGGGATCTGGTAGAGGTACGGCGGATGGGCGGTGGCGTCGGCGAACGCCTGGGCGGCGGGTTCGAGGACCGGACGGTCGTTCATGAGGGGATCTCCTTCGGGATGTCGGGTGTCGGGACGTCGGGATGTACGGGAGGGGGACGGGCCGGAGGGGCTCAGCGGGTCGCCCGCCCGGCGGCGAGGATCACGCGGGCGACGACGGCCGGGCGGGAGACGGCCACGGCGCGCGACGCGTCCACTTCGGTGACGTGGAACCGGCGCGCCAGGCCATCCACTGGCCGGGCGGCTCGCGGTTCCGGCGCCGATCACGCCTCCAGCAGGGGAGCACGCGGGCCTCGCCTCAGAGGCCGTACGCCTCCAGGAGCCGGAGCCAGACCTCGCTCACCGTCGGGAAGGCGGGCACGGCGTGCCACAGGCGCTCCAGGGGGACCTCGCCCACGACGGCCACGGTGGCGGTGTGGATGAGTTCGGTCGCCATCGGGCCGGTGAGCGTGCAGCCGACGACGACTCCTCGGGTCTCGTCGACGACGAGCTTGGCGAGGCCGCGGTAGTCGTCCGCGTGGAGCGCGGCACCGGCGACGTCGTCGATGCGGTACTCCACCGTGCGTACCTCGAGACCCGCTTCGCGTGCCGCGCGTTCCGTGAGGCCGACGCTCGCGACCTCGGGACGGGTGAAGACGGCCTGCGGGACGGCGAAACGGTCGGCTTCCGCGCTCCACGGCTGCCGGCCGCCGGTGACGGCCGGGCGCCCGGCGGCTCGCTCGGCGATCGCCGCCGCGCAGGCACGGGCCTGGTACTTGGCCATGTGGGTCAGCGGCGCACGGCGGTTGACGTCGCCGACGGCGTAGAGCCAGTCGCCCTGGACCCCGGTGACCCGGCAGGTGTCGTCGACCGTGAGCCAGTCGCCGGCCGGCAGTCCCACGGAGTCCAGGCCGAGGTCCGCGGTCCGCGGGCGTCGTCCGACGGCGGCGAGGACCTCGTCGCAGACGAGGGCGGTGCCGTCGTCGGTGTCCACGGTCACCGTGCGGGTGTCGTCGTCACGGGCGACCCGGACGGCCGACACCCCGAAGCGGACGGTGACGCCCAGATCGCTCAGACCCCGGGTGACTTCTTCGCCGGCGCACGGCTCCCAGCCGGTCAGCAGGGCCTGATCGCGGACCAGCAGGGTGACGGAGGAGCCGAGCGAGCGCCACGCGGTGGCCATCTCGCAGGCCACCACTCCCCCGCCGATGACGACGAGCCGCTCGGGCGCCGCATCGGCCGTCGTGGCCTGACGGTTGGTCCACACACCGATCCGGTCGAGCCCCTCGACCGACGGAAGGGCGGGTTCCGTGCCGGTGCAGACCGCGACCGCGCGCCGGGCCCGCAGGGTACGGACCGTGCCGTCGGCCCCCGTCACCTCCACCCGGCGCTCACCGGCGAGCCGCCCGTGCCCCCGTACGAGCGCGATGCCCGCGCCATCGAGCCAGTCGGCCTGGCCGGCGTCGTCCCCTCGCCCGGTGAAGCGGTCGCGGCGGGCCAGGACGTGTGCCGGGTCGAGTGCCGCCGTGACCGCCTGCCGTGCCCCGTCGACCGATCGGGCCTCCGCTCGGGCGGCGCCGGGTCGCAGCAGGGCCTTGCTCGGCACGCAGGCACGGTAGGAGCACTCGCCGCCGACGGCGTCGGCCTCCACGACGACGGCGGTCAGGCCGGACCGCACGAGCCGGTCGGCGACGACCTCGCCGGCCGGTCCGCCGCCGACCACGACGACGTCGTACGTGTCCATCAGCCGCGCACCAGAGGCGTGTCCACGAGGTGCTCGGCCAGGAACCACACCTGCGCCTCGCCGGTGCGGATGACGTCGGAGACGAGCAGGTCCGCGCTGCCCTCGTCGCCCTCCCCGGAGAGCCGGGCGGCGGCGTCCCGGGCGTCGGTCAGGATCCGCTCGTGCGCGTCGAGGAGCCGCGACAGCATGACGGGCACCGGCTCGACGCCGTCCGGCGGGCGGGGAATCGCCGTCAGCTCGGCGACGTGGCGCGGGTCGCCGACGGCGACGCCGCCGAGGCTCTGGACGCGCTCGGCCAGCGCGTCCACGATGGCCAGTTGGGCCTCCGCGTGCCTGTCCAGCATCAGGTGGAGCGAGTAGAAGGTCGCCCCGCGCATGAGCCAGTGGTGCTTCTTGTAGAGGGAGTAGAGGATCTGCGTGTCGGCGAGGACGCGGTTCAGCCGCTGGCAGGCGTACATGCGGGTGTCGTGGCCGAGTCCGATCGGCAGCTGCTTGAGCGTGCCGAACGCCTGGGTCTCGGCGCCCTTCTGGTGCAGCAGCGGCTGACCGCCGCCGTGCGGGGTCGTGAGGGTGTCCATCGAGTGCTCCTGAGGGGGAAGGAATGGGAAGGGCCCGGCCGCCCGGTCGGGGGTGCACGAGCGGCCGGACCCGGTCTGCGTGGCGCGCGCTCGGCGCTCAGCGCTCGGCGATCGCCGGGGCGGTGGGCCGGTGCAGGACGAGCCGGGTGAGGAGTCCGCTGCCGAGGCCGGCCGCGAGCGCGAGGGCGGCCCACCACAGCGGGTACGGCGTGAGGCCGAGGGCCGCGTCGAGGGACCAGGCTCCGGGGCCGGTGGCGGCGAGGGCGGCGGCGGTGCCGATGAGGACGAGCGGGTACTCGTATCCGTCGTTCTGCACCCAGAGGCCGTGGCGCCACTTCACGGTGAGGGCGACCGTCATGACCCCGATGGTGCCGGTCGCGGCGAGCGGGGTCAGGAAGCCGGCGGCGAGCAGCAGGCCCGATCCGATCTGGCCGCCGCCCGCCGCCAGGGCGGTGAGGGCGCCGCCGCGGAAGCCGTCGGCGCGGAACTCCTCGGTACCGCCCTCGAGTCCCCTGCCGCCCAGGTGCGAGCTGACCTTCTGCACACCATGGCCGGCGACGAGCAGTCCCACCAGCAGACGCAGGATCAGAATGCCGGTGTCCACAGGGGTCAGCCGGCCGCGTGCGCGCCGATGACCGACTGCGCGTACACGACACCCAGGCCGTACGCGCCCGCGTGGGCCTTGACGATCTCCATGACGGCGCCGTACGTCTCCTGGCGCGCCCAGTCGCGCTGCAGCTCCAGGAGCACCTGGACCCAGGTCACGGGGACGGCGCCGGCGGCGATCATCCGCTGCAGCGCGTGCTCGTGGGCGGCCGGGCTGACGCCGCCGGAGGCGTCGGTCACGACGTACACCTCGTAGCCCTGCTCGAGCGCCGAGAGGGCGGGCAGCACCAGGCAGACCTCGGTCCACAGACCCGACAGGACGATCTTCCTGCGGCCGGTCGCCTTGACCGCCGCGACGAGCGCCTCGTCCTCCCAGGCGTTCATGGTGGTGCGGTCGATGATCTCGTTCTTGGGGAACACCTCGGCGAGCTGCGGCAGCAGGGGGCCGGAGAAGGACTCGGCGGCGACCGTGGTCAGGACGGCCGGCACGTCGAACGCCTGGGCTGCCTTGGCGAGACCCACGGTGCTGTTGATGATCGCGGCACGGTCGCCGCTGCCGGTGCCGAAGAACATCTGCGGCTGGTGGTCCACGAAGAGCATGACCGAGTTGTCGGGCGTGAGCAGGTCCTTGCTCGGAGCGGCCTGCACCTTGTCGATGTCGAACATGCGGGGTCCCTTTCGAAGCTGTCGGTGACGTGCCCACCGCCTCCGCGGCTCGGCACTTCCTCAAGCTACGAGCGACCCGGCCGACCGAATTGACCTCGGGCGCCCCGGGGTTGGCACGACAGCGCACAACCGGCCGACCGGGGGGGCTGGCGAGGGTCCGTTCAGCGCGTCGTGGACGGCGACGGTGCAGGAGAGGGGCGGCATCGCACCCTCTCCCCCAGGCACCCCGACAGGCGGAGCCCCAGCCGCGCAACCCCACGACCGGCCTCGACCAGAAGGAGGAACCCTCAGGTCAGCGCACCCGACCCCGCGCCTTCAGCTGGGTTGCCGGCACCTCCGGCGCGGCCAGGGGGTCGCCGTCATAGCCCTTCACCTCACCGAAGCGGGTGCCGGTCATCCAGTCCTCGCGGGCCTGGCGGATCTCCGCGTCCGTGCGGCCGACGAAGTTCCACCACCACTTGATCAGTCGACGTTTCCGCAGGTCAGAGGCTTTCGCGTCCGCCGAAGTCAGCAAAAGTCAGCATTGGCATGCCTCCGGGTAGCCCGATTCGCTCGCACGTGTCCGCCGTGGCCCAGAGGTGGGGCTGGTCAGCCCGACTCACCGAACCGATAACCGGTGCCCCACTCGACCCGCCCCGACGGGATCTCAAAGCTGCCTGTGGCAGCTCCGACACTTCTTCCTACCAAGCTGAGGAGAGAATCCCTGACCGGCGGTGGCGTACGTCCGAGCCAGCAGAGGACCTGACAAAGAGCTGACAGGCCCTCTACCTAGAGTGATCAAGCCCTGCCCTGCAAAACTGGCGCGATGAGACGTGTGCACCTGGAAGCGGCCGAAGACCATGTCGAGCGCCTGGCTAGAGAGCACGATCCCGTGGGAGCCGTGAAGGCTGGAACGCGCTGGACGCGGACGCCACCGAGCCATGCCGACGGCTACCCCTCGGCATCGGAGTCCGGCGATCATTCCGGGCGACAGTCCGGCCCAGCGGGTGGCACCATGCGGCCATGCGCGAAGACTGCCAGGCCGGCTACACACGCTGTGTCCACGTCACCGCTGACGCCGCCGACGCGTACCGCCAGGCCATGCGGCTGTGCGCGCTGATGGAACACCGCGGCGAGGAGGCGGAACTGCTGACACGCCTGGAGAGCGTCGACGCGGTCCGCCGAATGGCGGCGGCGCTGCCGAACTCCCGTTTTGTGCACCGCCCGTACCCTGGCGCCCGACCCTCTTGCGGCGCCGGCGGCTGCGAACCGGACGTGCCGTCCATGGACGACCGTGAACTGGAGGCGCACCTGCCGCTCGAGATGTCGGCACGGTTCGCACCGGGGACGGCCGAGGAGCGGGTCATCGCGGCACTGGGCGACAACGGCAACGCGGTCTTCCTCGTATGGCCGGGCCGCTGGCCGGACAGACCCGAGCACGGCCTGCACGGCTTCCGCCACGACGCGGTACAGGTCGCCTTCCGCGGCGACCACTCCGACCCTGCACTGCCGTCCCGTCGGCATGCGGTCCACGTCCACGTGTCCAAGGAGTCCGGCCACCGCGGCGTCGAGTATCTGGCTGCGCAGGCGGGAGTCCACCCGTGACCAACTCGGCGCTCGTGCACGCCGCCGTCCGGTCCGCATCACCGCACTCGTCCAAGCCGTCTTCGCCCTACATCTGACCAGCTCAGCGTGAAGTTGGAAAGAGCTCACTGTCAGTGCTGTGCCCTATCTTCCTGCGCACCGAGGAAAGGAGCATTGGTGGCGAGGCGGCGGCCGCAGGACAGTGATTGGGACTGGGACGATGCGTGCGACGAGTTGTGCATCTTGTGCTGGGAATGGGTTCCTCGCCTGGTCGCGGGTACGGAGGTCTGTCCCCGGTGCCGACGGATGCAGCGGCGCATGGGGAAATACGGACTCTCCATAGCGCGTTACAACGCAATCTGGAGAGCACAGGGCTTCAGGTGTGCTCTCTGCGGCGACAGCGCTGAGGCCTGTGACATGGGCATCCCGCACGAGGCCAAGTCGATCTGGCAGATCGACCACGACCACACCTGCTGCGGTCCCCTGCGCTCGCGCGGATGCTGCGTGCGCGGCATCCTGTGCAAACCATGCAATCTCCAGCGGCTTCCCGTCTATGAAAGGTGGCCCGCGGAACTGCGCGACAGCCCAAGATTTAACGACTACCTGAATAACCCACCCGCGCGCAGACCCGAAGCGGAGGTCATCAAGGGACGCGACAACCGATACCTCCCGACATCATGGTCCTTCATCATGGACCGAAAATATGCCGAGGAACTGGCTGCAAAGGACGCAGGGGACTGCCATGGCTCCCCGTAACCGCCGACGCTGAGAAGCCCAAGGGCCTACCCGGCCATTTGCCCGTAGGTCTCGCAAGATGTGACCGAGTACCCTCCCTAAAAGCTGTCCCCTAAGTGATCCTGATTTGCGATGATCTCGACCGTGTCAGGCGTGATCACGGCGTCCGAGCCGTCCTGGATAGCCCCGTTCACCGGTCTGAGCCCCCCGCCTTTGGCAGGTTGGTGACCGCTCTGCGTCGCGAGGGTGCCGACTTCCCGGGCCGGGGCCGGCCGTGGAAGCTGTCGTTGGAGGACCGGGTGCTCCTGGTCGCCGCATACTGGCGGACGAACTTGACGATGCGGCAACTGGCCCCGCCGTTCGGGGTGTCGAAGTCCGGGCGCGCACCGGGTGATCGACGACCTCGGCCCGAGGTTTGCGCTGCGTCCACGCCAGCGGTTCGCCAAGGACGCGGTGCTGATCGCTGATCGTGGACGGCACCCTGGTACCCACCCGGGACCACAAGGTGGCCGAGCAGTCGAAGAACTATCGCTATTCCACCAATCATCAGGTGGCCATCGACGCCGACACCCGTCTGATCGTGGTGGTCGGCCGGCCGTTGCCGGGCAATCGCAACGACTGCCGGGCCTGGGCAGAGTCTGGTGCGAAGGCCGCCGTCGGCAGCACGATGACCATCGCCGATGGCGGTTACCCGGGTACCGGGCTCGTCATGCCGCATCGCCGCCGCAAGGGAGAGGATCTACCCGACTGGAAACAGGCACACAACAAGTCCCACAAGCAGGTTCGCGCCCGCGCGGAGCACGTCTTCGCCCGGAGGAAGACCTGGAAGATCCTGCGCGATTGCCGCCTGAGAGGCGATGGAGTGCAGCACGCGATGCATGGCATCGCCCGCCTGCACAACCTCGCCCTGACCGGATAGCCCCCCGCAGGGGAGTCGCGGGCGGGGTCGGCCTTACTCGAATAGCGTCGCACGGTGACGGTCAATAAAGTTTGCATTCCCAGGGCTCGATGTCCGGCTCCCCCCGTGGCAGCTTCCCGGTGCAGTATGCGTAGAGATAGGTTGCAGCCCGGCGCTCCGCGTACTTCTCATTGACCGGTTCGCCCTGCTCGTCCAGTTCGAGGACGTTGGCAAAGATCGCGACGCAGGTCTCCATCTAGGAGGGCGACTCGCGCAGCTCTTCCCAGTAATCGATCCCGTCCAACATCGGATGGCCCACCGACCCTCGAGCAATCCATCCGGCGAAGCGTCGCAAGGCTCCCGAGGCGCCATGACTGAGATGCGAAGGAATCTAGTCCCAGTCTTCCCGGGTTGATCCTTGGCCTCCCGCCTTAGCGGGCGCCGAGGTCCTAGGGGGTGGCGCGGCTGGTTACGGGACAGCCTTTAGCTCCGGTCGACAACTTCGATGTACAGGGGGCCGAGCCGGTCGCTCAAAGTGGGAAGGCCCAGGGGTCGCCGTACGGTTCGGGCTCTTCGGGGTGGAGCATGCAGCGAATACAGCGCGAGAGTCCCGGTTCACCGGATCCGGCGGCGTGCATCCACGGCAGAGTGTCCATGGCGTGCGCGCGTTCCTCTGTGGCGAAGGTGTCGATGGTCTGGTGGAGGTCCTCGGGGGCGGGTTCGTCCGTGAGGCAGAGCCAGCCGATTGCCGCGGCCAGGCGGACTTCGGGGGCCTCTGTTCGGTCTTGCCACCGCTCGCGGAACCACCAGACGGTCGGCGGCTGTACGTGGGCCCGGGTGATCTCGGCGACGGCGAGGAGCAGGGCGGCACGGACTATGGCGTCATGCTCCGTGGCCAACCTGGCGGCAAGGGCGGTCCGGACCACGTGGTCGGGGTCGGCGGCGGTGGCCAAAGCGTAGGTGGCGTCGATGCGGATGGTGGAGTCGGAGTCGTTGAGAAGAGGCAGGAGTACGGGTGTTTCGGCGGTGATCGCGGCTCGGGCGGCGGCCACCGACCAGCCGGCCGGGTAGCCGGTCACCTCGACGCCGTAGTCGTCGTAGTCGTAGGGGGCGTGGCGCCGAGGATCGTTGCGGTGGAGCAGGAGTTCATCACGGGAGGCGACGCCATAGTGCCGGGCGCGGGCCGGGCCGGGGAGCACGGCAAGGGCGGCGGCACGGTGAGGGTGGTGGGCATCGGCGGCGATGCGGATCAGAAACGGTACGGCGAGGGCGGCTGCGGCCCGGCTGTCGTTGGCGCACAGGCCACCCAGCACGCCCGTCGCGTAGCTAGCGGGGTCCTCGCTGGCGCGCAGCAGGTGAACGGCCTCCCGGGCATCGTCGCCGTGAGGGAAGTTCCCCCACGGGACGGCGTCGAGGAGCAACCCGCGTCGGGCCCCGGACTGGATGCCGGCCACCACCGCCCGCACATCGAACGCGCCTCCCACGAACGCGGCCAGATCCGCTCCGTCCACCAGCGCCCGGCACATCGCGAACGTCGGATCAGTCCGCCAATCCCTCACACCACACCCCCACCATCGAATCCCCAGAGACTCGATCATGCCTTGCCCGACCGCCCCCGCCGGCCGACTGCGGGAAGGCGAACATCCCAGGCATGCCACGATCCGCCCAGAACTCGAAAGATCCGCAGGGAAAATGCAGCTCAGCGATCGACGATGCGGGTTCGGACCACAATGCGCGACGGGCCTTGCGAGGTTAGCAAGGGCCTGCACGCGGACCAGCCGCCTGCACCTTGGCCCGAATCGTGGCCGTTTCCGCGGTCAGTGGCCACGCGAGGCGTGTACCGCCAGCACACGAAGAATCTGCTAGTCAGCTACCCCCGACGTAAGGCAAGTTCTTCCGAACGTTTTCGGCGAGACGCACCAGAAGAAGCTCCGCAAGATGACCGAGATCGCGAACTGCGGGGCGCCGCCGAAGTGAACGGCACGGGGTCTCGCCGCACGCCCCCTACGGCCCCGACGGCGGAACGGGGCCGACCCCCAGGCTGATGAGGAAGCCTAGATTGGCTAGGCACACGAGCACAGTGCGGAATTGAACCCGCCGACTGGGCGACTGCGAAAGGGGCTGCGATACACCCCCTCCCGCAGCCGCGACGACAGCCACGGGCGGAGCGAAGCATCCCCGCCCCTACATCGAGCAGGACAGAAAATCCCAGGTCAGCGCACCCGACCCCGGGCCTTCAACTGCATTGCCGGGACCTCCGGCGCGTCCAGTCGGTCGCCGTCGTAGCCCTTTACCTCGCCGAAGCGATCGGACGTCATCCAGTCCTCGCGGGCCTGGCGGATCTCCGCGTCCGTGCGGCCCACGAAGTTCCACCACATGACGATCTCCTCCTCGAACGGCTCGCCGCCGAGGAGCATCAGTCCGGCGTCCGAGGCGGCGCGCAGCGGGAGTTCGGTGCGGCCGCAGCCCAGGTAGAGCATGGAGCCGGGCAGCAGGGGGACGTCGTCGACGTGGGCCTCGCCCGACATGGCGAGGACGGCGTACTCGAAGTCGGGGTCGAGCGGCAGCCGGTGTTCCGTGCCGGCGGTCAGAGCGAGGTCGGCGCCGACGAGGGGCGTGTACGTGGTGCCCGGTGAGGCCGCGCCGTCGAGGGTGCCGAGGATGACCGTGGCGGTCAGTCCGGGGGCCGTGACGTGCGGGAGTACGGCGTGGTGCTGGAACTGGGGTTCGACGTGCCGGTGGGCGTCGGGCAGGGCGACCCAGAGCTGGGCGCCGTGGAGGTAGCGGGCGTGGGGCCGGGGGCTCTCCTCGGAGTGGGAGATGGCCCGGCCGGAGGTCATCAGGCCCAGTTCGCGGGGCCTGATGGTCTGCAGGCTGCCGGTCGAGTCGCGGTGCAGCACCTCGCCCTCGTGCAGCCAGCTGACGGTCTGCAGGCCCATGTGCGGGTGGGGCGGGACCTGCATTCCGGGTTCGTCGGCGATGTCGTCGGGGCCGTAGTGGTCGACGAAGGCCCAGGCGCCGACCATGCGGCGGCCGAGGTTGGGGAGCAGTCGGCGGACCTGGGTCGATTCGCCGAGCGGGACGTGGCGGGGGCTGAGGAGCTCGCGCACCGGTTCGGCGACGACGAAGCCCCTGCCACCGCAGACCTGGAGGGTGGCCTGGCGGTCGAGATTGCTCATGCCGCTCAACCTATTCCCGTCCGGGCGCGGAGGGAGGCGGACCCACGCCGGAATATTGGTGGAATATTCAACCACCCGGTGCGGTTGACGCGCCCGTAGGAGACGGGACGCGACAGTGGGAGAGAGTGAGCGGTGAGCGAGGAGACGTACTACGAGTTCGGCACGGCGGCCGACCGGTGGGGCCGCGCGCAGCTGTTCTTCGAGGCGAAGGAGTACCTGACGGCGGCGCGGATCCTGCGCGGTCTGGTCGCCGAGCACCCGGACCAGACGGCGCAGCGGCTGCTGCTCGCCCGCGCGTACTACCACTCGGCGCAGCTCACCCGGGCCGAGGAGGAGCTCCGGGCCGTCCTGGAGCGCGACCCGGTCGAGCACTACGCCCGGCTGATGCTCGGCCGGACCCTGGAACGGCAGGGCCGCGCGGAGGAGGCGGCACCGCATCTGCGGCTGGCCGCCGCCATGTCCGGTGACGTCGTCGAGTGACCGCCGTCGCGGGCGTGACGCCTCACCGTCACGGGTGACGGCGCGCGGGGCCGGTCCGGGGCCACGGCCCGCGCCCCTCACCGTCACGGAGCGAAGCGGAGGTCGGCGCCGCCCTTGAGCAGCGGGGCGTCGTTGGCCTCCGTCCACTCCCGGTGGTTCAGGAGGTCCTGCACACAGGTCTCGTTCGCCGTCGGGATCACCGTGCCCGGCTGGACCGCCGAGGTGTAGCGCCGGGTGAGCGCCGTGTTCCCGTGCACGGCCCTGCGTACGGAGGCCAGGGTGACGTCCACGCGGGGCGCGTCCGGGAAGGTCGCCTGGAGCAGGAACACCCCGCCGCCCTTCGCGAACAGCGGCTTGGCGAGCGCGGCGCCGTGCTCGTCGTAGCCGCAGCGGTTGCCGCTGATCTCGCTGGCCGCGTCGGTGCGCACGGTCACCTTCGTGACGCCGAAGACCTCCCGCAGGATCGCCGTCCACATGTCCGGGACCCCGCCCATGTTGCCCTCGGTGTCGGTGTAGTGGACGATCCCGCCGCCCGGCCGGTCGGCGGTCGTGTTGCCGGTGACGCGGGTGCCGGTGAGCGTGAGGTCGGCGTTGCGGGCGGAGATGCCCCCGCCGCCGGGCTTGGCCCGGCGCCGCTGCCCGGACGGCGGCGCGGCCTCCAGGCCCCGCGAGACGTTGTTCCTGATCAGGCACCGCTCGAAGGTTCCGGCCGAGCCCATCGTGAGCCGTACGCCGCCGCCCATGCTGCCGGTCCGGTTCCCGCCCACCTCGGTGCCGTCGAGCCGCACCCGGGACAGCACCGACGCGTAGAGCCCCCCGCCGTCGTCGGCGGCCGAGTTGCCCGTGACACGGCAGTCCCGCAGGGTCACCGCGCGCCGCCGGGCGTCGAGGATCTCCTGCTCCTGCCAGGCCGACCAGCGGTCGAGCCGCAGGGCCGAGGCGGCGATCGCGTAGAAGGCCAGCTGTACGGCCTCCTGGACCCGGCCGGTGACCAGTTCGGCGAGGATCCGTGGGGTCTTGGCGAGCACCGGGTTCGGCTCGAAGGGGTTCAGGAGCCAGCGCAGGAAGTGGTAGAGCTCGCTAGGGGTGAGGGTGACGATCGTGCCGGGGCTGAGCACGGCGGTGCGCGCCGCGAGCGCCCGGTCGGCGAGGAACCTGATGAGGTCCAGCTCGCTGAGGTCGCGCGTGAGCCGCCCCGGCAGCGACACCTCGCAGCCGATGCCGCCGCCGTCGAGCCTGCCCCGCCGTCCGGAGGCGTTGCGGTCGATCCAGCAGCCCTCCAGGGTCGGCCAGCCGTAGCCGACGACGGCGAGCCCGCCGCCGCGTCCCTCGGCGGTGTTGCCGCGGATCAGGCAGTGCCGCAGGGTGGGGCTCGCCCATACGGTGGCCACTCCCCCGCCGAAGGACTGGCCGGCCAGCCACATGGCGCGGACGCCCGGCGGCACCAGGGCGTCGAAGGTGCGCGCGGCCTCGGCGAGCAGCGCGGCCCGGTCGATCGTGGGCAGCGGAGCGGCGCCGCGCACCCACGAGAGCATGGTGTTGACGGTGGCGATCATCCGGTTGACCGAGGCCACGGCGCCGGCCGGCAGGACGTCGCCGAGCAGGGTGAGCACCGCGTCCCGTAGCGCCCTGCGGTCCGCTTCCGGCCAGGCCGGGAAGGACGCGGTCTCGGTCCGGTTGCCGGTGATGACGCAGCGCTCGACCAGGACGTCGTCGGCGTCGACGACGGCGATGCCGCCGCCCGCGCCGAGCGCCGGGTCGCGCGGGGTGTGGACGGAGTGCCCGCCGGTGATCCGCAGGCCGGTCACGGTGACCGGTCCGAAGCCGCGGCGTCCGCTCGGCGCGGCGGGCCCGATCCGCAGCACCCGGTGGCGCCCGCCGCCGTCGAGGGCCGGCAGGGCGCGCGCGTCGAAGCGGGGGTCGGCGGGGTCGGCGGCGGGCCGGCCGCGCAGGTGCTCGCTGATGAGGGTCACGGGCCGGTCGAGGACCAGTTCCGGCTCGCGGTAGACCGCGTTGTCGAGGATGACGACGGTGTCGCCGGGGGCGGCGGCGCGCAGCGCGTCGGCGACGGTCCTGGCCGGTTTCCGCTCGGTGTCGAAGCGGCCGGACCGCACGCCTCTGCCCGCGTGCACGTAACGGGTGGTGGCCATGGGCGCGCCCGCCTACAGCTGCCGGCCGGTCTTGGGGTCGTACGCGACCTCCACGGCCACCACCTGGTCGGTGGGCAGGACCTCCACCCACTGGTCGAAGACCCGGTACGGCTCGGCGGGCCGGAATCCGCCGGCGAGCGGGTCGAAGCCGGTCTCGAAGACCTGTTCGGCGGCGAGGGTGTTGGCGACGCTGGTGTTGGCCGCCTGGAGTTCGGCGGCGAGGAGTTCCAGGACCCGGCCGATGGTCTGGTCGCGGTACGCCTCCGGGTCGCCCTCCTGCCAGGCGTACGGCCGGTCGAGCGCGGCCTCGCCCTCGACGCCCGCCTTGGTGAGCCAGCCGAGCGCCTCCTGCTCGTGACCGGGCCTGATCGGCAGGACGGCCTTCACCCAGGCGGAGTTGAGGAACTCGTTGCGCCGCTCGTCGCCGTCGGCCTGCACCAGCCAGCCCAGCGAGCTGCCCATCGGGGCGGGCTGCGAGTCGGGCGTGATCAGGTAGTCGACGCGCCATTCACGGGCCGGAGTGGGGCCCTTGGCGTCGGGCCCGTTGTGGGAGCTGGTGCGGGAGTAGGCGGTGACGACGGTCTCCCCGGCCAGCGGGTCGTCGGCGACGCCCTCCCAGCGGGCCGGCGGTACCGGATAGCGGCCCAGCGAGTCGGCGTCGGGCGGCGCCGAGACGTCGTCGGGCCGCCAGAAGTCGGGCGAGACGAAGTACAGCATCTGCTCGACGTCGAAGATCTGCCGGATGAGTTCCGCCTCCAGGTGCGCGTCCTTGGGCTCGAACAGCCTGAGCTGGTCGACGAGATGGGCGAACACGGAGTGCCGCTCCTCCTTGCGCAGGTCCTCGGCGGGCCGCGGCCTGACCTTGCTGAGGAGCGTGGTCCGCTCGCGCACCGCCGCCGCGTACGCCTTGCGCTGGAGGGCGGCGACCTCCTTCTCGTAGGCGGCCAGGGCGGCCTTGTACGCCTCCTCCGCCGGGTTGACGGCGGGTGGCTCCCAGCGCAGCTGGAGAGTGAAGGTGATGACCGCCGTGCCGCCGAAGTGGACGTTGTCGGCACGGACCTGGAAGCGGCCGGTGTCGGGGCGCTGGATGACGTACTTGACGAGGAACTTGGCGTCGGTGCCGTGGCCGTTCTTCGCGGACACCAGCTGCACGAAGTCCGGGTTGGTGCTGAGGGTGTAGCCGGGCGCGGGCGGGATGGCGCCGTAGTCGAAGTTCGCCATGATGTACTCGTCCTCCTCTCCGCGCCACATCCGGTCGAAGCCCTCCTGCCGTCGCCAGTCGGCGTCCTGGTGCGGGGCGTTGGTGCTGTCCGGGTGCTCGGCGATCGGGAACGTGCCGGTGAAGGTGGAGAGGATCGGAGCCAACGGCTCGGGCGGCTCGGGCTTGCGCACCGCGGTCAGGTCGGGCGCCGGCACGACGTCGACGAGCTCGCCCAGGCCCAGGACGCGGCCGGGCGCGTTGACGAACACCTGCCAGCTCATCCTCGTGCCGATGTGCTGCACCTGGACGCCCACCTTGCGCATCTTGCGGCGCAGTTCGTAGTTGGCGAGCCGGTCGGTGGTGTTCTGCACGACATAGCGCCGGCTGGAGGTGTCGGTGGTCTCGGTGACCGTCTTGAAGGTGGTCGTGAAGTTGCGCCGGATCTCGCTGCTGACCTTGGAGCTCTGGGTCCTGGTGTGCTTGTGGGTGAGTTCGGAGGACTTGCTGGTCGTGGACTTGGTGGCGAAGCTGGCGCTCGCGTCCGCGTGGTAGATCCCGGCGAAGGACGCCCCGCCGGCGGCGCTCGCGCCGAGGCTCGTGTCGTTGGCGTTGGACTCCTTGACGGCGTCGGCGACGTCGCTCTGGTCGGTCAGCGTCTCCTCGGACTTGCGGACCGTCTCCTCCGACTGGCTCGCGGTGCGCTCGACGAGGGTGCGGCGGGTGCTGGTCTCGACGAGCTCGACCATGCCGCCGGGGCTGAGCCACAGGTGCCCGGCGGGCGCACCCAGGAAGGTGTCGAACTCGTAGAAGTACTGCCGGAAGAGGTTGACCAGGCCGACCGGCGACAGGATGCCCTCGGTCGGCGGATCCTGCCCGGCGAGTCGGGCGAGCGCCGCGAGCTCCGGGCTCTCCAGGCCGCGGGCGGCCGGCCCGGCGAAGGCCTCGGCCGCCGGGCGCCGCCCGTGCGCGGCGGCGAACCGGCCCGCGCTCGCATAGCCCAGCCAGCCGGGCAGCGGCTGGTACACACCGAAGAGCTCGCTCGCGTACGGCAGGGTGCCGGCGAACTCGGTCACCGGCCGCCCGGTGCGCACCGGCCCCGGCACCGGTGCCGTCAGCACCCGCACCGGGCCCGCGGGCCCGCCCGGCGAGGTGGCGAACGGCGTCACGGTCCAGGGCTGGCCGGGCCCGCGCACCACCAGGAGCAGGTCCCGCTCGGACTGCGCCGGCGGGGCCACGAAGGAGACGGTCAGCGGCCCGGTGCCGGTGACGGTCCGGCCCGCGTACTGCCGCCCGGAGCCGGGGTCCGGCTCCACGAAGGCGCCGTCGAGGGCCGGCACGCCCGGGAACAGGGCCGGGTCGCGCACGTCCACGTCGGCGGGCAGCGCGAGGGCGACCCGCTGCCCGGGATGGAGATCGGCGGGGGACGAGGGCTGCACCCGGTAGGACCAGATCTGGTACCAGGAGCCCGCGGCGGGGAGTGGGGTGCGTCCGGCGAAGGTGACGACGATCGACATGCGGGTGCCTCCCGATGTCCCGAGGTGTGGGGCCTTGCGTGATCAGGGTCGGGGCGCGGACGGGACGGTGTCACGGGCGTGGCCGGTGTACGCCAGGTGCCGGTGTGTCCCAGGTACGGAGGACCCAGGTACGGGGGACGCCAGGTACGGAGGACGCCGGAATTCCGCCGCCCCGGGGGACGCGCGGGCCGGTGCGGGTACCCGCGAGGGGTATTCGGTATGGTCGGGAGGAGACGCAGGAGACGGGCGGACACCGGCGGGACCGGGAGGAGGACACACGCGTGCGCACGGGACGGAAGAGCGGCGGCCGGATGCGGGCGAGCGGTGCCCTGGCGCACCTGCTGCTCGTCGTCGTCCTCGCGCTCGGCGTGTTCGTGATGCACTCGGTCGGCCATCCGGAGGGCTCCTCCGGCAGCGGCGCTACGGACCGGACGGCGCACGCGGCGAGCGTCACCCACGCCGGGGCGGTCACCCACGCCGCGCCGGTCACCGGCCCCACGGACGTCTCCGCCCCCGGCATCTCCACCGATGACGCCTCCGCGCCGGACGTCCTCAACTACGACGCCTCCGACGCCTCCTCCGTCCACGCCTCCCACGCCTCCGCCCCGGCCTCCTCCGAGGGCGCCGAAGAGGGCGCCCACCACGGGACCTCCTCCTCCCATGGCTCCGGCACCGGGACGGACATGACCACGCTGTGCGTGGCCGTCCTCGGGGCCTGGCTGCTCGTCGCCCTGGTCCGGGCGGCCCTCGCGCGGCGTCCGGACCGGACCGCCGCGCTCCTCGGCGGGCTGCTGCCCGCCCTGGGCCCCCACGCGCCGCCTCCCCGGCCGCCCTCCCTCGCCCGGCTGTCGGTCCTGCGGATCTAGAACGCCTCCCGCTCCGCGGGTGCTTCGCGCTGCCCGCGGACGCGTTCGACCGATCCACGACACGAAACGACAGCACACGAGGTGTGACACACATGCGTGCCCTGAACGACAACCGCATCACCCGCAAGCTCGCGCTGACCGGCGCCGTCGCCGCCGCCGGGCTCCTGCTCGCCGCCTGCGGAGGCTCCGGCGACTCCGACGGCATGGAGCACGGAGGCAAGACCTCCGCCACCGCCTCCTCGGGCGCCCCGGCCGGTGCCTTCAACGACGCGGACGTGATGTTCGCGCAGATGATGATCCCGCACCACGAGCAGGCCCTCCAGATGGCGAAGCTCGCCGACGGCCGCGCCGAGGACGCCGAGATCAAGCAGATCGTCGCGGCGGTCGAGAAGGCCCAGGACCCCGAGATCCAGAAGATGAAGTCCTGGCTGAAGGCCTGGGGCAAGCCCGAGAGCACCCCCGGCGGCCACGGCGGTCACGCGATGGCCGGGATGCTGTCCGACGCGGACATGACCGACCTCGCCGCCGCGAAGGGCAAGGAGTTCGACCGGAAGTTCGCCGAGCTGATGATCGCGCACCACGAGGGCGCGGTGGAGATGGCGAAGACCGAGCAGAAGGACGGCAAGGACCCGGAGGCGAAGAAGGTCGCCGACGACGTGGTCCGGACCCAGGCCGCCGAGATCGCCCAGCTGAAGAAGATCCTCGACCGGCTCTGACGAGCACTGACGGCACACACGGGCACTCGCGGGCACTCGCGACCGCTGAGTGAGCGGAGCCGACCGGCTCCGGCCCTCCACGCCGCCACCGTCACGGCGGTCCCGCGCCTCGCGCGCGGGACCGCCGCCTTCCCCGCAGGCCTCTGCGCACCCCGGGCCTCCGCATGCCCCCGGCCTGGCCGCTCGGCGCCGGTTCTCGCGCACCTCGGCCTCCTCGTGGCCCCGGCCTCCCCGTATTCCAGGAAGCTCCCCCACCCATGAACAAGCACCTCACCGCCCTCGCCGCCGCCGTGCTCGCCCTCACCCTCAGCGCCTGTGGCGCGTCGGCCGACAGGACCGATCCCGCGGACCCGGCCGACCCGGCCGCAGGCGTCGGGCTCGGCCACATCCATGGCCTCGGCGCCTCGGGGCCCACCGTCTACGTCGCCACACACCAGGGCCTCTACACGCCGGCGGCCGACGGGCGCCCCGCCCTGGTCGGTACGCGCAAGGACGACTTCATGGGGTTCACCGTGACCCCGGAAGGCACCTTCCTCGCCAGCGGCCACCCCGCGCCGGGCGGCGACGGGCCCGCCGACCTCGGGCTGATCGAGTCCACCGACAGGGGCGCCACCTGGACGACGCGCTCGCTCGCCGGAGAGGTCGACTTCCACGCCCTCGACACCGCGCCCGACGCCACCGTCTACGGCTACGACGCCACCAACGGCAGGCTGCGCGTCAGTCGCGACGGGGTCGCGTGGGAGGACCGCGCCGCGCTGCGCGCCCTGGACGTCGCCGTGTCCCCCTCGACCGGCGGGAAGGCCGCCGGGACCGTCCTCGCGACGACCGAGAAGGGCGTGGTCCGCAGCACCGACGGCGGCCGGACCTTCGGCGCACCGCTCTCGCCGCAGGTCGTGGCGTACGTGTCCTGGGCGGCCCCCGACGCCCTGTTCGGCGTCGACCCGTCAGGGAGGCTGCTGCGCAGCGCGGACGGCGGGGCGTCCTGGACGCGTGTCTCGCGGCTGCCGGGCGGGGCGCCGCAGGCGCTGACCGCCGTCGACGGGCGCCGGGTCCTCGCGGCCACCGGGGACGGCGTGTACGAGTCGTCCGACGGAGGGCGGACGTTCGTGCGACGGATGGCCGTGGCGTCGGGCACCGACGGCCACTGAGCCGGCAGGCCGGCCAGGCCAGGTCAGGCCAGGTCAGGCCGGTCAGGTCAGGTCAGGTCAGGTCAGGTCAGGTCAGGTCAGGTCAGGAGAGGAGATCAGGTCCGGTCCGGTCAGCCGCCCGGTCCCCCGGCTGCGTTCGGCTGCGCTCGGCTGAAACCCGCCTGCGCCGTGTGGACGGTGACCGTCGCCCCGCCGAGCATCTCGGCCTTCGCGCGGAGCCGTTCGACGGCGGCCTCGCTCGGCCGGCCGTAGACGTCGATGGAGCGCATCCGGATGAGTTCGGCGAAACCCCGGAACTTCTCTCCGCCGATGTCCATGTGCAGTTCGAGCGATGCCGAGTCCGGGTGGACGGCCACCAGGGTCATCGTGGACGCGGGCTCGTCGAGGTAGAAGTGATAGGCGATCAGCCGGGGCTCGCGGTCCCGGACGAAGTCGGCCAGGTCGCGCATCGCCGCCCGGACGTCCGCGAGCCTTCCTTCGCGCACGTCCGAGCGGTCGACGTAGTAGAGGGGGTCCGCCATGCCGGCCGACGCTACCCGCGGCGGCCGGTGGCCACGGCGCGACGCGCCCCGCCGGGGGCGTGGCCACCCCCGGATGCGGGAGCGCGGGACGGAGCCGCCCTACTCGACGGTGTGGACCACCTCGCCGCCCACGACGACGGTCTCGGCGACCGTGCCGGGGATGGCGTCGGCGTCGACGCGCAGGATGTCGCGGGAGAGGACCACGAAGTCGGCGAGCTTGCCGACGGTGAGCGAACCCCGGTCGTGTTCCAGGAAGTTGGCGCGCGCCGAGCCCATGGTGTAACCCTCGACGGCGGTGGCGACGTCGAGGGTCTCCTCGGGTGTCCAGGCCTCGCCGCCGCCGGGCGGGCGGCGGGTGACGGCGGCGTGGATGCCGATCATGGGGTCCATCTCGGCCACGTTCCAGTCGCTGGACAGGGCGAGCAGGGCGCCGGCCCGGTGCAGGCTGCGCAGCGGCCAGGCCTTGTGCCAGCGTTCGGGACCGATGTTCTCCGCCCAGTCCTGGCCGGGTCCCGCGATGTCCGGGGCGGCGTGCCGGGGCTGCATGCAGGCGGTGACGCCGAGTTCGGCGAAGCGCGGGGTGTCGGCGGGATCGAGGCACTCGACGTGGACGACCTGGTGGCGGGCGTCGCGCGGCCCGTTGACGGCGCGGGCCCGTTCGACGGCGTCGAGGACGGTGCGGATGCCGCGGTCGCCGGTGGCGTGCACGAAGCACTGGAAGCCGCGCGCGTCGAGCCGGGTGAGCAGCTCGGCGAACTCCTCGGGCGGGTAGAAGGTGTCGCCGCGGTGGTGGCGGCAGCCCGCGTACGGTTCGAGCAGGGCGGCGGTGCGGGGTTCGACGACGTCGTCGATGTACAGCTTGAGCGGTCCGACGCGCAGCCGGTCGTCGGCGAACTCCTCTGCTGCCGCGGCGAACGCGTCGAGTTCGGCGTCGGTCGTTCCGCGCGGGTGGAAGAGCGCGGCGACGATGCGCGAGCGGAGCCTGCCTTCGGCGCGGGCGCGCTGGAAGAGGGCGAGGTCGTCGAGGGAGTTCTGCGGCTCGACGACGGTGGTGATGCCGTAGCGGACGGCGTCGTCCAGGCTCTTGGCGAGGCGGCCGTACTGTCGGTCGGCCGAGGCCCACGGGACGCCGAGGTCGCGCAGCGCGCGGTGTCCCTCGCGGGAGAGTCCCTTGACGGCGAAGTCCTTGACGAATCCGGTGGGTTCGCCGGTGGCGGGATCGGTGACGGCGGTGCCGAAGGGCAGTTCCGTGCGGCCGGGGCGGACGTCGAGCAGGCGCAGGGCGGCGGTGTTGAGCCAGGCGGTGTGGACGTCGTAGGAGAGGACGAGTGCGGGGGTGTCGCCGGTGGCGGGGTCGAGGTCGGCGGCGGTGGGCATCCGGCCGCCGGGGATCGCGGAGTAGTCGAAGGCTTCGGCCTCGATCCAGGGCGCGTCGGGGTGGGCGGCGCGCCAGGCGCGGACGCGGGCGTGGATCTCGTCGAGGTCGCGGGCGCCGACGAGCTGGACGCAGGCGTCGTCGGAGCCGAGGCGGACGTGGTTGTGGGCGTCGACGAAGCCGGGCAGGACGAGCCTGCCGCCCGCGTCGACGACCCGGGTGCGGGGTCCGGCCCAGGCCTGGGCCTCGCTGTCGGGGCCTGTCCACGCGATCCGGCCGTCGCGGACGGCGAGGGCCTCCGCTTCGGGGTGGTCCGGGTCGACGGTGTGGACACGTCCGTGGACGAGGAGGAGGTCGGCGGGAGCGGGGCGGTTCATGCGGGTGGTTCTCCTGGTGCGGTACGGGCGGGGCTCGGCCGGCGGGGCTCGGCCGGCGAGGCTCGGCCGGCGCGTCCGGGCCGGGCGGCCCTGGGACGGGTCGGGGCGGCGGCGGTCGTCTGGCGAGGCTCGGCGCGGGGCGGCCGGGGCGGCGGTCAGGCGGTGTCGGCGGGGCGCACGGTCCGGCGGGCGAGGAGGACGTGGACCGCGGCGGCGACCACGGCGCCGAGGAGGGAGAGGTCGGCGCCGCCGAGCGGGGCGACGAGGGGGCCGGTCCACAGTTCGGAGTCGCAGGTGAGGGCGGAGAAGAGCATTCCGGCGAGCAGGGCCGCGGTCCCCGCCGGGTGCCAGCCGCCCCGGTACCAGTAGGCGCCGTGTTCGCCGGCGTGCAGTGCGGCGGAGTCGTAGCGGCAGCGGCGGAGCACCATGTCGGCGAGGAAGACGCCGCCCCAGGGGGCGAACACGATGATCAGGAGGGAGAGGAAGGACAGCAGCGAGGTGGTGAAGTCGACGAGGAAGAGCGCGCCGAGCGAGCCGGCCGCGGTGACCGCCGCGCTGATGAGGATGGCGCGGGCGCGGCTCCACGGGATGCCGAGGACCTGGAGGTTCAGGCTGGAGGAGTAGAGCGTGATGATCGAGTTGGTGACCGAGCCGCCGAGTACGAGGGCCAGGAAGAGCGGCTGGAACCAGCCGGGCAGCAGTCCTTCGGTGCCGGCGACCGCGTCGGTCAGGTCGGCCTGGGTGGCGGCGGCGACGCCCGCGATGCCGAGCGCCACGGAGGAGACGAGTCCGCCGAGGCCGCCGCTCCAGGTGAGCGCCTTGAGGCTGGTGGTGCGGGGCAGGTAGCGGGTGTAGTCGGCGGGCATCGGGACGTACGAGAAGGGGCCGGCGAGCATGACGACCAGGGCCAGGCTCCAGCCGGAGGCGCCGGGCGCGGCGGCGGGTGCGGAGGTGTCGGCGCCGGGCAGCACGAAGGCGAGCAGGGCGGCGAAGCCGGCGGCGAGGGCGTAGGCCATCCAGCGCTCGGCCCACTGGACGGTGGCGTGGCCCCAGAGGGCGACGACGAAGGTCAGGGCGAGGGTGACGGCGAGCGCGAGGGCGCGCGGGAGGTGGCCGCCGCTCCAGCCGAGGTCGGCGAGGAAGGCTTCGAGGGCGAGGGTGCCGACCACGGTGTTGACGACGGTGTAGCCGATGCTGACGACCCAGTTGAGCAGTCCGGCGGGCCAGTTGCCGCGGACGCCGAAGGCGGCGCGGGAGATGGCGAGGGTGGCGGTGCCGGTGCGGACGCCGCTGAGTCCCGCGGCGCTGATGGCGAAGAAGGAGAGGCCGCCGAGCACGACGACGGCGGTGGCCTGCCAGAAGGAGAGGCCGAAGGAGACGGCGAGGGCGCCGTTGATGACGTAGGTGAAGGTCAGGTTCGAGCCGAACCAGAGCCAGAAGAGGTCCTTGGCGCCGCCGTGCCGTTCGGCGTCGGGGATCGGGTCGATGCCGTGGCCCTCGACCTGGAAGACCTCGTCGCGGCCCGCCGGGCCGTCGGTCGTGGGCGCCGCCTCGTGTCCGAGCACGCCGCACCCCCTTCGTGAGAGACGTGTGGTGAGTGTGGTGAGAGATGTGCGGAGAGCCGTGATGCCGGGAGGAGTCCTTGAACGGCATTCTTGAATGACGTTCTAAGTTCTTGAATGGCATTCAAGATGGACGCAAGGTTCCGGCCACGTCAAGACCTCGGGAGGTTGCGGTTAGGGTCGACCCCGTGGACGGCGGACGGCGGACGGCATGAGGACGGGACCGGTGGCAGGCGCAGCGCGGGCGGGACGGCGGCGGGACGGGAGCATCACGCGGGAGCGGATGCTCGAGGAGGCCATGAACGCCATCGCCGAGGACGGCCTCGCCGCCCTCACCATGTCCGCGCTCGCCGAGCGCCTCGGCACCAGCGGCGGCCACATCCTGTACTACTTCGGCAGCAAGGACCTGCTGCTGCTCGCCGCGCTGCGCTGGAGCGAGGCCGCGCTCGCGGAGGAACGCAGACGGCTGCTCGCGCGGCGGCTGAGCGCGCCGCGCCGCCTCGACCTGTTCCTCGCCCTCTACCTGCCGCGCGGCCCGCGTGACCCGCGGTGGACGCTCTGGATCGAACTGTGGGCGCGCATTCCGGCCAACGAGGAACTCCGCGCCGCCCAGCGGGAACTCGACCGCGCCTGGCAGGACGACCTGGAGTCGCTGCTCGCCAAGGGCGTGAAACGCGGCCACTTCGCCCCGACGGACGTCCCCGCCCGCGCCTCCGAACTCCTGGCCCTCCTCGACGGCCTGAGCACCCGCGTCGTCCTCGCCGACGACGCGGCCGCCGCCCCGCGCGCCGCCCTGGAGTCCGCCCGCAGGGCGGCGGAACTGCTGGTCCCGCGCGCCTGACGCCCGGCCGGCCGGCCGCCGCCGCCGGGCTTATCCGTCCGCCGGCGGCGGCTCCCACGGCAGCGGGTCCACGGTGGCGAAGGGCCAGGGCGGTGCGTCGGGGTGACGGGAGGTCTGGTCGGCGTACCAGAGCGTCTGTTCGGCGTGGAGGACCGGGCGGGAGAGACGGGCCACGCTCGGGTAGGAGGCGGCGAGGGCCTGCGCGAGGTGGAGGGTCGTCTCGGCGTCCGAGGCGGGGTCACCCGGACGGGTGTGCGGGACGCCGTACCACTCGGCGACGGCCCGGAGGGACCGGCCGCCGAGGCGGTAGCGGTCGGCGTGACGGTCGAGGACCAGCGGGTCGCAGACCGGGGCGACACCGGACGGGAGCCGCTCGGTCAGCGGGACCAGGCCGTGGCGGACGAGCTCGGCGTGCAGGGTCGACAGGACGTACGGCGCGAACCAGACGACGAGCGGTTCCCCGCTCGCGAGGTGGGCGGTGACGAGGCCCGCGACCTCCTCCAGGGCCTCCGCGGGCGGCAGGGCGGCCGCGCCGCGCCCGGCCGCCGGGACCTCGATCTCGGACGCGAGGTCCAGGACCCAGTCGCGCGCGGTGCCGTCGCTGCCGCGCAGCGCCGCCGCCCGGATCCGGTCCACGGCCGGGCGGTGGCCGGTGGCCGCGATGTCCAGGGACAGCAGGGACCGCCGGTGCCAGCCGGGATGGTCCCCGCGCGGCGGCGGGCCGGGTTCGGGGGCGTGCTCCACGTGGTAGACCTCCCAGGCCTTCGCGCCGTGCCGCAGCAGCCCGGTGCCCGCCGGGACCGGGCCGCCGCAGCGCGCGCAGGAGGCGTCGTACTCGTTGACGCGCTCCCCGGCGGTCACGGCGTGCCCGCCCCGTCCCGGTACGCCTCGAGGAGCCGCAGCCAGGCCTCGCTCAGGGTCGGATAGGACGGGACGGCGTGCCAGAGGCGGGCGATCGGGACCTCGCCCGCGACGGCGACGGTCGCCGAGTGGAGCAGTTCACCGATCCCGGGCCCCACGAAGGTGACTCCGAGCACGACCTCGCGGTCCAGGTCGACGACCATCCGCGCGTGCCCCCGGTAGCCCTGGACGTAGAGGCCGGCGCCCGCCACCGACGTCAGGTCCAGGTCGACGGCCCTGACCCGGTGCCCCGCGGCCTCCGCGGCGGCCAGCGAGAGCCCCACCGCGGCGACCTCGGGGTCGGTGAACACGACCTGGGGCACGGCCGCGTGGTCGGCGGTCGCGCGGTACGGGCTCCACGCCGCGCCGTCCTCCCCGCCCGCCCCGCCGGCCCGGGCCGCGATGGCGGCGCCCGCGATCCGCGCCTGGTACTTGCCCTGATGGGTGAGCAGCGCCCGGTGGTTGACGTCGCCGACCGCGTACAGCCAGTCATGGCCCTCGACCCGCAGGCTGTCGTCGACGCGGAGCCAGGAGCCCGGTTCCAGGCCGACCGTCTCCAGGCCGATGTCCTCGGTGCGCGGCCGGCGGCCGGTCGCGAACAGCACCTCGTCGCCCTCGACGACCTCACCGTCCGCGAGGACCACGGTGACCGGGCCCGTGCTGCCGTCCCGGACGACGGCGGAGACCTCGACGCCGGTACGGATGTCGGCGCCGCGCTCGGCGAGGGCGTCGGCGACGTGCTCGCCGGCGAACGGCTCCATCCGGGGCAGCAGCCCGTCGCCCCGGACCAGGAGGGTGACCCGGGAGCCGAGCGCCTGCCACGCGGTCGCCATCTCGGCCCCGACCACTCCCCCGCCGACCACGATCAGCCGCTCGGGCACCCGCGCGGAGCTCGTCGCCTCGCGGCTGGTCCACGGCCGGGCGCCGGCGAGCCCCGGCAGGTCGGGCAGCACGGCGCGGCTGCCCGTGCACACGGCGACGGCGTGCCGGGCGGTCAGGACGTGGCGGTCGCCCTCGGGCCCCTCGACGGTGACCCGCCGGGGCCCGTGCAGCCGGCCCTGGCCCCGGTAGAGCTGCGCCCCGGTGGACCGCACCCAGTCCACCTGGCCGTCGTCCTTCCAGTCGCCGACCACGGAGTCGCGGTGGGCGAGGACCTCGTGGGCGTCCAGGGGGCCGTAGGCGTGCGCGCGCAGACCCGGCACCCTGCGCGCCTCGGAGCGGGCGATCGCCGGGCGCAGCAGTGACTTGCTGGGCATGCAGGCCCAGTACGAGCACTCGCCGCCGACCAGTTCGGTCTCCACCACCGCCGCGCTGAGTCCGGCCGCCCGGACCCGGTCCACCACGTTCTCGCCGACCGGTCCCGCGCCCAGGACCACCACGTCGTACGCGTGTTCGCCGTCGTGCTCGTGCGTCCGTCCGTCCGCGTGTGCCCGCTCGTGTTCCGCCGCTCGTGTCATGGGAAACAGTCTGGCGGCGCCGGCGCCGATCGGCGCGGAATAGCACGGCTCGATAGGCGGTTGTGCGGGACGAGTCCCCAGGGGACCGTAAGGCAACCGCCAGGAGACCGGAAGGTAGGCACATGAGCACTGTCGAGCTCACCAAGGACAACTTCGACGAGGTCGTGAGCGAGAACGATTTCGTTCTCATCGACTTCTGGGCCTCCTGGTGCGGTCCGTGCCGACACTTCGCTCCGGTCTTCGAAGCCGCCTCCGAGCGGCACGAGGACCTGGTCTTCGCCAAGGTCGACACCGAGGCGCAGCAGGAGCTCGCGGCGGCGTTCGAGATCCGCTCGATCCCGACCCTGATGATCGTCCGTGACAAGGTCGCGGTGTTCGCGCAGCCCGGCGCCCTGCCGGAGGCGGCCCTGGAGGACCTCATCGGCCAGGCCCGCAAGCTGGACATGGACGAGGTGCGCAAGTCCATCGCCGAGGCGCAGTCCGCCCCGCAGAGCTGACCGCGGCAGCGCCGACGGACGACGAGGGGCGGCCCGGATCGCACCGGGCCGCCCCTCGCGCGGGGAGCCGTCAGCGCTCCAGGACCAGCGCGAGGCCCTGGCCCACGCCGATGCAGAGCGCGGCCAGGCCCGTGCCGGAGCCGGCCGCCGCGAGCTGGTGGGCGACCGCGCCGGCGAGCCGGGCGCCCGAGGCGCCGAGCGGATGGCCGATGGCGATGGCGCCGCCGCGCGGGTTGACCACCGCGGGGTCGAGTTCCGGCCATTCGGCGAGGCAGCCGAGCGCCTGGGCGGCGAAGGCCTCGTTGAGCTCGAAGGTCGTGAGGTCGGAGAAGCCGCGCCCGGCCTTGTCCAGGGCCCGCCGCACGGCCTCCACCGGGCCGAGTCCGAAGAGCTGCGGCTCGATGCCGGTGACGGCGGAGGCGCGGATCCGGGCCAGCGGCTCTCGGCCGGTCTCGCGCAGCCCCTCCTCGTCGACGAGGAGCAGGGCCGCGGCGCCGTCGTTGAGCGGGGAGGCGTTGCCGGCCGTGACGGTGCCGCCGTCCGGGCGGAAGGACGGCTTGAGCCTGGCCAGGGCCTCGGGCGAGGTGTTGTCGCGGATGCACTCGTCGCGGACGAGCTCGACGCCCGGGTACGGGACGACCTCGCCGTCGTAGCGGCCCTCGGCCCACGCCTCGGCGGCCTTGCGGTGACTGGCGAGGGCGAAGGCGTCCTGCGCCTCACGGGTGATCGCGTGCTTGTCGGCGACCTGCTCGGCGCCCTCGCCGAGGGAGACGGTCCATTCGGCGGGCATCCGCGGGTTGGTCATGCGCCAGCCGAGCGTCGTGGAGTGCAGCTGCTGGTGACCGGCCGGGAAGGCGCGCTCCGGCTTCTGCAGCACCCAGGGCGCCCGGGACATCGACTCGACGCCGCCCGCGATCGCCACGGACGCGTCGCCGAGGGCGATGGCACGGGCGGCCTGGATGACGGCCTCCATGCCGGAGCCGCAGAGCCGGTTGACGGTCACGCCGGGCACCGAGGTCGGCAGCCCGGCGAGCAGGACGGCCATCCTGGCCACGTCGCGGTTGTCCTCGCCGGCGCCGTTGGCGTCACCGAAGTACACGTCGTCCACCCGGGCCGGGTCGAGCGCCGGCGAGCGGTCGACGAGCGCCCTGACGACATGGGCGGCGAGGTCGTCGGGCCGTACGGAGGAGAGGGCACCACCGAACTTGCCGATCGGGGTGCGGACGGCGTCGACGATGTAGACGTCGCGGATGCTCATCGGTTCTCTCCCACGTGACGTGCGCGAACGGGCCATGTCGCGGGATGTCCGCCGGGCGACCCTTGTTCGCCTGGTGAAATATTCTTCATCTCCGCGGGCCCGAGTCTCCGCCGGTACAGGGCTCCTGTCAACGCCCCTTCAGGCCGGTCCGCGGTCCCCTGATCAGCGCCGTCAGACCGTAGTCGAGCTCCCTGCCGTCGACCAGCAGGGCCTCCACCGTCCGCGTCTCGGGATCGATGTCGGCGACCAGGCCGTGCCCCTCGTAGATCGGGTACCCGGACTCGCCGGTACGGCCGGTCGCCTCGACGACCGCCGACCGGACGGCACTGTCCTCGACGGAGGCGGCGCCGCGGTCCTCCACGTGCGCCGGAACCAGCAGGATCTCGAAACGCTTCGGGTGTGTGCTCATGAACCGACGCTAAGCCGACCGCCGACGGGGCGCCGCCCGGACCCGCGCGGGCCCGCCAGGAAGGCGCCTCGGCAGGCCCGGCTCCTCAGCTGGACTCGCGGTGGACCACGTGCGAGTCGAGCCGTTCGTGCCGCTCCGGGGCCGTCCCCGGCTCACGGACCACCCGGTCCACCAGCTCCGCGAGCTCGCGCCCGCCGACCATGTCGATGCGCACCGTGCTGAGCCGGGGCCGCAGCAGCCGCCCGATGACCAGGTCGTCCGAGCCGACCACGGCCGTCTCCTCCGGCACCGCGATCCCGGCGTCCTGGAGCGCCCGCATGAGGAGCATCGCGTACTCGTCGTTGTAGCCGAACACCCCGTCGAGGCCGAGCTCGCGCCAGCGGGCGGCCAGCGCGTCGGCCGGCTCCTCCTCGTACCGCAGCGGGAGCGGTACGACGGTGGCGCCGGCGGCCTCCGCGGCGGCGCGGACGCCCTCGAGGCGCGGAACGGAGAACATCTCCAGGCCCGGTTCCTCGGGCATCACGACGCCGATCCGCCGGCGCCCGCGCTCGATCAGGTGGGCCCCGGCGAGCCGGCCGACCCGGGTCTGGTCCATGACGAGCGCATGGGTGCCCTCGACCTGCTGAGGGCCGACGGAGATGACCGCCTTGGCGCCGGAGCGCTTCAGCAGCTCCACCCCGGTCGGGGTCAGCTCCACCTGGCCGAGCGAGACCACCGCGACCGGACGCAGCTCGGCCCAGGCCCGGGCGGCCTCGTCCCCGTCCATGCCGACGCTGCCGTACTGCACGACCGTGTAGTCGAGGCTGCGCAGGGCCCACTGGAGCTCGTTGAAGAACCGGCTGTAGAGCGGGCCGACGGGCACGTGCGCGGTGGGCAGCAGCACCATCCGGCTGTGACCGGCCCGCAGGCTGCGGGCCGCGGCGTGCGGCACGTAGCCGAGCTCCTCCGCGGCCTCCCGGACCCTGCGGCGGGTGGGCTCGCTGATCCGTACGGCCGCGGTGTTGTTCAGGACGTAGCTCACGGTGGCGCGCGAGACCCCGGCGAGCCGCGCCACGTCGGCGCTGGTCGGGACGGGGCTTCCGGCGGACTGCTTGGGTGACTGGCTCATCGATCCGGCATCTTTCCAGAACGATCCGGCGCAGGGTCTGGCGGATGGCCGGATTCGAGTGCTACACAAGATTTACACGCGTCACTGACACGTGTAACCACATCGTGTCAGTGCCCTCCTCAGCGCGGTCGCGCCGTCCCCGTGGTCCCCGTCGCAGCACTCTGCATCACCCCTGCATCACTCCCACATCACCCCGCATCACCCCGCATCACCCCTTGTCATCCTTCCGCTCCCGCCCCCGCATCGGGCGATCACCCCAGGAGGGCACCGTGGCCCTTTCCTCCTCCGGCACGTCCCCCGGCTCGTCCCCCGGCACCGCCCCGGACACCGCCGGTGCCGCCTCCCCCGCCGCTCCCCGGTCCACCCGCGGGCTGCTGCCCCTGCTGCTGGCCGGCAACACCGCCATGTACGCGCTGTACGTGGGTGTCCCCGGACTGCTGCTCGCCCTGCAGATCGAGGCCGTCGACCCGGCGGAGAAGGTGGCCAACTTCGGTCTGGTCTCCGGTGTCTCCGCGATCTTCGCGACGGTCTTCAACCCGGTGGCCGGCGCGCTCTCCGACCGCTCGGGGCGCCGCAACCCGTGGATCCTGGCGGGCGGCCTGCTCGCGCTGCCCGTGATGCTCCTGCTCGGCAGCGTGCACACGATCCTGCTGGTGATGATCGCCTGGTGTCTCGGCCAGGCGGTGATGAACGTCTACCAGGCGGCCCTCACCTCCGTGGTCCCCGACCGGGTCCCGCTCGCCTCGCGCGGCAAGGCCTCGGCGGCGGTCGGACTCGGCCTGCCCGTCGGCTCGACCATAGGCGCCCTGGTCGGCGCCGCCTTCTCCGAGGACTACCGCACCGGCTACCTGGTCTTCGGCGCGATCGTCGCCGCCACCGCCGTCCTGTTCACCTCCCTGGCCCGGGAGGAACGCATGCCGCCGAAGGCGCCGATGCCGGTCAGGGCGCAGCTGGCCGCGTTCGGCAGCGCGCTGAAGGACCACGACTTCCGCTGGGCGTTCATCGGCCGCGCGCTGCTCGTGCTCGGCTACTTCGCGGTCGCCGGCTTCCAGCTCTACATCCTCAAGGACCACACCGACCTGCCGGCCGGGCTGAGCGCCGAGGAGGCGGTGGCCGTGCTGATGCCCCTCAACTCGGTGGCCATGGTGGTCTCCACGGTCCTGGGCGGCTGGCTCTCCGACCGCTACGACCGCCGCAAGCTCTTCGTCGGCGCCTCCGCCGCGCTCGCCGCCGTGGCGCTGCTGATCCCTGCGGTCTCGACCAGCTGGACCGCGATGCTCGCCTTCTCCGTCGTCAACGGCCTCGGTTTCGGCTGCTACATGGCGGTGGACACGGCCCTGGTGACGATGGTGCTGCCGAAGGCCGAGGACGCGGCCCGGGACATGGGCGTGCTGAACATCGCCAACGCCGGTCCGCAGATCGTGGCACCGTTCGTGGCGTCCCTGATCGTCTCGCTCAGCGGCGGCTACACCGCGCTGTTCCTGGTCGCCGCCGTACTGTCGGTGCTCGGGGCGCTCGCGGTGCGCCCGATCCGTACGGTGCGCTGACCGCCTGGCGGTCGCATGAGCTCCGTAACCGCCCTGAACTGCCGGATCTGCCGTACCTTTTGGTCATGGACGACGCTTCGATGGTGGGAATGCTCGGCCGGGTGACCGGCACTGTCGGGCCCGGCCTCGTCGGTGAGGTGATCGTCCGCATCCGGGGCGGCGCCGAGCACTTCCTCGCCTATCCGGCCTCGGCGAAGGACCGGATCGAGACCGGCACGGTCGTGATGGTCGTGGAACATCTCCCTCCACGTACCGTCTATGTCACAGCCGCGTACGGCAGTTGACGCAACCGTTGAGCGGCGGACGCACCGGGCGCACACTCCCTTCACCGGAACCGCACGGGTCCGGTGAAGGGGGACCTGTCCGATGAGCCTCTGGATGCTGGTGGGCGCCGCCGTCGGCGCCTTCGCCGTTCTGATCGGTCTGTTCAAAATGATGTGGCGCGTCGCCGAACCCAACGAGGCGCTGATCATCTCGGGTTCGAACCACAAGACGGAGGGCCTGGGCGAGGGCATGGGCTTCCGCATCGTCACCGGACGGGGCACGCTCGTGCTGCCCGGCGTCCAGGCGGTGCGGAAGCTGTCGCTCGACCTCAACGAGACCCAGCTGTCGGTGGAGTGCGTCACGCACCAGGGCATCCCGCTGAAGGTGCGGGGTGTCGTCATCTTCAAGGTGGGCGACGACTTCGTGTCGATCGCCAACGCCGCCCGCCGTTTCCTCGACCAGCAGAAGCTGATGTCGGAGCGGGTGCACATCGTCTTCGCCGGCCATCTGCGCGCCATCGTCGGCGGGTTGACGGTGGAGGACATGATCCGTGACCGGGAGAAGCTGACCGGGCAGGCCCGTTCGGCCTGTGGCACGGAGATGGAGAAGCTCGGCCTGATCGTGGACTCGCTGCAGATCCACGAGATCGAGGACCCGACGGGTTACATCAAGAACCTGGCCGCGCCGCACGCGGCCGCGGTGCAGCGGGACGCCCGCATCGCACAGGCGGAGGCCAACCGCCGGGCGACCGAGGCCGAACAGCAGGCCGCGGCGCGGATGTCGGAGGCGACGCGCGACAGCGAGATCCTCCAGGCGGGCTACCAGGCCGAGCGCGACCAGGCGGCCGCGAAGGCCCGGCAGGCCGGCCCGCTGGCGGACGCGGCGGCCCGTCAGGAGGTCGTGGTCGAGGAGACCCGGGTCGCCCAGCTGGAGGCCGACCGCAAGGAGCAGCAGCTCCAGGCGGAGGTCCGCAAGCCGGCCGACGCCCTCGCGTACGAGCAGCGGACGCTGGCCGCGGCCGAGCGTGACGCCCGGATCCTGGCGGCCGAGGCGGAGGCCCGGAAGACCGAGCTGGCCAGCGCGGCGACGGCGACGGCGACCCGGCTGACCGGTGAGGCGGAGGCCGCGGCGGCCCACGCGAAGGGTCTCGCGGTCGCCGAGGCGACGCGGGCGAAGGGTCTGGCCGAGGCCGAGGCGATCAAGGCGCGGGCGGCGGCCCTCGCGGAGAACCAGGAGGCCGTGGTCGCCCAGCAACTCGCCGAGAAGTGGCCGGAGATCGTGGGTGCCGGGGCCTCGGCGTTCGGCAACGTCGACCAGATGGTGCTGCTCAACGGCGCGGACGGGATGGCGGAGATGTTCGCCAAGGCGCTCACGATGGGCGGTACGGGCCTCGGGCTGGCCCGGCAGCTGCTCGCCAACATGAACCCGAACGGCGAACGGCAGGCGCAGCCCGGGCCCGCGGCGGCGGTGCCCGCGCCGCGTGCCGAGGAGATCACGGTGGAGGAGATCACCGCCGGCGACGGCGGCTGAGCGCCCTCTGACCGAACGGGACCGGGGCCGTCCGACCCCGGATCCGCCGGGAGGCCCCGGGGCTGATCCGCCGGACAGGCCCCGGGGCTGATCCGGCGGACAGGCCCCGGGGCTGATCCGGCGAACAGGGCCCGGGACTGATCCGGCGGACAGGCCCCGGGGCTGATCCGGCGGACAGGCCCCGGGGCTGATCCGGCCGTCACGCCGAGGGAGCGGCACTCGCGGGCGGCGGCGAGCGCGGCCTTCGTCTCGGAGCGATCGCGTACGCCGGTGCTGACGCGTTCCTGGAACAGGTGGTGTACGCCGGGGGCTTCGAGGGGGTCGACCTGTGACTGGGTCGCTCACCGGACGTCCGCGGCGAGACCGTATTCCGGCAGTGCGATGTCCCCGGCCTTGGCGAACTGTGCGGCGAGCAGGTTCCGCATCGGCCAGCGGGCCATCTGGCGCATGGAGAGGTCCCGCAGGCGGATGCCGATCCGGCCCGAAGGCGCGAATCCCGAGGCACCCCCCGGCGGGAGCTGCTGGGCCTGGCTCACGTACGGGCGCATCACCTCGTCGTAGCGGCGGAAGGCGATGCGGTGGTCGCCCCCGGCTGCGGCGAGTTCACCGGCCAGGACGTAGGCGCCGACCAGGGCCAGGCTGGTCCCGAGGCCGGTCAGCGGGGTGGCGCAGTATCCGGCGTCGCCCAGCAGCGCCACACGGCCGCGCGACCAGCGGTCGAGACGGACCTGGCCCATGGAGTCGAAGAAGAAGTCCGGGGCGGTGCGCATGGCCCGCAGCAGGCGCGGGGTCTCCCAACCGACGCCGGCGAAGCGCTGGGCCACGAGTTCCTGCTGGGCGGCGACGTCGCGGCGGTCGTAGGCGACCGGTGGCGAGCGGAAGCTGAAGCCGGCCTTGATCTCGCCGGGGAGGCGGCCGGGCCGTGCGGAGGCGACCAGTCCGCCGGGGGCGTTGTGCATCAGGAACCAGCCGTCGAGGTCCAGGTCGTCGATGGCGGTGAACCAGGCCGTGTAGAGGCCGATCGGGTGGACGAACTCCGACTCCGGGCCGAAGGACAGCGCGCGGACCACGGAATGCGGTCCGTCCGCGCCCACGACCAGCCCGAACCGGCGCGGCGCGGCCTTCTCGAAGCTGACGGTGACAGCGTCCGCGTCCTGATCGATCCCGGTGACGGTGTCGTCGAACAGGTACTCCGTGTCCGGCAGGGTGGCCTCGTACAGCAGACGGGCGAGATCTCCGCGGAGGATCTCGATCTCGGAGACGATCCCCTCACCGCCGAAGCTGTCGGCCGGCACCCGCGCGGTGATCCGGCCGGAGGCGTCCACGAGTGCGAGCCCGCGCTGGTCCACGCTCTCCGCCCTGGCTCGGTCCATCACGCCCATGCGCTCGATGACGGTGCGGCCGGCACCGCGGAGGTCCACGGTCTGCCCGCCCGGCCGGGGTTCCGGCGCGCGCTCCACGATCGTGACCGTGAAGCCTCCCCTGCGTAGCCAGTACGCCAGTGCGGGCCCAGCGATACCGGCACCGCAGATGAGTATCTTGTTGTTCAACATGATGCGAACGTACGCCGTACGCACCAGGCTCCGCAACCACGAAATAGCCTATGAACATGCGGCTTTGGGCAGCACTGCACTAGTGCGTATAGGTGCGGGAAGTGCCCGTACACACGGATCGTCCGGCGTCGGCGGCTAGGATTGCACCCATCCAGGTGCACTAGTGCGGAGGGTGTCAGTGGGCGGGCAGGCGGTACCGCGTTACAGCCAGATCGTCGGCGAACTGCGGCAACGGATCGAGACGGGCCAACTGGCGCCGGGCGATCGCGTGCCCTCGACCCGCGAGATCACCAAGCAGTGGGGCGTCGCCATGGCGACCGCGACCAAGGTGCTCACCGAACTGCGCCACGAGGGCATGGTCCGCGCCGTCCCCGGCGTCGGAACGGTCGTGGCGGCCCCGAGCCGCCCGGTGCGGGCCGCCCGACCCGCTGCCGCCGCCCGCCCGGGCGGACCGTCCGATGCGCCGTCGGGCCAGACGGCGCTCACGCTCGGACGCATCGTCGGTGCCGCCGTCACGGTCGCCGACACGGAAGGGCTGGCCGCGGTCTCGATGCGCCGGGTGGCCGCCGAGCTAGGGGTGGCGGCCATGTCGCTGTACCGGCACGTGGCCGACAAGGACGACCTGCTGACGCGGATGATGGACACGGTCATCGCGGAGCACCCGCTGCCCGCCGACCCGCCGGCGGGCTGGCGCGAGGCGATCGAGTTGGCGGCCCGGCAGCTCTGGGACCTGTTCCGCCGGCACCCGTGGCTCGCACCGGCCCTGTCGGTGACCCGCCCTCAGATGATCATCTCGGCGCTGCCGTACAGCGAGTGGATGCTTGCCACTCTGCACGCCCACGGACTCGACCTGCAGTCCGCCTTCACCGCGCACCTCATGCTGCTCAACTACGCCCGCGGCATCGCCGTCAACCTGGAGACGGAGCGGGAGGCCGAGGCGCACAGCGGCCTCGACAGCGAGGAGTGGATGGACACCCAGGAGCCCGCGCTGCAGGCCATCCTGGCCGGCGGCCGGTTCCCCGCGCTCTCCCACCTCGCCAGGGCCGGTTACGACCTCGACCTCGACGCCCTCTTCGAGTTCGGCCTCCAGCGCCTCCTCGACGGCCTCGCCTCACTCGTCGACGAGAGCTCTGCCGGCTGACCACCTTCGCGCCGGGCCCTCGTTCGTACACGACGTCCGGTGTACGGTCAGCAGTTCTCGTCCTTCTTCACCGCGCCGATCACCATGGTCCGCCCTTCGACCCTGGCGCCGGGCGCCGGGTCCTGGGTGCAGACCTTCCAGTCCTCGCTGGTGGTGGGCACGGTCCGGCCCTGCCCGGAGGCGTCCTCGAAGCGCATCGAGCCGGAGAGCTGACCGTACGCCCCGGCGACGGTGCCGCCGCGGAGGTCCGGCATGAACCCGTCCTCCACGCGCACGGGCGCGGTGGGTGTGCCCGGCGCGGTGGTCGCGGGCCGGGGCTCCGGCGCGTGCGTCCGGTCCTGCTCCGGCGCCGAGGAACAGGCGGTGAGCGCGGCGAGCAGACCGGCGGCAAGGGCGGCACTGGGACCGGAGATACGGGTGTGACGCATGTTCCCCCCTGGGACGAGCGTGAACGAGGAGGGTCCATCATCCCTGTGCCGTCCCCATGGCGTGCGCCCGCCCCGGGGGTTGTCTCAGTTGTGCCCGAACTTCCGTTCCTTGCGGTGGGCGGGGACGTCGATGGCCGGGCGGGGCCCCTCCGACACGGCCGAGCGCGGGGTCTCCTTGGCCGTCGTGGCGGCGGCGCGGTGCTCGTGGCCGCCGGTACGGGCGCCCTTGTTGACCCGGGTCTGTTTCTTGCCCACGATCATGCCTCCCGTCTTGGAATCTCGTTCCAGGCTCGCACGGGGGCATGGACGCCGCATGTCAGGCCGTCCGGCCTCCATGCCCCTGGTCCTCCTGGCCGAAGACCCGGCGGAAGGCGCCGAGCGTCGCCCGGTCGCGGGTGCGGTCGAGGACGCCGAAGACGATCTCGTCGAAGTGGCCGGCGAACCGGCCGTCGCCGGTGAGCAGGGCCTTGAACGCGCCCGCGACCACGGCCGGGTCGTTCCGGAAGACACCGCAGCCCCAGGCGCCGAGGACGAGCCGGCGGTAGCCGTTCGCGGCGGCGGTCTCGAGGACCCGCTCGGCGCGGGAGGCGAGGGCCGCGGGGACGCGGTCGGCGAGCTCGGGCGTGCGCTGCCGGATCACTCCGGCGTTGGGTGCGGGCGAGGTGAGGAAGCCGACGGCGAAGGGCTCGTCGAGCAGCGTGCCGCGGTCGTCGCGGAACACGGGGACGGCGGGCGAGTGGATCACCCGGTCGGTGTAGAAGACGTCCCGGTCGCCCCGGTGGTGCTCGTAGTACGCGGGTGCCCGCAGCAGCGTGTCGTACAGGGCGGAGGAACGGCACAGGGCCTCCTCCTGCGCCTGGGCGCCGTTCAGGTAGCCGCCGCCCGGGTTACGGGCGGACGCGAAGTTGAGGACGGCCACGGGCGCGAAGGCGTCCTCGTGGAGCATCCGCCGGGCCGCGGCGAGGCTGCTCTCACCGGTGACGCGGATCGTGGTCGTACGGTCGCGGTCGGGAGTGACCGGGACGGGCTCGGGGCCGTACAGACGGGTGCCGTCGCAGGCGGCGGTCAGCTGCTCGGCGAGGGGGACGGTCCGTCCGTCGGGCGCCGTGTAGCGGCCCTCGGCGACGATCCGCTCGTTCTCACGGGCGAGGGCCCGCAGTCGTGCGCTCATGACCCGAAAGCATGATCGACCCGCTCCGCGGGCGGCAACGGAATTAGGCGCGGAACGGGGCCGGGGGCGGCGAGCCGGCCCGCCGCCGTGCCGCGAAAGGCGCTCTTGCACGCCCGTGCCGGGTGGCTTTAGGTGGAAGCAGCGCTTACCCAGGAGGTGGAGCGATGACGACTCCGTCGTCGGGCGGCATACCCCGGGGCGGTCCTCCTCTGACCGAGGAGGATGCCGAGGACCTGCTGCGATGCATCTGTTTCAAGACGGGCCCGCCGCGCACGGTCGGGGCCGAGCTGGAATGGCTCGTCCACGAACTGCGTGACCCCCGTCTTCCCGTTCCGCCGCGCCGGCTGGCCGCGGCGATCGACACCGTACGGGCCCTGCCGCTGGTGGCGGCCCTCACCTTCGAACCCGGTGGGCAGCTGGAGCTCAGCTCGCAGCCCGCCGCCTCCCTCATGGAGTGCCTGGACTCGCTCGCCGCCGACCTGCGGGCGGTGCGGGAGGCGCTCGCCCCGCTCGGACTCGGCCTCAGCGGCTACGGCGTCGACCCGTGGCTCGCGCCCCGCGCCCGGGTGCTGCACGAACCGCGCTACGACGCCATGGAGCGCGCGCTCGGCAGGACCGGGCCGTCCGGACGGGCCATGATGTGCGAGTCGGCCTCCGTGCAGATCTGTCTCGACGCCGGCCTCGACGACGACGGGCCGCTCGGCTACCGCAGGCGCTGGCGGCTCGCCCACCTGCTCGGCGCGGTGCTCGTCGCGGCCTTCGCCAACTCGCCCGTGCACGGCGGGCGGCGGACCGGCTGGCGGTCGACCCGGCAGGCGCTGTGGACGGACCTCGACCCGACGCGGGCGCTCGCCCCGCCGCCGGACGGGGAGCCGCGCGCCGAGTGGGCGGCGCACGTCCTGGACACCCCGGTCATGTGCGTACGGACTCCGCAGGGGCCGTGGGCGGTGCCGGAAGGCCTGTCGTTCCGGGAGTGGCTGCGGACGGGGGCGCCGCGCCGGGCGGACGCGGACGACCTGCGGTACCACCTGACCACCCTTTTCCCGCCGGTGCGGCCGCGCGGGCATCTGGAGCTGAGGATGATCGACGCGCAGCCGGGCACCGACGGCTGGATGGTGCCGATCGCGGTCACCACCGCCCTCTTCGAGGACCCCGCGGCCGCCGAGGCGGCGTACCGGGCGGTGCTGCCGCTGGCGCCGCTCGCCGGTCACGGCCCCGCCCCGCGCAATCCGCTGTGGCGGACGGCGGCCAGGGACGGTCTGACCGACCCGCTGCTGCACGCGACGGCGCTGACCGTGTTCGAGGCCGCCCTGGAGGCGCTGCCCAGGACGGGGGCGACGCCGGCGGTGGTGGGCGCGGTGGCCGCGTTCCACGGACGGTACGTGGTGCCGGGCGGCTGTCCGGCCGACGAGCTCCTCGAGGTGGCGTCATGACCGGGCTGGACGAGACGGCGCTGCGGCGGCGGGCGGTGGCGGCGCTGAGCACGGCGCGGGCACGGACGGCGCTGCTCACCTCCTGCGTGGAGGACGCCGAACTCACCGCCCAGCACTCGCCGTTGATGTCCCCGCTGGTGTGGGACCTGGCGCACATCGGCAACCAGGAGGAGCAGTGGCTGTGGCGGGCGGTCGCCGGCCGTGAGGCGCTGCGGCCCGAGATCGACTCGATGTACGACGCCTTCGAGCACCCGCGCGCGAGCCGGCCCTCGCTGCCGCTCCTGGCTCCCGCGGAGGCGCGGGCGTACGCGGCGGACGTCCGGGACCGGGTCCTGGGAGTGCTGGACTCGACCCGGCTGGAGGGCCGGCCGCTGGTCGACGCGGCCTTCGCGTTCGGGATGATCGCCCAGCACGAGCAGCAGCACGACGAGACCATGCTGATCACCCATCAGCTCCGCAAGGGCCCTCCCGCGCTCTTCGCTCCCGGGCCGCCCGCGACCGTGCCGGATCCACCGGAGGCGACCGAAGTGCTCGTGCCGGGTGGCCCGTTCACCATGGGCACCTCGGACGAGCCGTGGGCGCTCGACAACGAGCGGCCCGCGCACACCCGGATCGTGCGGTCCTTCCTCATCGACACCGCGCCGGTCACCAACGGCGCCTACCAGGCCTTCATGGCGGACGGCGGCTACCACGACGAGCGCTGGTGGCGGCCGGAGGGCTGGGCGCAGATCCGTGAACACGGCATCGAGGCACCGCTGTTCTGGCGGCACGAGGGCGGCCAGTGGCTGCGTCGGCGCTTCGGCGTGACCGTGCCGGTCGCCGAGGACGAGCCGGTGCTGCACGTCAGCTGGTACGAGGCGGACGCCTACGCCCGCTGGGCCGGGCGCCGGCTGCCCACCGAGGCGGAGTGGGAGAAGGCCGCCCGTCACGACCCGGCGACCGGCCGGTCGCGCCGCTATCCGTGGGGCGACGACGAGCCCCGGCCCGAGCACGCGAACCTGGGGCAGCGGCACCTGGGGCCGGCGCCGGCCGGGAGCTTTCCGGAGGGTGCCTCGCCGCTGGGCGTGCGCCAGCTGATCGGTGACGTGTGGGAGTGGACGGCGAGCGACTTCCTGCCGTACCCGGGCTTCCGCGCCTTCCCGTACAAGGAGTACTCGGAGGTCTTCTTCGGACCCGAGCACAAGGTGCTGCGCGGTGGTTCGTTCGCCGTCGACCCGGTGGCCTGCCGGGGCACCTTCCGCAACTGGGACCTGCCGGTGCGCCGGCAGATCTTCTCCGGTTTCCGCACCGCACGCGACGCGGAGCCCGCCTGATGTGCCGTCATCTCGCCTACGTGGGGCCGCCGGTGGCGCTGGGCGAGCTGCTGCTTCGTCCGCCGCACTCCCTGGAGCGGCAGTCCTGGGCGCCGCGTACGCAGAGCAGCGGAGTGGTCAACGCCGACGGGTTCGGCGTCGGCTGGTACGCGGAGGGCGATCCGGTGCCCGCCCGCTACCGGCGGGCGGCGCCGATCTGGGGCGACCTCTCCTTCGCCGACCTCGCCCGCGTGGTGCGGGCGGGGGCGCTGCTCGCCGCCGTGCGCGGCGCCACCGTGCCGGGGGCGGACCGGGAGGCCGCGGCGGCGCCGTTCGCGGCCGACCGCTGGCTGTTCAGCCACAACGGCGCCGTGCCGGGCTGGCCCGGCTCGCTCGTCCCGCTGGCGGCGACCCTGCCGGCAGCCGAACTGCTCGCCATGGAGGCGCGCACCGACTCGGCGCTGGTGTGGGCGCTCGCCCTGCACCGGCTGCGCGCGGGAACGGCACCCGGTCCCGCGCTCGCCGGCACCGTGCGGGAGGTGGACCGGGCGGCGCCCGGCGCGCGCCTCAACCTGATGGTCACCGACGGCACGACGGTGGCCGCCACCACGTGGGGGAATTCGCTCTGGTACCTGACCGGGCACGGCCGGACGGCCGTGGCCTCCGAACCGTACGACGGCGATCCGGGCTGGACGGAGGTGCCGGACCGCACGGTCCTCACCGCCTCCCGCGACGGCGTCGCCCTCACTCCGATCGAGGAGCTCTCCCCGTGAGCCCGTTCCAGCTGACCCGTACCCTCGCCGAGGACGCCATGGACGCCGCGCTGCGCGCCGACGTGCTCCACGGCCTCACCCGCACGCCGAAGGAGCTGCCGCCGAAGTGGTTCTACGACGCGCGCGGCAGCGATCTCTTCGAGGAGATCACCCGGCTGCCGGAGTACTACCCGACCCGGGCGGAGCGGGAGATCCTGATCGCCCGGGCCGGGGAGATCGCGGCGGCGACCGGGGCGCGGACCCTGGTGGAGCTGGGGTCGGGCTCCTCGGAGAAGACCCGGCACCTGCTCGACGCGCTGCTGCCGGGTCTCGAGGTCTACGTGCCGGTCGACGTGAGCGAGTCGGCGCTGAAGGGCGCGGGCGACGCGCTGCTGGCCGAGCGGCCGGGGCTGCGGGTGCACGCGCTGGTCGCCGACTTCACCCACGGTCTGGAGCTGCCGCCGACGGCGGGTCCGCGACTGGTGGCGTTCCTGGGCGGCACCATCGGCAATCTGCTGCCGCAGGAGCGCCGGGTGTTCCTCGGGGCGGTGCGCCGGATGCTGGCGAGGGGTGACGCCCTGCTGCTCGGCACGGACCTGGTGAAGGACGAGGGCACGCTGGTGGCCGCGTACGACGACGCGGCCGGGGTGACCGCCGCGTTCAACAAGAACGTGCTGGCGGTCGTCGACCGTGAGCTGGGTGCCGACGCCGATCCGGACGACTTCGAGCACGTGGCGCTGTGGGACCGGGAACACGAGTGGATCGAGATGCGGCTGCGGGCGCGGCACGCGCTGGTGGTGAAGATCCCGGAGCTCGATCTGGTGGTGCCGTTCGAGGAGGGCGAGGAGCTGCGGACGGAGGTGTCGGCGAAGTTCCGTCAGGAGGGCGTACGGGCGGAGCTGGCGGAGGCTGGTTTCACGCTGTCGCACTGGTGGACGGACGAGAAGGGCCGGTTCGCGCTGTCGCTGGCGACGGCGGACCGGGCGCCGGGCGCGGTGGGCTGAGCGGGGACGCCGGGGAGTCCGCGCGCGGTCGTGGTGGTCAGGGCGACGGCCGCCTCGGCGGTACGGGCGAGGGAGCGCCGGTCAGTGCCGGGTGCCGTCGGCAGCGGGTCGAGGACCCGGAGTTCGGCGACGAGGCCGGGTGTCGTGGCGATCCGCCACAGCGAGGCCCCGAGGGTGTCCGCGCCGACGAAACCGGCGGGGCCGACCGGCCGGTAGTCGATCCGTACCGGCTGGACGCGGGCTCCGCCGTCGAGCGCGGCCTGGAAGGCGGCCGGGCGGAAGACTCCGCGGGCCCGCCCACACCAGGTGGAGCCCTCCGGGAACACGGTCACCCGGCCGCCGGCGGTGAGGACGGCGGCCATGCCGGCCACGGTCGCGGGCAGGCTCCTGATCCGGTCGCGGTCGATGAAGACGGTGCCGCCGAGGGCGGCGAGCGGGCCGAGCACGGGCCAGCCGCGCACCTCGCGCTTGGCGAGCATCCGGCCCGGCAGGACGGCCGCGACGAGCGGGATGTCCAGCCATGAGATGTGGTTGGCGACCACGAGCAGCGGGCCGGGGCCCGGCACCGGCCGGCCGGTCACCCGGATCCGTACCCCGAAGCCGCGCAGCACGGCCCGGCACCAGAGGCGGACGAGGAGAAGCCGCCCGGCGGCGGGCAGCGGGGCCGCGAGCGGGGAGAGCAGCACCCCGAGGAGGACGGCGGCGAGCCCGGCGGTCAGCCGGAGCACACCGGCCGCGGTGCCGCCGCGCGGGGCGGCGGCACCGGGGTGGGCGGCGCACCGGCCGGGTGTGCAGGGTGCCGTGGGCAGCCACGGCGAGACGGCCGGGGTGTTCACCGGGCCGGGGCGAGCGAGAGGAAGTGGCGCAGGTAGCGCGGGTTGGTGCGGCGCAGCGAGAGCAGTACGTAGAGGTCGGCCACGCCGAAGTCGGGGTCGTGGGCCGGGGCGCCGCACACCCAGGCGCCGAGGCGGAGGTAGCCGCGGAGCAGCGGCGGCAGTTCCGCGCGGCTGCCCGTGCCCGCGGCCGGGGTGACGCCCTCGGGGGTCCAGAGTCGGTGCGGGGTGACCCAGTACTCCTCGGGGGCGAGGTGCTTGGCCTTGACGGTGTCCCAGGTGGCGGCGGCGAGGGAGCCGCCGTCGGCGAGCGGCACGGAGCAGCAGCCGGCCAGCCAGTTGTGTCCGGTGCGGGTCATGTAGCGGGCGAGACCGGCCCAGACGAGGGCGATGACGGCGCCGTTGCGGTGGGCGGGGTGGACGCAGGAGCGGCCGACCTCGACGAGGTCGTGGCGGATCGGGTCGAGCCGGCCGAGGTCGAACTCGGTCTCGGAGTAGAGCCGCCCTGCGACGGCGGCCCGCTCGGGCGGCAGCACCCGGTAGGTGCCGACGACCTCGCCGGTGTCCTCCTGGCGTACGAGGAGGTGGTCGCAGTACGCGTCGAAGGCGTCGCTGTCCAGGCCGGGTTCGGGCCCGTCGAGGCGGGCGCCCATCTCGCCGGCGAACACCAGGTGGCGCAGCCGCTGCGCGGCCCGGACGTCCTCCTGGTCGCGGGCCAGGCCCACGACGTAACGGGGCTGCGGCTCGCCGCCGGTCGCCGGCTGGGCGGGGACGGCGGTGAGGGACCCGGCCGACGGTTCGGCGACGGGCTGGACGAGGGGGACGGCGGCCATGTCGGGCTCCTCCGGCGGTTCGGAAGGGGACGGTCGGAGCCGGGCCGTGCGAGCGGTGGCCCGGCTCCTCGTTTCTTCCGTGACCGGCTGGATTCGACGTGACCGGCCGGGGGCCGGTTGGTGTGGAGGGGCTGAATGGTGGGCGGCCCTACTCGGCGAGGGTGTCGGTGATCTCCTCGGAGGCGTCCCGGGCGGCCTGCCGCGGGTCCTCGCCGGAGAGCACGGCCGTCATGTACGGCTTGATGGGGTTGTCGGCCTCGACGTCGGCCCACTGGGGCGAGTTGGGCGTGGCCCGGCCGCGGGCGGCGGCGGCCGCCATGGTGGCGGTGGCCTCCTGGCCGGCCACGACGGAGGCGAGGGAGGTCTTGTTGGGCACGTAGTTCATGGCGCGGGCGAGTTCGCCCTGCCACTTCTCGCCCGCGAGGGCCTTGACCACGTCGAGGGCGGCGGCGCGTTCGGGCGCGTTCTCCGGGATGATGAGGTCGGAACCGCCGGTGAAGACGACGCAGGGCCGGCCGGCCTTCCTGCCGGGTATGGGGAAGTAGCCCAGCTTGTCCTTGAGCGCCGGGTTGGCCTTGAGGATGGCCGGGACGACGCTGGGCGGGGCGATGATCTGGGCGACGTCGCCTCCGGCGAACACCTCGGCCTGCGGCGGGTTCTGTTCGTCGGCGTTCTTGGGGCCCTTGCCGAGGGCCTGGAGCCGCTTGTAGACGTCCATGCCGCGCAGGGCGGCCGGGCTGTCGAGCGCGCCGGCCCACACGCCGCCCTTGTCGACGGCGAGGTCGCCGCCCTCCTCCCAGATGAAGCCGGAGAGCGTGTACCAGTCCTGTCCGGCGAGGTAGATGCCCTGGTGTCCGTCGTCGTTGAGCTTCTCGGTGTCGTCGAGCCACTCGTCGCGGCTCTTCGGCGGCTTGACGCCGGCCTCGGCGAAGAGGTCCTTGTTGTAGATGACGATGCGGCTGGCCGCGTACCACGGGATGCCGTACTGGGCGCCGTCGATGCTGCCCGGTTCGGCGAGGCCGGGGAGCCAGTCCTCGCTGCCGAGGTCGCGGACGGACTCCAGGGTGAGGTCGTAGAGCTTGTCGGTCTCGGCGTACTGGGCGACCTGGGTGTTGCCGACCTCGATGACGTCGGGGCCGCCGGGGCCCTCGATGGCCTCGGTGACCTTCTTCCCGATGCCGGTCCAGTCCTGGATCGTGACGTTCAGTTCGACGCCGTCGTGCTCGGCCTCGAAGGATGCGGTGAACTTCCGGAGGAAGTCGTCGCTGACGCTGTCGCGCATCAGCCACACGTTGACCGTGCGGGTCTTGCTCCCGCCGCCCGGAAGGAGCCCGCAGCCGGCGAGGGCGAGGGCGGAGACGACTGCCAGTGGACAGACGAGACGGCGGTTCTTCACGTAGGTCACCTTCTGCGGGGAGGGCTGCCGACCCGACGTGTGGGGGGACCGAACGGAAGGTTCGCGCGGGTGTGTGGCCTGGATTCTGGTCTGGACCAATGCGCACGGTCAAGTCCTTGACGACCTCGTCCTCGCGCCGCCCCGCACCCGGCCGGCCGGCGGCGGACGTGTCGCGGACCCCGGCCGGGTGGGGCACGGTGGAGAGAACCCACCGAGGGCACCGAGAGGAGTCCGGCTCCCATGTCGAACCACACCTACCGCGTCACCGAGATCGTCGGCACGTCCACCGAGGGCGTCGACCAGGCCATCCGCAACGGCATCGAACGGGCCTCGCAGACGCTGCGCGGCCTCGACTGGTTCGAGGTCACGGAGGTGCGCGGCCATCTCGTCGACGGCTCGATCGAGCACTACCAGGTGGGCCTCAAGGTGGGCTTCCGCCTGGAGGACGGCGCCTGACGGCGTCCCGGGTACGTCCACCGCGGCGCCCGCTCAGGTCCGGCCTTCCCTCTCCTGGGCGTCCTTCAGCGCCTCCGACGCCGTCGCCCAGCGGGCCCGCACCACGGTGAAGCCCGCCGCCTCGGCGGCGTCGCAGACCATCTCGTCGTCGTCCACGAGGACGTGCACCCCGCGCTCGCGCTCCAGGCGCCGCAGCACGTCGACCTTGGTCTGCCGGGCCGGGCGGAAGTCCCGGTGGCGCCGCATGTGCACGGGTCCCTCCGGAAGCCCGTGCGCGGCGAGCCAGTCGAGGGTGTCCCGGCGGCAGCGCTCGGGCCGCCCGGTGAGGTAGACGACGTCACGCTCCTGCGCGGTACGGAGGCACAGCTCGACGCCCTCCGCGAGCGGCGGGTCCTCGGGCGCGGCGGCGAAGAAGCCGTCCCAGTCGCGCGGGCGGCGCTCCAGGAAGTGCTGGCGGTGCGCGGTCGAGGCGAGGGTGTTGTCGAGGTCGAAGACGGCCACGGGCCCGGGGTTTCGGATCACTCCCCCAGCGTAGGCGGCCGTTCCTTCCCTCAGGCTTCCGCCGCGCGCGCCGGCCGCTGTCGGCCGCTCGTCCGCCCGGCGGGCCTGACCAGGGCAAACGCGGCAAGCCGGGCCTAGAATCAGCGGATGCGCGACACCGGTACCGACCTCTTCCCCCCTGGCCCCGCCGCACCGCACGACCCGTTCGTGCGGGTGCGGGGCGCCCGTGAGCACAATCTGCGGGCCGTGGACGTCGACATTCCCCGGGACGCGCTGACCGTGTTCACCGGCGTGTCCGGCTCGGGCAAGTCGTCGCTGGCGTTCGGCACGATCTACGCGGAGGCGCAGCGCCGCTACTTCGAGTCGGTGGCGCCGTACGCGCGTCGGCTGATCCACCAGGTGGGCGCGCCGAAGGTCGGCGAGATCACCGGTCTGCCGCCCGCGGTGTCCCTGGAGCAGCGGCGGGCGGCGCCGAACACGCGCTCCTCGGTGGGCACGGTGACCACGCTGTCCAACTCGCTGCGGATGCTGTTCTCCCGGGCGGGCGACTATCCGCCGGGAGCGGAGCGCCTCGACTCCGACGCCTTCTCGCCCAACACCGCGGCCGGGGCCTGCCCGTCCTGCCACGGTCTGGGCCGGGTGCACGGGACGAGCGAGGAACTGCTCGTGCCCGACCCGGGATTGTCGATCCGGGAGGGGGCGATCGCTGCCTGGCCGGGCGCGTGGCAGGGCAAGAACCTGCGGGACGTGCTCGACGCGCTCGGGTACGACGTGGACCGGCCGTGGCGGGAGCTCGACGCGAAGGACCGCGAGTGGATCCTGTTCACGGACGAGCAGCCGGTCGTCACGGTCCATCCGGTCCGCGAGGCGGACCGCATCCAACGTCCTTATCAGGGGACGTACATGAGCGCCGGGCGCTATGTGCTGCACACCTTCTCCGACTCGAAGAGCGCGACCCTGCGGGCGAAGGCCGAGCGCTTCCTGACGAGCTCGCCGTGCCCGGTGTGCGGGGGCAGCAGGCTGCGGCCGGAGGCGCTGGCGGTGACGTTCGCGGGCCGCACGATCGCGGAGATGGCGGCGCTGCCGCTGACCGGCCTGGCGAAGGCGCTGACGGCGCACGACGGATCGGAGACGGCCCGGGTGCTCACCGCGGACCTGGTGGCGCGGATCGCGACCGTCACGGAGCTGGGTCTCGGCTATCTCAGTCTGGACCGGGCGACGCCGACGCTGTCGAACGGGGAGCTGCAGCGGCTGCGGCTCGCCACCCAGCTGCGTTCCGGACTGTTCGGTGTCGTGTACGTGCTCGACGAGCCGTCGGCGGGACTGCACCCGGCGGACACGGAGGCGCTGCTCGTGGTCCTCGACCGGCTGAAGGCGGCGGGCAACACCGTGTTCGTGGTCGAGCACCACCTGGACGTGGTGCGGCACGCCGACTGGCTGGTGGACGTGGGCCCGCGGGCCGGTGAGCACGGCGGCCGGGTGCTGCACAGCGGCCCGCCCGAGGCGCTCGCGGAGGTGGCCGGCTCGGCGACCCGGCGTTTCCTCTTCGACCGGGCGCCGGTGCCGGAGCGTGCGGTGCGCACGACCTCCGGGCGGCTGCGGGTCGGACCGGTGACCCGGCACAACCTGCGCGGCCTGGCGGCCGAATTCCCGCTGGGCGTGCTCACGGCGGTCACGGGCGTGTCGGGCTCGGGCAAGTCGACCCTGGTGGGCGCGCTCACCGAGGCCGCGGAGGAAAGCCCGGACGTGTCCCGGGTGGTGACGGTCGACCAGAAGCCGATCGGCCGCACTCCGCGCTCCAACCTGGCCACGTACACCGGGCTCTTCGACGTCGTGCGCAGGCTGTTCACGGAGACGGAGCAGGCGCGGGAGCGCGGCTACAGGGCGGGACGGTTCTCGTTCAACGTGACGGGCGGGCGCTGCGAGACCTGCCAGGGCGAGGGCTTCGTCTCCGTGGAGCTGCTGTTCCTGCCGAGCACGTACGCGCCCTGCCCGGACTGTCACGGGGCCCGCTACAACCCGGAGACGCTGGAGGTGCGGCTGCGGGGACGGACGATCGCGGAGGTGCTCGACCTGACGGTGGAGGCGGCCGCGGAGTTCTTCGCCGGGACCCCGGCGGCGGCGCGCGCGCTGCGCACGCTGCTCGACGTCGGTCTGGGGTATCTGCGGCTCGGTCAGCCGGCGACGGAGCTGTCCGGCGGCGAGGCGCAGCGCATCAAGCTGGCCGCCGAGCTGCAGCGGCCGCGCCGCGCGCACACCCTGTACGTGCTGGACGAGCCGACGACGGGGCTGCACCCGGCCGACGTGGAGGTGCTGATGCGCCAGCTGCACGGCCTGGTGGACGGCGGGCACACCGTGGTGGTGGTCGAGCACGACATGGACGTGGTGGCGACCGCCGACCGGGTTCTCGACCTGGGGCCGGGCGGTGGTGACGAGGGCGGCCGGATCGTGGCCGAGGGGACGCCGGCGGAGGTGGCCCGGGCGGCGGAGAGCCGGACCGCGCGCTTCCTCGCGGCCCGGCTCCAGGCGTGAACCACCCCGTGCCGATGACTACCTGGGCTCGACGAACTGGAGCTCCAGACCCACCTTGATCACGTCGCCGAGGATCCCGGGCGCGAAGCCGAGCCCGAAGTCGCTGCGCCGGAACTCCCCGGTCGCGTCGAAGCCCGCGTGCCGGCTGCCGTCCACCGGCACGTCCACGACGCCGCCGAACTCGACGTCGAAGGTGATGGGCCGGGTCACGTCGCCGATGGTGAGCTCGCCCTCCAGGGTCCAGTCCTCGCCCGCCCCGGCGATCCGGGTCGACCGGAAGGTCATCGTGGGCCGCTTCTCCACGTCGAGCAGGTCGGGGGCGCGGACATGGGCGTCGCGGTCGGCGTTGCCCGTGTCGATCGAGGCGAGCCGCACGGTCGCGGTGACGGACGAGGCCTCCAGGGTCTCGCCGACGACGAGTTCGGCGGTGAACTCGTCGAAGCGGCCGCGGACCTTGGAGATGCCGAGGTGGCGGATGGTGAATCCGACGGAGGAGTGCTGCGGGTCGAACGGCCAGCGGCCCGGGATCAGCGGAAGGGTGGTGGGAGCGGTGTTCTGCGTCTCAGTGCTCATGGCTCCACGATCACCGCCCGCCGCACCGCGAGGAAGGCCGCGCCCATGCGGGTAGTGGCGGAGCCTGGTAGTGACAGGGCCACCCTCCGCGGCCGGTCCGCTCGTACGATCGGGGGATGAGCGACAACGAGATCGGGGCGTTCCTGCGCGCCCGCCGCGAGGCACTGTCACCCGCGGAGGTCGGGCTTCCGGCGGGGCCGCGACGGCGCACCCCGGGGCTCCGCCGGGCGGAGCTGGCGATGCTCGCCGGCATCAGCGTGGAGTACCTGGCCCGCCTGGAGCAGGGCCGGGACCGCAACCCGTCGGCGCAGGTCCTCGGCGCGCTCAGCGACGCGCTGAAACTGCCGCTCGACGCCCGGGTGCATCTGCGTCGGCTCTCGAAGCTCCAGGGGCACGGGCACATGTGCCAGGCGGCGCCGCCTCCCTCCCGTGAGGTGCGGCCCACGGTGCGGGCGCTGCTGGACCGGCTCGGCTCGACCCCGGCGGCGGTGGTGAACATGCTGGGCGAGATCGTCGCGTACACCGAGGGCTACGAGCGGCTCGCGGGCCCGCTGGGGATCCTGGACGGCGATCCGCCGAGCCTGCTGCGCTTCGTCTTCACCGATCCGCGGGCCCGGGAGGCGTACCCGGACTGGGACGTGGTCGCCGACCAGCTGGTGGCCGCGATGGCGTACGGCGTGTCCCTGGGCGATCCGTACACGGCGGACCTGGCCCGGGAGCTGACCGTCACGGCGGGCGCGCCGTTCTCGGACCGGCTGGCCGCGGGCGGCCTGCTGCGCACCCGCTCGGGGACCGAGCGGGTGGTGCACCCGGAGGCCGGCGAGCTGCGGCTCGCGTACGAGGTGCTCGAACTGGCGGAGACCGACGCCCAGCACGTGCTCGTGCACCTGCCGGCGGACGAGGCGAGCTCCGCGGCCCTCGACCGGCTGGTCGGCCGCCGCCCCGGCACCCTGCGGGCGGTGGGCGCCTGACCCCTGCCCCTGGGAGGCGGGAGCCGCGGCTTGCGCGGCGGCGTCATCGGTTTCATAGTCCGAGGTATGGACGCGCGTGAGGCTGCGCTCCGACAGGCGTACGACCATGCTGTCCGGTGGCTGGCGAGTCTGCCCGACCGCCGGGTCCCGGCCCGCGCCGACGTCGACGAGGTCGTGCGCGCCCTCGGCCCGGACCTCCCCGACGGCCCCGGAAGTCCCGCCGACGTCGTCGACCTGATGGCCACGGCCTGCGAGCCGGGGCTCACCGCCTTCCCCGGCGGCCGCTTCTACGGCTTCGTGGTCGGCGGCACCGAACCGGCCGCGCTGGCCGCCGACTGGCTGGTCAGCGCCTGGGACCAGAACTGCGTGATGCGCACCGTCTCCCCCGCCTACACCGCGGCGGAGGAGATCGCCGGGGCGTGGCTGCTCGATCTGCTCGGTCTGCCGGGCGGCAGCTCCGTCGGTTTCACCACGGGCGCGACGATGGCGAACTTCACGTGTCTCGCCGCCGGCCGTGACGCGGTGCTGCGGGACGCCGGCTGGGACGTCGCCCGCGACGGCCTCCACGGCGGCCCTGCCGTTCGCGTCGTGGCGGGAGAGTCGCGGCACATGGCTGTCGACCTGGCTCTGCGCTATCTCGGACTCGGGCGCCCCGAGCTGGTGAGGGCGGACGACCAGGGGCGGGTCGAGGCCGAGGCGCTGCGCGACGCGCTGAGGGCCGGCGGGCGGCGTCCCACGATCGTGGTCCTCCAGGCCGGCGACGTCCATTCCGGCGCGTTCGATCCGTTCGCCGAGACCGTCCGGGCCGCGCGCGAGACGGACGCGTGGGTGCACGTCGACGGCGCCTTCGGGCTGTGGGCGGCCGCCTCACCGCGGTACGCCCATCTGACGGCGGGGTGTGCGGACGCCGACTCCTGGGCGACGGACGCCCACAAGACCCTGAACGTCCCCTACGACTGCGGACTCGCGATCGTGCGTGATCCGTCCGCGGTCCGGGCGGCGATGGGCGAACGGGGCGACTATCTCCTCCAGCACGAACACGGCGACCCCATCGACAAGGTTCCCGAGCTCTCCCGGCGCGGCCGGGCGTTCACCGTCTGGGCGGCGCTCAGGTCCCTCGGCCGGTCGGGGGTGGCGGACCTCGTCGAGCGGCTGTGCCGCCATGCCGCCGCGTTCGCCACCGGCATCGCCGGTGTGGACGGTGCGACCGTGCTGAACGACGTCGTGTTCACCCAGGTCTGCGCCGCGTTCGGCGGTGACGACCGCACGGACCGGGTGCTCGCGCGGCTGCTCGACGACGGCACGGCGTGGATCAGCGGCTCCACCTGGCACGGCCGGCGGGTCATGCGCATCTCGGTGAGCAACTGGTCGACGACCGACGACGACGTGCGGCGGACGCTCGACGCGATCCGGCGCGCGGCCGGGGCCGCGGCCTAAGGGGCAGCCGCTCGTCAGACCGCCGCCGGGGCGAACCGGTGCAGTTCGTCGAGGCCGGGCTGGACGACCCCGTAGCTGCTCTCCGGTACCTCCTTCCAGGCGCCGGGGAGATCGCCGAGGGGTTCGGAGACGATGAGGCGGCTCTCCTCCGACAGCTCCCGCAGGAAGGCGACATCGGGGTGGAGCCGGCGCAGCGCCTCCACCCGGTTGCTGTAGAAGAGCGAGCGGGAGGCTCTCGCGCTGGAGTAGCGGAAGGCCCAGACGCGCGCGCCGTCGGTGACGGCGAGCGTCATCTGGAGGGGGAACTCCACACCGTGCTCGTGGCCGACGCGCTCCACGACTCCCGCCATCCGGGCGACGGCGGCGGGCGGGTCCTGGTCGAGGCCGAAGGTGAGCGCCAGGTAGAACATCACCTCGGAGTCCGTCGTGCCCTCGATGTACGGGTAGAGCCGGGGATCGACGAGGAGTGTGAGGTCCCGGCGCAGGAGGGGGAAGTCCGTGATGGCGCCGTTGTGCATGAACATCCACCGTCCGTGCCGGAACGGGTGGCAGTTCGACTGCTGCACCGCCGTCCCGGTCGAGGCCCGGATGTGGGCGAAGAACAGCGACGACTGGACGTGGTCCGCGAGCTCTCGCAGGTTGCGGTTGTTCCAGGCGGGCCCGACGTCCCTGAGGAGGGCCGGGGTGTCGTTGTGCTGTGAGTACCAGCCGACGCCGAACCCGTCACCGTTGGTGGTCTCGACCCCCAGCTTGGAGTGCAGGCTCTGGTCGATCAGGGAGTGGGTCGGTTTGTACAGGATGGTGTCGAGCAGCACGGGCGTTCCCCAGTACGCGAGCCATCGACACATACGTGATCACCTGAACCCCTTCCACATCCCGCTCGGGTACCCGCATTCTCATTCTCGACGCCCTTCCCTGCGCACGCCACGCGGGTGGAGCGCGGAGGGTCGGCCTAGGAGCGGCCCGCCTTGCGCCGGGCCCGCAGCCACTCCTTGTTCATGGCCGCGATCGACGGCAGCGGGATGCCCTTGGGGCAGGCGGTGGCGCACTCTCCGGTGAGGGTGCAGCCGCCGAAGCCCTCGGCGTCCATCTGCGCCACCATGTCGAGGACGCGGGTCTCGCGCTCGGGGGCGCCCTGCGGCAGCACGCCGAGGTGGTTGACCTTGGCGGAGGTGAACAGCATCGCCGAGCCGTTGGGGCAGGCGGCGACGCAGGCGCCGCAGCCGATGCACTCGGCGTGCTCGAAGGCGGAGTCGGCGTCGGCCTTGGGGACCGGGGTGGCGTGCGCCTCGGGCGCGGAGCCGGTGGGGACGCTCACGTAGCCGCCGGCCTGGATGATCCGGTCGAAGGCCGACCGGTCGACGACCAGGTCCTTGACGACCGGGAAGGCGGCGGCCCGCCAGGGTTCGACGTCGATGGTGTCGCCGTCGCGGAAGGACCGCATGTGCAGCTGGCAGCTGGTGGTCCGTTCGGGGCCGTGGGCGTCGCCGTTGATGACGAGACTGCACGCGCCGCAGATGCCCTCGCGGCAGTCGTGGTCGAAGGCGACGGGGTCCTCGCCGCGCAGGATGAGCTCTTCGTTGAGGGTGTCCAGCATCTCCAGGAAGGACATGTCGGGCGAGATGCCGTCGACCTCGTAGGTGGCCATGGCGCCCTCGGCATCGCCGTTCTTCTGGCGCCAGACGCGCAGGTTGAGCCTCATGCGTAGCTCCGCTGGGTGGGGTGGACGTACTCGAAGGTCAGGGCTTCCTTGTGGAGGACGGGGGTGTCCGTCCCGCCGAACTCCCAGGCGGCGACGTACGAGAACTCCTCGTCTCGCCGGGCGGCCTCGCCGTCCGGGGTCTGGGACTCCTCGCGGAAGTGGCCGCCGCAGGACTCCTCGCGGTGGAGGGCGTCGAGGCACATGAGCTCGGCGAGCTCCAGGTAGTCGACGATCCGGTTGGCCTTCTCCAGGGACTGGTTGAACTCCTCGCCGGTGCCGGGCACCTTGATGCGGCGCCAGAACTCCTCGCGGATCTCCGGGATGCGGCGCAGTGCCTTGCGCAGTCCGGCCTCGGTGCGGGCCATGCCGCAGAACTCCCACATGACCTCGCCGAGTTCACGGTGGAAGGAGTCGGGCGTGCGGTCGCCGTCGACCGCGAGGAGGAGGTGGAGCCGGTCCTCGGTCTCGGCGAGGACCTCCCGTACGGCGGGGTGGTCGTCGGTGACGGGTTCGCCGTGCGGGTGGCGGGCCAGGTAGTCGTTGATGGTGGCCGGGAGCACGAAGTAGCCGTCGGCGAGGCCCTGCATGAGGGCGGAGGCGCCGAGGCGGTTGGCGCCGTGGTCGGAGAAGTTGGCCTCGCCGATGGCGAAGAGCCCGGGGACGGTGGTCTGGAGGTCGTAGTCGACCCAGAGTCCGCCCATCGTGTAGTGCACGGCGGGGTAGATCCGCATCGGGACCTCGTACGGGTTCTCGGCGGTGATCCGCTCGTACATGTCGAAGAGGTTGCCGTACTTCTCCTCGACCTTGGCCCGGCCCATGCGCCGGATGGCGTCGGCGAAGTCGAGGTAGACCCCCTGGCCGCCCGGGCCCACTCCCCTGCCCTCGTCGCAGACGTTCTTGGCGGCGCGGGAGGCGATGTCGCGGGGGACGAGGTTGCCGAAGGAGGGGTAGATGCGCTCCAGGTAGTAGTCGCGCTCGTCCTCGGGGATCTCGTTGGCGGGGCGGGTGTCGCCCTGGGCCCTGGGGACCCAGATGCGGCCGTCGTTGCGCAGCGACTCGCTCATCAGCGTGAGCTTGGACTGGTGGTCGCCGGTGCGCGGGATGCAGGTGGGGTGGATCTGGGTGAAGCAGGGGTTGGCGAAGTACGCGCCGCGCCGGTGGGCCCGCCACACGGCGGTGGCGTTGGAGTTCATGGCGTTGGTGGACAGGTAGAAGACGTTGCCGTAGCCGCCGGTGGCGAGGACGACCGCGTCGGCGTAGTGGGTGGAGATCCGCCCGGTGACGAGGTCGCGGGCGACGATGCCGCGGGCCCGGCCGTCGACCACGACGAGGTCGAGCATCTCGGTGCGCGGGTGCATCTCGACGTTGCCGGCGGCGATCTGCCGGGACAGCGCCTGGTAGGCGCCGAGCAGCAGCTGCTGGCCCGTCTGGCCGCGGGCGTAGAAGGTGCGGGAGACCTGGACGCCGCCGAAGGAGCGGGTGTCGAGGAGGCCGCCGTACTCGCGGGCGAAGGGCACGCCCTGGGCGACGCACTGGTCGATGATCTCGACGGAGATCTGGGCGAGCCGGTGGACGTTGGACTCGCGGGCGCGGAAGTCGCCGCCCTTGACGGTGTCGTAGAACAGCCGGTGGACGGAGTCGCCGTCGTTGCGGTAGTTCTTGGCGGCGTTGATGCCGCCCTGGGCGGCGATGGAGTGGGCGCGGCGCGGCGAGTCCTGGAAGCAGAACTGGGCGACCTGGTAGCCCTGTTCGGCGAGGGTGGCGCCGGCGGAGCCGCCGGCGAGGCCGGTGCCCACGACGATGACGCGGTGGCCGCGGCGGTTGGCGGGGTTGACCAGCTTCGCCTTGAAGCGGCGGGTGTCCCAGCGTTCGGCGATCGGCCCTTCGGGGGCCTTGGTGTCGGCGATCGGCTCGCCCACGCGGTAGTCGAGGGAGGTCATGTCAGCTCACCACTCCGGTCATGACGCCGACGGGTACGGCGATGAAGCCCGCGGTCAGGACGAGCGCGAGGGCGTTGGCCAGGAATCTGAGGGCGCGTTCGCGCCGGGCGTTGCCGACGCCGAGGGTCTGGGCGGCGCTCCAGAACCCGTGCCGGACGTGGAGGCCCACGGCGAGCATGGCGACGATGTAGACGACGTTGCCGTACCAGGTGGAGAAGGTGTCGATGACGTTCTGGTACGGCCTGCCCTCCTCGAAGCCGCCGGGGTGGACGGTGCCGGTGGTCAGGTCGAGGACGTGCCAGACGATGAACAGGCCGAGGATGACACCGCCCCAGCGCATGGTGCGGGTCGCGTAGGAGGAGCCCTTGCGGCGGTGGACGTACGCGGTGGGGCGGGCCTTGATGTCGCGCCTGCTGAGCTGGTACGCGGAGACGGCGTGCGCGACGACGGCGGTGAGCAGCACGACGCGGGCGATCCACAGCCCCCACTGGTGGTGCAGGACGGGGGCGCCCATGACGCGCAGCCAGTGGCCGTAGCCGTTGAACTCCTCGGGGCCGAAGAAGACCTTCAGGTTCCCCGTGACGTGGGCGACGAGGTAGGCGAGCATGATCAGGCCGCTCGCGGCCATCACGGTCTTCTTGCCGATGGTCGACGCCCAGAAGCCGCGGGTGGGCGCGGCGGCGGGGTGCCGGGCGGTGGTCCGTCCGGACTTGGTTGCCAGAGCCATGTGAGCGACGGTAGGGGCGAAGGGCCCGAGTGGTCCAAGACATGGTTTGGCTGATCTCCATAGGCGTGCCCTATGGAGCGGGGTAGGCTGGGCCCATGCAGTTCCAGCAGCTCCTCTATTTCGTCGCCGTCGCCGAGACCCGCCACTTCACCCGGGCCGCCGAGCGCGTGCACGTCTCGCAGCCCTCGCTCTCGCAGCAGATCAAGGCGCTGGAGCAGGAGCTGGGCGCGGAGCTGTTCAGCCGGGCCCGGGGCAACATCGCCCTCACCGACGCGGGCGAGGCCCTGCTGCCGCTGGCCCGCCGGATCCTCGCCGACACCGACACCGCCCGGCACGAGGTGCAGGAGCTGGTGCAGCTCAGGCGGGGCCGGGTGCGGCTCGGGGCGACGCCCAGTCTGTGCACCGGTCTGCTGCCGGACGTGCTGCGCGCCTTCCACGACCTGCACCCGGGGATCAGTCTCCTCATCGAGGAGGGCGGCTCGCACGACCTGGTGCGGGAGCTGGCCCGCGGTGCGCTGGACCTGGCGCTGGTGGTGCTGCCGCTGCCGACGCCCTCGCCGGCCCTGACGACGGTGGAGCTGCTGACCGAGGACCTGGTGGTGGTGTCCTCGGCCTCGGCGCCCGCGCCGCGCCGGCCGGTGCGCATCGCGGACCTGCGCGACCAGCCGCTCGTGATGTTCCGGCACGGCTACGACCTGCGGGAGCTGACCGTGGCGGCCTGCCGGGCCGAGGGCTTCGAGCCCTCGTTCACGGTCGAGGGCGGCGAGCTGGACGCCGTCCTCGGTTTCGTACGGGCCGGGCTCGGCCTCGCCGTGGTCCCGGCGATGGTGGCCGCCCGGGCGGGCCGCGACCTGCGGGTCACGGCCCTGGCGCGGCCCGGCCTGCGCCGCACGATCGCGCTGGCCCACCGCAGCGACGTGGCGCCGCCGCGGGCGGCCCGCGAGCTCCAGAAGCTCCTCATGGCCTCGCGGAGGGGCGCCGCCGTGAAGGCGACGCCCCGGCCGGGCTCCGCCACGGCCTGAGTCCTGCCTACACCGCGTCCGCCAGGACCAGCGAACGGATCCGGTCCGGGGCCCCGGGGCGGGCGTAGTACCAGCCCTGGGCGGTGTCGCAGCCGAGTTCGCGCAGCTGCCGGGCCTGGGCGCCGGTCTCCACGCCCTCGACGGTGACGGCCAGCTCCAGGCTGTGGGCGAGCTGCACGATCCCTTCGACGATCTTGATGTCGACCGGGTCCACCGGGTGCTGCTGCATGCCCTGGGTGAAGGAACGGTCCAGCTTGAGGACGCTCACCGGGAGCCGGCGCAGGTTGGCCAGGTTGGAGTAGCCGGTGCCGAAGTCGTCGAGCGCGATGTCCACGCCCATCTCGGCGAGCTGCCGCAGCGGCTTGAGCAGGTCGTCGTCCGCGCCGATCAGTGCCGACTCCGTCACCTCCAGGCACAGCGCGCCGGGTTCGAGGCCGGAGCGCTCCAGGACGTCGACCGTCTCGGCGACCAGGCCGGGGTGGTGCAGCTGGGTCGGCGAGAGGTTGACGTTGATCCGCAGCGGCCCCGTGGCGGGGTGGCCGCCGGGCGCCTCGTCCTGCCAGAAGCGGGCCTGGCGCACGGCCTCCTGGAGCACCCAGCGGCCCAGCGGCACGATCAGACCGGTGTTCTCCGCGAGCGGGATGAACCGGTCGGGGCCGAGCACGCCGTGCTGCGGGTGGCACCAGCGGACGAGCGCCTCGGCGCCGTGCACGCTGCCGTCACCGAGGTGCACCAGCGGCTGGTACTCGATGAAGAACTCGCCGCGCTCCAGGGCGGCGGGCAGCGCGGTGGTCAGCCCGTGCCGCGTGATGGCCCGCGCGTCGGCCTCCTCGTCCGCGTACTCGAAGCGGTTGCCGCCGGCCGACTTGGCCCGGTACATGGTGATGTCGGCGCTGCGCAGCACCTCGGCCGGGGTGCGCTCGCCGGCCGGTCCCTCCACCACGCCGACGCTGCCGCGTACGGTCAGTTCGCGGCCGTCGATGCTGATCGGGGTGGCGAGGGCGGCGAGCATCCGGTCGGCGAGCTCGGCGACCTGCCGTTCGCTGCCGGGCCCGGTGGTGAGGGCGACGAACTCGTCGCCGCCGAGCCGGGCGACCATTTCGCCGGGTGCGGTGACGCAGCTCTGCAGCCGGTCCGCGACCTCGACGAGCAGCCGGTCGCCGGTGGAGTGACCGAGGCTGTCGTTGATGACCTTGAAGCCGTCGAGGTCGAGGTAGGCGAGTCCGAAGCGGCTCTCGCCGCCCGGCGACAGGGTCTTCTCCAGGCGCTCGAAGAACAGGGTCCGGTTGGGCAGCCCGGTGAGGGCGTCGTGGGTGGCCTCGTACCGCAGCCGCAGGTTGAGCAGCCGCCGCTCGGTGGTGTCCTCCATGAGCGCCAGCTGGTACTGCGGGGCGCCGGCGGCGTCGCGCAGCAGCGAGACGGTGAGGTTGGTCCACAGGACGGTGCCATCACCGCGGTAGTACGGCTTCTCGACGCGGTACGAATCGCGCTCGCCGCGCACCAGCTCGTCGTACAGCCGCCAGACGTGCGGGCCGTCCTCGGGGTGGGCCCACTCGAGGATGTTCCTGCTGGTGACGGTCTGCTCCAGGCCGCCGAACATCCGGGTGAGGGTCTCGTTGACCTCCAGGACGTTGCCGTCGAGGTCGGCGATGCCGATGCCGATCGCGGCGCCGTCGAAGACCGCCCGGAAGCGGCTCTCGGTGGCGTGCAGGGCGAGTTCGGCGGCGCTGCGCGCGGACAGCGCCGAGTGCGCGATGGACTCCTGCTCGACGAGGGTGCGTTCGCGCAGTGCCTGGGCGAAGCCGGCGGCCATGGCGTGCTGGAGCCGGGAGCAGCGGGCCCGCAGCTCCTCGGCGTCGGTTTCCCGCTCGTCGCCGCAGTACAGCACCAGATACGCGTCGACGACGCCGAGGCTGCGGGAGAGCGCGTCCGGGTCGGTGCAGTGGGCGGCCACCAGGGCCTGGCCGACACGGTGCCCGGGAGTCGTGTCGAAGGGCCGGGCGTGCAGCGCGTCGCACAGCTCCCGGGCGGGCGGCAGCAGGTGCCGCTCGAACTCCTGACGGGTCATCGAGGTGGCGGTGACCGGGAACACGGCGCGGCTCCAGATGGTCACGAACCGCCTGAGTCTGTCCTCCGGTCCGTCCGCGTCGGCGACGGAACCGGCAGGCTGGGACGGCACCTTCACGCCTTGCGCCCCACCCCTGCGAACCCGGAGAAGGAGTAGGGATCCTCCTCCTCGTCCAGGCTGTCGGGCCGCCACAGCGGCATCGGCACGACGCCCGGTTCGACGATCTCGGTCCCGTCGAGGAAGCGCGTGATCTCCTCACGTGAGCGCATCACGAGCGGGTTGCGGATGTCGCGGTAGACGCCGACGGCGCCGCCCGCCCGCTCCTCGGGCACCGGGATGCCCTCGTAGGAGGCGTGGGTGAGGACGACGAGGCTGCCGGGCGCCAGCCCGTCCAGGAGCTCGGCGACGGCGGCGTGCGGCTCGTCCGCGTCCTCCAGGAAGTGGAGCACGGCGACGAGCAGCAGGGCCACCGGCCGGTCCAGGTCCAGCAGTTCGGCCACCTCACGGCTGTGCAGGATCTCGCGGGGCTTGCGCAGGTCGGCGGCGACCACGGCCGAGCGGTCGTCGCCCTCGAGCACGGCGCGGCTGTGGGCGACGGCGACCGGGTCGTGGTCGACGTAGACGACCCGGGCCTCGGCGCTGGCGGCCTGGGCGACCTCGTGCACGTTGCCGAACGTGGGTATGCCGGAGCCGATGTCGAGGAACTGGGTGATGCCCTCGTCCACGGCGTGCCGGACGGCCCGGCGCATGAAGGCACGGTTCGCCTGCATGATCTTGGGGAGCCCCGGCAGGAACTCCATGGCCTTGCGGGCCGCTTCCCGGTCCACTTCGAAATTGTGCGAGCCGCCCAGATAGAAGTCGTACATACGGGACACGCTCGGCACCGAAATATCGATACCCGGCGGGGCCCAGGCGGGACGCTCCATCAAAGTCTCCAACAAGTCGCCACGGGATGCGGCCATGTGTTCGCGGCCTACGTTCGAGCTGAGGCTACTGATCGCCCGCCGAGAGAGCGAGCAGAAACGGAAATTCGCGATCCGTTCTTGGTCACACGCCATTGGCACGTGCTGCGGGTAACGAAGACTTCACGCCTTCAGGTCGTGCAAATTCACGTGCATATGGCCGTGCGCTGCCCGTACGGCGCTTCCGACGCAGCCCGGAGGCCGGAGGATGGGGAGAACCGTACCGAACGGACGGCGACTACCGGCCAGTTCGCCCCGTCCGGTCCGGCCCACGGCTCGGCGGAATCCTTTATTCCGGCCATTCCTCGTGAATCCCCCGCAACGACGGGGGCCTTGGCGCGTTGGGCCACGCGTGAGACGACAGAGTCGGCGGAAACGTCAAACCACTGCACGCCCAGATCCGCTCCATCCGGGGAATCGGGGGCCGTTCCGGCCCGTCCGGGCCACCCGCGTGATCATGCTGCTCGGCGTGTCTCTCCTGCCTCAGCACGGGTTCTCCCGCTACCGGAAGCGACTGGCGCGCCCGCTGGCGACCGGGGCGCTGGTGTGGCTGCTCGCCGCCCCGGCGGCGCCCGTGGCCGCCGACGCCTGCGCCTGGGCGTCGACCGGCCCCGGCGGGTCGAGCGGAGTGGCGGTCGCGGGCTCGGGCCGCTGCTTCCCGACGCACCCCCCGCACCCCACCCATCCCCCGCACCCCACGCACCCGCCCCATCCCCCGCACCCGTCCAAGCCGCCCGAGCCGCAGCCGGAACCGACCCCGAAGCCCCCGCCGAAGCCGAAGCCTCCGGAGCCTCCGCCGCCCGTGCGGACCACTCCCCCGCCCCGGCCCGCCCCGGCGCCGGAGCCCGTGCGGCCGATCCCCGCGCCGGTTCCGCCCGAGCCGGAGCCGGAGCCACGGAGGCCGTCCCCGGCGCCCGCCCCGCGCGCCCGGCCCACGGCCCCGGTCGCCCTGCCGCACTACCGGCGCACGACCCGGGTCAAGCCCAAGAGCTCCCCGAACGTGCTCACCACGACCCTGCTGGTCACCGCCCCCGCAGTGCTCGCGACCGCGATCCTGCGCCCCCGTTCCCGCTGAGACCGTGTCACCGGAGGAAAACCCTTGTCCGAATGGGTAGTTCTCACCATCGCGATGGCCGCCGCGTGCGCCGTCGTGCTGACCATCGTCGTCATCAACCACCGGAGGCTCCCCGAGGACGACGACCCCAACGAGACCCCGGACGTCATCGAGTACATGACGATGATGATCGGCGTGGTGTACGCGATCGTCCTCGGCCTCGCCATCGCCGGCGTCTGGGAGGCGCGCAGCGCCGCACAGGAGACCGTGCGCCAGGAGGCGCAGGCCATGCACGAGATCTCGGAGCGGGTCGAGGTGTACCCGCTGGCCACCCGGGAGCGGATCCGGGCCGACGTCGACGCGTACGTCCGGTACGTGGTCGAGGACGAGTTCCCGTACATGGCGGAGCACGACGCGCTCAGCGAGAGGGGCACGGAGCTCCTGGAGAAGGTGCGCCGCAGCGTGACCGACTACCAGCCCGCCGACGACTTCGAGGGGCAGGCCTACCAGCCGCTCGTCGACCAGGTCGCGGTCGCCGACGACGCCCGCGGGTCCCGCGGGCAGAACGCCGGGCCGACGATGCCGGGCGTGGTGTGGTTCGGGCTCATCATCGGCGCGCTCGTGACGGTGGGCCTGATCTTCACGCTGCAGATCAGGCGCACCGGGCGGGAGGTGCTGCTGGCCGGCCTCTTCAGCGCCCTGATCGCCTTCCTGCTCTTCCTGATCTGGGACTTCGACGCGCCGTTCAGCCGGGGCATCGCGGCCACATCCGCGCCGTTCGTCGACCTGTTCCCGCAGCTCGCGGACTGAGCAGGGGTCCGCGTGCGGTCCGATCGGGTGACCTTGGTGCCCCATTCGCCCGTCTCGGATCGCGGCTGTGATAGAGGGCTCCTAGCGTTTCGGGCATCGAGGCGTATGTCCTGCCTTTTCGCGGATAGCCTTCCGCGGCTGCGCCTCGGGGACCCGGAGGATCCACCATGCGCGCGATACGTGCCGCGTCCACCGCTCTGCTGGGGGCGGCCACCCTCGCCCTGGCCGCCCCCCTCGCCGTCGCCGCCGACGGCGCCCCGGCGCCGAACCCCCGGGCGCCCCGAGCGAAGCAAGCGGGCGATTTCGTCGTGTCTCCCGGGGTCGTCGCTCCCGGCGGCCGGGTCACGCTCAGCGCGCCCGGCTGCGCGAGCACGGCGATGGCCTCGGCCGGCATCTTCGACACCGTCACCATCCCCCCCGGCTCGACGGCCACCGCCACCGTGGACATCGACGCCAAGCGCGGCGCCGTGTACACGGTGTCGTTCAACTGCACCGGAGGCGTGCAGGGCACCGTCGACCTGACCATCAGCGGCGGCACGACGCCGACGCCCACGGCCCTCTCGACCGTGCTCACCACCCCTCGCGGGGTGCAGGGCGGTCTGGGCGGCTCGTTCGACTCGACCGACGCCTGGACCCTCGCGGCCGGTGGGGGCATGGTGCTCGCCTCGGCGGTCGGCCTCGTCCTCGTGATCCGCCGCCGGTCGTCGTCCGACGGCCGACGCCACTGACGGCGCGGCGGGGTGCCCGCCCGCCGGCGAAGCCGAGGAAGACCCACGGAAAAGCCCGTCGCCCCCGAGTCCCGGAAAGGACTCGGGGGCGACGGGCGTTGCGGGCCGACCGGGAGGTTCGGCCGGTCAGGCCCCCGCGCCGGACATGCGGCGCCGGCGGGCGATGAACAGACCCCCGCCCAGCGCGGCGGCGGCAACGAGGCTGCCGCCCACGGCCATCTCGGTGGAGGTCGGGGCGAGCGAGCCGCCCAGACCGCCCTCCGCGCCCTGGCCGGCCAGCACGCGGAACTGCGTCGTGAGCTTCCGGCCGTTGACGCACGTGGCGGTCAGGGTGTGCAGGCCGGGCGTGGCGTTGTTGAAGATGCGGACGCTGACAGTGGAGAACCCTTGGTTGGAGCCCGAGAGGGTGCCGGACGGGAAGGCCGCGGACGAGACCGTGCCCGCGGCGCAGTCCCGGGTGGTGACCAGGAGAAGCGCACCCTGGTGGACCGCGAAGGGGGAGACGGTGACATTCGAGTTGTCGCCACCCTTGGGGGCCTGGAAGGAGCCGACGGTCACGCTGCTGGACCCGTTGGTGGCGGTGGCGAGGGGGGCAGCGAGCCCGAGCGCCGCGAACGCGGTCGCCGTCACCGCCAGAGTGCGTGCAGCACGCATGGTTGAACCTCCAGTGGAAGGCGCCCCAAAGCGGTGCTCCGGGCGATTCGACGAGTACGCCTTCCGTGACGAACCATCACAAACCAGAAGGACCTTCGCATGTCGGCCTTGGGCCGGTCCGGTGAGGGACGGCACCGGCCGAACGAGTGGGGAATCTGACGGATTCGCAGGTCACACGGCGTCAGAACGATGATCTGACGATTACTCGGATGGCAGATCACCCGTTCCGCCGGGCCGGTGCCCTCTAGCGCCCGCGCGGAACCGCGCGAGAGGAGCCCGCGTCCGGGGCCGCGATCGCGGGTGCCCCTCCGGTCGCCACCCGTTCGCCCCGCCCGGCGCGCCGGATCGCCTCGGCGCCCTTACCGTTCCCGTGACGCCACCAAGGGAGAACCATGAGCCCCAAGGACTTCAGCCTCTTCGACGCCGCCAGGAGACGCCAACCCTGGGGCGCGCTGGCTCTCGTCATGCTGTCCGGCCTGGCGATAATGCGCAACGGGGTCGGCTTCGAGTCCGGCCCGCCGCAGCCCACCGCGGCAGCGCGACCGGTCGCCCGACCGGTCGCCCCGGCCCCCACGGCCGCCGCCGCCATGGAGCTGCCGTACGCCCCCGCGTCACGCATCAGGATCCCGGCCATCCGGGTGGCGGCCCCGCTCATGGACGTGGGCCTGGACGACAACGGCTGGGTCGCCGCCCCGCCGCCGGAGGAGTCCAACCTCGCCGGCTGGTACCAGAACGGCATCGCGCCGGGCATGCGCGGCACCTCCGTCATCGTGGGGCACGTCGACAACCTGTCGGGGCCCGCGGTGTTCTACGGACTCGGCTCCTTGCAGCAGGGCCAGCACGTCGAGGTCGACCGGTACGACGGCCGGGTGGCCGTGTTCGAGATCTACGGGGTGGAGGTCTTCGCGAAGAACGCCTTCCCCGGAGTCCAGGTGTACGGGGACACCGGCCAGCCGGAGCTGCGGGTGATCACGTGCGGCGGCGGCTATTCGCGCGCCCACGGCTACGACGGCAACGTGGTGGTCTTCGCCCGGATGGTCGGCTTCCGCTAGGCCGTCCGCACGGCGGCGGGCCCCGGCACCGAGGAGGTGCCGGGGCCCGCCGGTGTCCGTGCCGGCTCAGCGGCGCGGGACGGTGATGCTGTAGCCGAGGTCGAGGAGTTCGGGCAGGTAGCGCTTGAGCGCGGCCACGCTGTGCGAACGGTTGCCGCCGGCATCGTGGTTGAGGACGACGACGCCGGGCCCCGCGCCGTCGAGGACCCGGCGGACGATGCTGTCGGTGGGCGGTTCCTTCCAGTCGAGGGTGTCGACGGTCCACGCCAGCGGCTCCATGCCGAGCTCGGCACCGATCTCGAACGACAGCCTGTTCCAGGCGCCGTAGGGCGCTCGGTACCACAACGGCGGTGCGCCCAGGGCCTGTTCGACGACGTCGCTGGTGGAGCCGAGCTCCTGGCGGATCAGGGAGGGCCGCAGCTTCGGGACCAGCGGATGGGACCAGGAGTGGTTGCCGACCACATGGCCGTCCTCCGCCATCTGCTTGAGCAGGTCCTCGTTGCCGACGGCCATCTCGCCGCAGACGAAGAACATCGCCCGGCAGCCGTAGCGGCGCAGGGTGGCGAGGATCTCCGGGGTGTAGCGGGGGTCGGGGCCGTCGTCGAAGGTGAGCACCATCGAGCGTCCGACGCCGGTGAGATGGAGGAAGGGCCGGGTCCTGACCGGGGGGAGCGCGCGGCGGAAGGCGGGCGGCGCGTAGCCGGTCATCGGCTGGAGCCGGTAGGCGGCGGGCCGCAGCCGCGCGGCCTGCGCCCGGGCCTGGACCTGTGGTCCGGCCGCGCCGGGCGTGGGCCGGGCGGACGGCCCGGCCGAGGGTGCGGCGCCGGCGGCGGGACCGGTCCGGCCGTCCGTCGCGCCCATGCGGTCGGTGGCGAAGACCCCGACGGCGGCGGTGGCGCCGAGGGCGGCGGCGAGCCGCAGCAGCGACCGGCGCCCTGTGGTCGTCTCATCCTTTTTCATGACCAATGGTTCGTACGGAGGACGGCGCGGGGCGCGCAGCGACACCGGCCGCCCATCCGAATCCACCTGTTGAGCCGATAGCCTCGAAGGGTGAGTGGATTCGAACGAGGTACGGACGGCCCCAAGGTGATCGTCGCCGGGGTCGACGGCTCCGCGTCCTCGCTGCGCGCGGCGGCCTACGCGGCCGGACTCGCCCGGCGGCAGAACGCGCTGCTCGCCCTCGTCTACGTCCAGCCCGTGCTCGCGGCGGGCGCGGCGATGGGCGCCCCGGTCGCCGGGGCCACGGAGGAGATCGCGGAGGGCCTGGTGGCGGAGATCCGGGAGTCCGCCGAGCGGGTGAAGGAGATCTTCCGGGTGCGCTGGGAGTTCCACACCTTCCGCGGTGACGCGTACGCGGGTCTGGTCTCGGCCGCCGACGAGCTGAAGGCGGACGCGGTGGTGGTCGGGGCCTCGGAGTCTGCCGGTCACCGTTTCGTGGGCTCGGTCGCGGTCCGCCTGGTGAAGGCGGGCCGCTGGCCGGTGACGGTGGTGCCTTAGGTCTCGCCCCGGGGCGCCGGGCGGGGCCTCAGGTCTCGCCCCGGGGCCTCCGCCGGGCTACTCCCCCGCCATCAGTCCGTCGCGGGCCGCGCCGCGGGAGAGGACGACCTCGCGGATGGCGTCGCGGGTCTCCGTGTACCGCTCCTCGCCCTTTCTGACGGCCGCGTTGAGGTTGACCACCCGGCCGCGCGCGGTGTCGAAGAGCTGCGGGACGAACTCGGCCTTGCGCACCTCCCAGCGGCCGCCGGGCGCGGCGGGCGGGACGAAGGTGAAGCGTGCCAGGGTGCCCTGGTTGCCGCGGGGGTCGTACGAGCCGTTGTAGTTGATCATGTCTCCGGCGATCTGGTCGCCCATGCCGTAGACGATCCAGGTGCCGTTGACCTTCTCGTAGGCCTGGGGCACATGGGCGTGGGTGCCGATGATCAGGTCGATGTCGGGGCGGCCGCCGGTGTTCGACGCGGTGAGGGCCTGACCCAGGGAGAGTTGGCGCTCGTCGGGGGCGGACTGCCACTCGGTGCCCCAGTGGACCGACACCACGACGACGTCGGCACCGGCCTTGCGGGCGGCCCTGGCGTCGGCGACGATCTTCTGCTCGTCGATGAGGTTGACGGCCCAGGGCTGCCCCGCGGGCAGCGGGTAGCCGTTGGTGTCGTAGGTGTAGGCGAGCTGGGCCACGGTCGCGCCGCCCGCCTTGAGCAGGGTGGGCCGGGCGGCCTCCTCGGCGCTGCGGGCCGAGCCGGCGTGCCGTACGCCCGCCTTGTCGAGGGCGTCGAGGGTACGGCCGAGGCCGGCGGCACCGTCGTCGAGGGTGTGGTTGGAGGCGGTGGAGCAGGAGTCGTAGCCGGTCTCCTTGAGCGCGACGGCCACCTCGGGCGGCGACTTGAAGGCGGGGTAGCCGGTGTAGGGGCCGCCCTCCGCCCCGTACACGGTCTCCATGTGGCAGATGGCGAGATCGGCGCCGGAGACGACGGAGCGGACGCCGGCGAGCATGGGCCGGAAGTCGTAGCCCGCGCCGCCCGCGTCGGCGGCGGCCTGCCGGATGATCGAGTCGTGCGGGAGGACGTCGCCGGAGGTGACGAGGGTGAAGGGAGCCGGGCCGGCGGAGGCCGCCCCCGGGGCCGCCGGCCGCTGCGAGGGCTTGGCCGGCGCCGCCGGGCCGTGGGACGAACGGTCCGCGGCGGCGCAGCCGGTGGCCGCGGCGAGCAGGACGGCGGCGAGGGCCGCCGCGCCGGTTCTGGTGCGTGGGGTCATCTGCCGAACTCCGCTGATTCATAGGATGAACATCTGTTCATGCGAATTCACAGCGGACGAAGGCCCCAGTCAAGGGTCAATGCCGCAGAGGGCGGGAAACCCCGCTGAATCGGACGCACCGCTTCCGTCCGGCCGTTCGCCGACCGCTCGCCGAACCGTTCACCGCTCGGTGCGACCGTTCGTCGCAGACATCCGCCCGCTCTCTGTCCGCCGCCGCCCGGATGCGTTCGTATACGGCACCATGACCACGGCACTGACGGCAGCGGCGACCACCGACGAGCGGGCCCTGAGGGAACTCCAGCGGGAACACGGCCCGGCGCTGTTCTCCTTCCTGCTCGGCCTGACCCAGGGCGACCGGCAGCGCGCCGAGGACCTGGTGCAGGAGACCCTGGTCCGCGCCTGGCTCCATCCCGAGGCCTTCGACTCCCCGTACGAGTCGATGCGGCCCTGGCTGTTCACGGTGGCCCGGCGGCTCGCCATCGACGCCCGCCGCTCCCGGCTCTCCCGGCCCGCCGAGGTCGGCGACGAGCTGCTCGCCGTGACCGCGGACCCGGCCGACGCCACCGAGACGGCCGTCGCCGCGCTCGACGTCCGGGCGGCGGTGCGCGGACTGCGCCCGGAGCACCGGGCCGTCCTCGTGCGGCTCTACTTCCACGGTCTGACGGTCAACGAGGCCGCGGCCGAGCTCGGCATCCCGGCCGGCACCGTCAAGTCCCGCTCGCACTACGCGCTGCGCCAGCTCGGCCACCGGCTGCCGGGCTACCGTCCGCCGCGCCGCACGGCCGTTGCCCGGCCCACGGCCGGCGCCCCACAATGACCGTCGTGACGCTGACTCTCACCGCCGCCGAAAAGGTCCTCACCGACAACTTCGCCCCCTGGGTGCTCGACCTGGGCCTCTCCGTGGCCTCCGTCGACGGCCACGAGGCCGTCCTCAGGCTCCCCTGGTCCGACCGGCTCGCCCGGGAGGGCGGAGGTCTCTCCGGCCAGGCACTGATGGCCGCCGCCGACACCGCCACCGTGATCGCGGTGGCCGCCGCCCGCGGCGGCTTCGTCCCGATGACGACCGTCCAGCAGTCGATCAGCTTCCAGCGGCCGGTGCTCGGCGCGGACGTCCTCGTCCGGGCGCGGCTCACCAAGGCGGGCAGGCGGATGGCCTTCGCGGACATCACCATGACGGCCGAGGGCACCGAGGAGCCGGCCGCGCACGCGACGGCGGTCTACGCGCTCCTCGGCTGAGCCGCTCGCGCCCCGCGGCTTCACCTTCGTCACAGCGCTCCCACCAGCACCGATGTGGCGAAGAAACGTATCCGAAAGCAGCCGGGCCAGTTGAGCGAACTGGCCCCGCGCGCGCCCTTCTCGGAGGAGGCTCGTCACCGGGGCCTCGTCCAGGACGTCCGGGAGAAGGTGGGATCGGTGCTGCCCGAAAGCACGAACGGAGCCGGTGGGGGCGGTCTCGCCGTCCCGATGGACTGGCTGTGCGCGGAGTACGTCGCCGACGACGTGATGCGCACCGGCGGACTCGTCGCACCCGGGTCGCTGGAGTTCCGGGCCGGGGTGCGGACCCTCGCCCTCACGGTGCTGCTCGACGGCCGCGGCCCGGACGGCTGGCTGCGCCGCACGGCGCACGACCACCCCTGGTCCTCGTGGGTCGCCGCCCGCCTCGCGACGGCCGGCTCCGGCACCCCGGCGCCCGACCTGGCCCTGGCCCGGGACACCTGGCGCCGGCTGCGGGCCACCGAGCTGCGCGCCGCCGATCTCGCCGGGATCGCCGGGGCCCGTACCGTCGACGAGGACCGTCAGGTCTGGCTGCCCGCCTGGCGGTTGGGCACGGCTCTGAGCCATCTCGCGCTCCACCTGTGCTGACGGCCGCCGCCGCGGCTCAGCCGCGGGCGCGGCGCATCAGCAGGTCCCGCAGCTGGCGCGCGTGGCGCCGCGAGACCGCGAGGACCGCGTCGCCGACCCGGACCGAGGTGGCTCCGCCGTCGAGGCGGAGCTCGTCGATGCGGCCGAGGGCGACCAGATGGCTGCGGTGGATGCGGACGAAGCCGCGGTCGGCCCAGCGCTCCTCCAGGACGGACAGCGGGATACGGACGAGATGGCTGCCCTGGCCGGTGTGGAGGCGGGCGTAGTCGCCGTGCGCCTCCACGTACGCGATGTCGTCGACGGGCACGAAGCGGGTGACACCGCCGAGTTCGACGGGGATCTGCTCGGGAAGCGGCTGCGCGGGCACGTGCGCGTGCACGAGGTCGTGGGCCCGGCGTACGGCCTCGGCGAGGCGTTCGCGGCGCACGGGCTTGAGCACGTAGTCGACGGCCTCCAGGTCGAAGGCCTGGACCGCGAAGCCCTCGTGGGCGGTGACGAAGACGATCAGCGGCGGGCGGGCGAACCCGGCGAGCAGCCGGGCCAGGTCGAGTCCGCCGAGCCCGGGCATGTGGATGTCGAGGAAGACCACGTCGATGCCCTCGTCGCCGTCCGCTCCCGCCTCCACGGCGCGCCCGATCCTGCGCAGCGCCTCGGTGGCGTCGCCCGCCCCCTCGGCGGTGCGCACGCGCGGGTCGGCGCGCAGCAGGTAGAGCAGTTCGCCGAGGGCCGGCGCCTCGTCGTCGACGGCCAGTACGCGCAGCATGCGCGGGAGTCTATTTCAGGAGTTTCGACATGCGGCGGTCGGCGAGCGGCTTGCCGCCGGTCTGGCAGGTGGGGCAGTACTGGAGCGAGGAGTCGCTGAAGGAGACGCTGCGGACGGTGTCGCCGCACACCGGGCACGGCTCGCCCTCGCGCCCGTGGACCCGCAGCCCGCTCTTCTTCTCGGCCTTGAGCCTGCCCGCGGCGAGCCCGTGGGAGCGCTCGACCGCCTCGCCGAGGGTGGTGCGCATCGCCTTGTACAGGACGGCGGTCTCCTCGGGAGTGAGGTTCTGGGTGGGTTTGAAGGGCGACATCCTGGCGGCGTGCAGGATCTCGTCGCTGTACGCGTTCCCGATGCCGGCGATCAGGCCCTGGTCGCGCAGGGCGCCCTTGATCTGGCGCCGTTCGCCGGACAGCAGGGCGGTGAAGGCGGCCAGGTCGAAGTCCTCGGCGAGCGGGTCCGGTCCGAGGCGGGCCACGCCGGCCACCTCCGCGGGGTCGGGGACGACGTACACGGCGAGGCGTTTGGTGGTCCCGGCCTCGGTGAGGTCGAAGCCGTCGCCTCCCGTGAGCGCGGTCCGCAGCGCGAGCGGCCCCTTGCCGGGCTTCGGGAATCCGGAGGGCAGCACGTCCTTCCACTGCAGCCAGCCGGCCCGGGCGAGATGGGTGACCAGGTGCAGTTCGCCCGCCGGGCCTTCGGTGGCGATGTCGAGGAACTTCCCGTGGCGGGCGACGCCCGTGACCCGGGCGCCGTCGAGGGCGCTCGGCGGCGGGTCGTACGTCTTGAGCACGCTGACGGCGACGGGCAGCACGTGGGCGATCTCCTTGCCCACGAGGTGCTCGTCCAGGAACGCGCGGAGGGCTTCGACCTCGGGCAGCTCGGGCATGTCCCCACCCTGCCGTACGGGCGGGGGACGCGCCCGCCGGATCGGGTAGCGGCCCGGACGGATCGCGGCCCGGGCCGACCGTGCCGACGGTCCGGACGCTCCGGCGGGCCGGACGGGCCGCCACGGGTCAGAGCGGCCCGGGCCAGTCCCCCTTCAGGTCCGTGCTCCAGTCGGCCGTCCACTCCGCGGGCCGCTCGGTCACGAACTCGCACCAGACGCACTTGCCGCCGCCGCGCGGCTCCACGCCCCACAGGTCCGAGATCCGGTCCACCAGGAGCAGTCCGCGGCCGGAGACCCCGGACTCGCCCGCCTCCCGGCGGCGCGGCAGGGCGCTGGAGCGGTCCTCGACCTCGACGCGCAGGCGGCGCTCGGGTCCGGCCAGCATCCGCAGGGTCACGATCGCGCCGCCGTCGGTGTGCATCAGGGCGTTGGTGGTCAGCTCGTCGGCGACCAGCTCGATCTCGTCGGAGCGCTCGCCCGCGCCCCAGGCGCGCACGGCGGCGCGGATCATGTGACGGGCGGAGCGGAGCGCCTCGGGGTCGTTCTGGCCCACGTGCTGCTGGAGCCGGCCGCCGGTCTGCGGCGGGTGGGCGCCCGCGCGGCGCAGCAGCAGGACGGCGACGTCGTCCTCGCCGCCGCGTTCGTCGACGACCTCGCACAAGTGGTCGGCGAGCTGGTCGAGGTCCCGCGGGCCCCGCTTGACCAGGGAGGTCAGCCACTGCAGGCCCTCGTCGAGGTCGGCGCCCGGCTTCTCGACCAGGCCGTCGGTGTAGAGCAGCAGGGTCCGGCCCGGGTCGAGCTCGACGGCCGTGACCGGGTAGTCGAGCCGGCCGAACTCGGCGGACAGGCCCAGCGGGAGGCCGCCCTCGACGGGCAGCCGGCGTGCGCTGCCGTCCTGGTCCTGGATCATCGGGTCGACGTGGCCGGCACGCACGATCTGGACGAGCCCGGTGGCCGGGTCGGCCTCGGCGTAGGTGCAGGTGGCGAAGCGGTCGGTGTCGAGCTCGTGGAGGAAGACGGAGGCGCGGGCCATCACGGTGGCGGGCGTGTGGCCCTCGGCGGCGTAGGCGCGCAGCACGATGCGCAGCTGCCCCATGACGGCGGCGGCGTGGGTGTCGTGGCCCTGGACGTCGCCGATGACGGCGCCGACCCGGCCGCCGGGGAGCGGGATGATGTCGTACCAGTCGCCGCCGATGTCGCGGCCGAGCCGTGCGGAGCGGTAGCGGACGGCGATCTGGGCGCCGGGCACGTCGGGGATGCGGCGGGGCAGCATCGCCTGCTGGAGGCCTTCGGCGAGGTCGTGCTCCTGCTCGTACAGCATGGCGCGCTGGAGGCTCTGGGCGATGGAGCTGCCGAGGGCGACGAGCAGGTTGCGCTCGTCGGCGCTGAAGCCGGTGCGGTCGCTGTAGAGCAGGCCGAGGGCGCCGATCGGGCGGGCCTGGGCGATGAGCGGGAGGTAGGCCGCGGAGGTGATGCCGAGCCCGCTGATGTGGGGCCACAGGACCGGGTAGGAGGCGGCGAAGTCCTCCGGGGACTCGATGAAGCGGGGCCGCAGGGTGCGGATCACCTCGCTCATCGGGTACGGCTCGTCCACCCGGGTGAACCGGGTGCCGGGCACGAAGGCGCCGTCGGGTCCCTCGGCCACGAGGTGGATGCGTCCGGATTCCAGGAGACCCATGACGAGGCTGGCGGCGCCGAAGTGCTCCAGGCCCTGCGAGTCGTTGAGCAGGTCGATGATGTCCTGCACGGTACGGGCGTGGGCGAGGGCGGCCGTCATGCCCTCGACGACGCTGGTGCGCCGACGGCGGCCCTCGTCGAGGCCGAGGCGCGCGGCGGATTCGGAGAGCTCCTCGGAGGCGTCCCGGACGATGCCGATGATGCGGACCGGGCGGCCGTCCGGGTCGCGCCGGACGACGCCCTGGGTGTGGGTCCAGCGCTGGACGCCGGCGCGGGTGCGGATGCGGAAGTAGGCGCCGTAGCGCTCGCTGCCGTCCTTGAGCGCCTGGGCGACCAGCGCGTCGAGCCGGCGGCCCTCGTCGGGCAGGACGCGGGAGCCGAGGGTGGCGGGGTCGCCGTCGTACTCGGCGGGGTCCATGTCGAAGACGTTCAGGGCGCCCTCGTCCATGACCATCCGGCCGCTGACCAGGTCCCAGTCGAAGCCGCCCATGCGGAATTCCTGGCCGAACTCATGGAGGAAGCAGCAGTCCTGCCCGGCCGGTCCCGCCGTGCAGCGGCACCGCTCGGCCGCCTCCCCGCCCCCTCTGCCCGCTGTCATGGGGCCACGCTAGGCGCAGCACCGCCCGTGTGCACGGCGAAGATCGGCACAGATTCGCAACAGCGTTCGCCCCGACGGGCGACGGGGCGCAACGCGGGGGCGGTCAGCCCTCGAAGGTCTCGGGCTGCTCGGGCACGGTCTCGGCCGGGAACGGGTCCTCGAAGGAGGGCGGCGGCTCCGGTGCGGGCTGCTCGCCCGGTCCGTTGGGCAGGGCCGGGACGTCCGGCTCCACGGGCGCGTCCGGGACGGGGACGGTCGTGTCGCCGTCGGGTGCCGGCGGGGTGACGGGTTCCTCGTGCGGAGCGGGTTCCCTGGGCGCGGCCGGGGTGTGCGGCGGGGGCGGGACGGAGGGACCGGTGGGGCGGCCGGGGCTCGTCGGCGTGGCGGCGGGCGGGTCGGCCGGGGCCGTGCCGTCCGGCAGCGGTGCGGGTGGGTCGGCGACGAGGTCGCAGGAGGCCGGGGCGCAGGGCGGCAGGACGTCGGGCCTGCGGTCCTGGTCGCCGTCGCTGCCGGTCCGTCGCTCGAGCCAGGTGTTGTCGGCGGCGCTGGCGATCACCAGGCTCGTGACGACGGTGCTGGTGGGCGTGATGACGACGACGCGGTCCGGGCGGTAGCCGGCCCAGGGCTCGCCGGTGTGCCGGGCGTTCTCGGCGGCGGCCGGGGAGCGCAGCGGGTTGCCGCAGGCGCAGCGGACCCGGGGTGTGCCGTACGGGTCGACGAGGACCGCGGTGCCTGCCTGAAGCACGGACTGGAAGGCGGTGGGGCGGCCGTCCTGGTAGCCGTGGCTGGTGACCCGGGTGTCGGCGCGCAGCAGCACGGGCGTGAGGCCGCGCAGCCAGCCGGCCAGGTTGGTCTCGGGGATGCCGGCGGACTCGGCGAAGGCGCGGGCCTTGGCGGGGTCGGCGGTGAGGTAGCCGGCCTGCTGCTCGACGTTGCAGCTGGCGACGGCGCGGGTGCCGCCGTAGAGGCCGGGCGTCGCGCCGGTGAGGGCGTGGCCGGCGGGCGCCGGGTCGGTGACGCCGGTGACGGGCGGCGCGTCCTCCTGTACGGGGGCGCCTTCCTGCGCCGTGGACGGCGTGAAGGGCGCGGGGCCCTGGGAGCCGGCGGGCTGGAGCAGCACTTCACGGGCGGGCGAGGCGGCGGTCTGTTCGGCACCGGGTTCGCCGGGGCCGCCGGTGGAGCAGCCGGCGAGCAGCACGGCCGAGGCGAGTGCGGCGAGTGCGCACGCGACGGGCCCCGAGGGCATCCGTCGCGAGGGCCGTCGTCTGGATGCGTCGCGCACTGGGTCTCCCACCTGTCGCCCCGGGGTCGTTCCTTCATGTCTGCCGCAGGCCTCGGAGGGCTGCAATCCAGGCGCGTCCATCCGGCGGCGCGCACGCGCACCTCGCCACTTGAACACGTTCAAGGAAGGCTCTACGCTCACCCATGAAGCGTTGAACATGTTCAACGCCCTGATTCAGGGGGTGGCGGAGCCGTGTCCGTGCTCGTCGGACTGATCGTGATGCTGGGCATGCTGGTCGTCGTGCCCGCCGGGCTCCGGCTCGTCGACGGACCGCAGCCGGGCACGCTGCGGCTGCTGCGCCGCGCCTGGCCCCTGTTCGCGGTACCGGGCGCGGTCTCGCTCTGGCTGCCGCGCTCCCCGCTCGCCGTCGCCCTGGCCGGCTGCTACGCCCTCGCCACCCTGGCGCTCGCGCTGCACGCCCCGGTCCGGCTCGCCCTCACCCGGTCCCTCGCGCCCGCCGAGGTCGCGGTGCTCACCGCACTGGCCACCCCGTCCGTCGCGGGACTCGCCCTGGTCGCCGAGCGCGCCGGACACGAGCTGTTCGGCTTCGAGCTCGGCATCCTGGCCCTGACCGTGCCGCACTTCCACTTCGCGGGCTTCGCCGCCGCCCTGGTCGCCGGACTGGTCTGCCGTACGGCCGAGAGCCGGGCCACCCGCTTCGCCGCGCTCAGCGTCCCGCTCGGCACCCTGCTGGTGCTCGTCGGCTACTTCGTCGACGACTGGGCCGAGCTCGCCGGAGCCCTCGTCCTCACCGCCGGGATGTGGTCCGTCGCCCTCGCCGTCTGGCGCGAGCCGCGCACCACGGCGCCCGACCGGGTCACCCGCGCCCTGCTCGGCACCTCGGCCGCCGTCCTGGTCGCCACCATGCTGCTCGCGCTGAGCTGGGCGCTCGGCGAGGCCACCGGCATCCCGCATCCGAGCCTGACCTGGATGGCCGCCACCCACGGTCTCGGCAACGCCCTCGGCTTCGCCCTGTGCTCGCTGCTCGCCTGGCACCGGCTGCGGGCCCGCGCCGCCGCCTCACCGGCCGCGGCCGCACCGGCCCTCGACCCGCCCGACGACGGCTCGTCCCCCGACCCCGCTCCTCCCACCGCGGCCTCCACCGTCACCCCCGTCACCGCCGCTCCCACCGTCACCACCTTCACCGACCACCGAACGGAGCTCCCGGCATGACCCGTCTTGTCCGCAGCCTCTCGGACTCCCGCGCACGCACCTCGGGCCCGGCCACCGGACCGAACTACCCGGAGGTCGGCGCCACCCGCACCGGACCGCTGCCGGCCGGATACCACCACCTGCACCACACCGTCCGGATAGGCACCGGCCGGGCCGCCTTCGAGGCCGCGGGCGCCGCCGTCACCACCTGGGCCATGCACCGCGCCACGGGTGCGCGGGTGGACAGCGCCGCCGAGCGCGCCGAGCCCGGCGTGACCCTCGAGGTGTCCCTGGGCCTCGGCCCCGTCCGGTTCACCGCGCCCTGCCAGGTGATCTGGACGACGTACACCGGGACGGAGACCGGTTTCGCGTACGGCACCCGCGGCGGCCACCCCGAGTGCGGCGAGGAGTCCTTCGTCGTCGACCTGCACGACGACGGCTCGGTGTGGTTCACGGTCACCGCGTTCAGCCGCGCCGCCGTCTGGTACACCCGGCTCGGCGGGCCCGTCGTCCGGGCCCTTCAGCACGCCTACGCCCGCCGCCTGGGCCGCCGCCTCACGGGTCTCGTCGCGGGCCGATGAGAGTTACGCTCCTTCTGTACTCACCCCGCACGCATCCGTGCGCCCTCGAAGGAGGCGGCCATGAGCAGCCCGTACGACGAGTACACCAACCCCTCGCAGGCCGAGGGCGAGCGCCTCGACGAGGACATGGACGCCCAGCAGAAGGCACATGTCCACCCCCAGGTCACCCGCACCACGCCGTCCCAGGCGGAGGGCGAGCGGACGGCCGAGGACGACGGCAAGAGCTGACGACCACGACGGCCCGTTCCACCGGACCCGATGGAGTGGTTCACCGCACCTGACTACTGGCTGAGCCGGATCGTCTTCCAGCGGGGGCTCGCCGGGCTCTACCTCGTCGCGTTCCTCGCGGCCGCCCTGCAGTTCCGGGCGCTCATCGGCGCCCGCGGCATGCTGCCGGTGCCCGACTTCGTACGGGCCGTGCCGGCCCGGCGCGCACCCAGCCTGTTCCAGTGGCGCTACTCCGACCGGCTCTTCGCCTCCGTCGCCTGGGGTGGTGCCGCGCTCGCCCTCGCGATGGCCGCCGGCGCCGGCGACGCGGTGCCGCTGCCGGTGTCGATGCTGCTGTGGCTGCTGCTGTGGGCGGCGTACCTGTCGATCGTGAACGTGGGGCAGACCTGGTACTCCTTCGGCTGGGAGTCGCTGCTCCTGGAGACCGGATTCCTCGCCGTGCTGCTCGGCAACGACGACACCGGACCGCCGGTCCTCGTCCTGTTCCTGCTGCGCTGGCTGCTCTTCCGCGTCGAGTTCGGCGCGGGGCTCATCAAGATCCGCGGCGACCGGTGCTGGCGGGACCTCACCTGCCTCCACCACCACCACGAGACCCAGCCCATGCCCGGCCCGCTCAGCTGGTTCTTCCACCACCTGCCGGGGCCGCTGCACAAGGTCGAGTGCGCCGCCAACCACGTCGTCCAGCTCGGCGTGCCCGTCCTGCTCTTCACCCCGCAGCCGGTGGCCACGATCGCCGCGGGTCTGATGATCGTCACCCAGCTGTGGCTCGTGCTGTCCGGGAACTTCGCCTGGCTGAACTGGATCACCATCGTCCTCGCGCTGTCCGCCGTGGACGGCTCGCTCCTCGTCGGCGACGACCACCCGCAGCCCGAGGCACCGCTCTGGTACGTGGTCGTCGTGTGCGCCGCCACCGCCCTGATCCTCTTCCTCAGCCGGGGCCCTGTCCGCAACCTGCTCTCCCGGCACCAGGCGATGAACCGCTCCTTCGACCCGCTGCACCTGGTCAACACCTACGGCGCCTTCGGCACGGTCGGCCGGGTGCGGGACGAGATCGTCGTCGAGGGCACCGACGAGCCGGACCCGCACCCGGGCACCGTGTGGCGCGAGTACGGCTTCAAGGGCAAGCCGGGCGACCCGTGGCGGCTGCCGCGTCAGTTCGCCCCCTACCACCTGCGGCTCGACTGGCTGATGTGGTTCGCGGCGCTCTCCCCCGGCTACGCCCGCGACTGGTTCGGCCCCTTCGTCGAACGGCTCCTCGAAGGGGACCGGGACACGCTGCGGCTGCTGCGGCACAACCCCTTCCCGGACGCGCCTCCCACGCACGTGCGGGCCCGGCTCTACCGCTACCGCTTCACGACCTGGGCGGAACTCCGTACGACCGGCGCGTGGTGGCACCGCACGCTGGTGCGCGAGTACATGCCGCCGGTGCGGCTGCGGGCGTCCGCCGGAGGGCGGCGGCGCTGACACGCCCGTGCCCCCGGCCGAAGGGATCGGTCGGGGGCACGGGGCGAAGCGTCGGCCACGACTCTCAGTCGACGCCCTGCAGGATGTGCGGCTCGGCGAGGTCCTCCTCGTATCCGGCGAGTCGGATCGGCGCCGAGCGGGCCCACACTTCGAGGCTGCCCAGCTCTCCGGACCGGCGCGTCCGCTCGGTCGGCTCGGCTGGACGGTCTTCCTGCTTGGTCGGTTCTGGTGTCACCGCGCACTCCTTCGTGTCGCGAGTCATTGGGTTCGGGTCCGATCGGTCGCGGTGGCGCCGTTCTGCGGGCGGGACCGCGGTCTTGGTGTCAGACCTGTCCCCAGGACGGCCGTGAGGGTTCGGTGAAACCCTCGTGGCCGACCGTGGACATCAGACTAACCAGATGAGCGCGCCGGCGCTCTATGGCGCACGAAAGTGTGACGCGATCGGGTGACAGTGGCCTGTTTCCCGAGGTCAACGCGCGATTATCGATCGTTTCGGCAGTCCCGAGGACACCGCCCGAACCGGGCGGCACGGGCCGAACCTGCACCACCGGGAGAACCGGCGGCACCGGCGGTCACTCGACCGCCGGCTGCCCCCGCTGGTCGCCGGCGACCGACCCGCCGGCGACCGTCGTCACCACTTGCCGGGTGCGTAGTCCTTCATGAAGACGCCGTACAGGTCCTCCCCCTGCTCGCCGCGCACGATCGGGTCGTAGACCCGGGCCGCGCCGTCGACGAGGTCGAGCGGGGCGTGGAAGCCCTCCTCGGCGAGCCGCAGCTTGTCGAAGTGCGGACGCTCGTCGGTGATCCACCCGGTGTCCACGGAGGTCATCAGGATGCCGTCGGACTGGAACATCTCCTGCGCGCTGGTCCGCGTCACCATGTTGATCGCGGCCTTGGCGGCGTTGGTGTTGGGGTGTCCGGCGCCCTTGTAGCCGCGCTCGAACACGCCCTCCATCGCGGAGACGTTGACGACGTACGCGCGCCCGCTCTTCGCCTTCGCCGCGGCCTCGGCCATCGAGCCCCGCAGCTTGCTGATGAGGATGAACGGCGCCGTGTAGTTGCACAGCTGGGTCTCGAGCAGCTCCACCGGGGAGATCTGCTCGATGGTCTGCACCCAGGTGTTGCTCTCGACGACGTCCGGCACGAGGCCGCCGGCGTCGATGGCGGTGCCGTCGAGGTGGCGGGCCACGCTCGCGTTGCCCGCGACCAGGGCGAGGTCGGCGACGGCCTGCGCGTCGAGCCCGCTCACGCCGGCCGGCAGGGCGGCCGGGCCGCCGAGCTCGCCGACGGCGCCGGAGTTGAAGGCACCGATGACGTGGTGGGCGGGCAGCTCGCCGACGGGCAGCGGCGCGTTCTCGCCCTCGACCAGCGCGGCGTACGCGGAGGGCAGCCGGCGCACGGTCTGCGTGGCGTTGTTGACCAGGATGTCCAGCGGTCCGGCCTCGGCGACCTGGTCCGCGAGGGCCACGGCCTGGGCCGGGTCGCGCAGGTCGATGCCGACGACCTCCAGGCGGTGCATCCAGTCCGCGGAGTCCTCCATCGCCGTGAAGCGGCGGATGGCGTCCTTCGGGAAGCGCGTGGTGATCGTGGTGTGCGCACCGTCGCGGAGCAGCCGCAGCGCGATGTACATGCCGATCTTGGCGCGGCCGCCGGTGAGGAGGGCGCGCTTGCCGGTGAGGTCGGCGCGGGCGTCGCGGCGGGACCGGTTCAGGGCGGCGCAGGGCTGGCAGAGCTGGTGGTAAAAGTAGTCGACCTCGACGTAGCGCGTCTTGCAGGTGTAGCAGGAGCGCGGGCGCTGGAGTATGCCGGCGATCTTCCCGGCCTCGGTGACCGAGGAGGGCAGGATGCCCTCCGTCTCGTCGTCGATGCGCTGCGCGGAACCGGTCGCGGTGGCCTCGGTGACGGCCTTGTCGTGGGCGGTCTTCGCGGCGCGGCGCTCCTGGCGTCGGCGCTGCTTCACGGTCCGGTAGATGCCGGCCGTGGCGCGGCGGACGGCGATGGCGTCGGGGTGGTCGACCTCCAGCTTGTCGAGCTCGTCGAGCACGCTCAGGCAGACGGCCAGGCGCTCGGGGTCGATGCCCGGCCCGTACTCCTGGGTCTCTTCAGTCACCGTCATGGCCTTCGTCGTTCCTCGATCACTCGTGCCGTCGCGGCGGGTTGCCGTTTCCAAAGACGCAACTTTACGGAGCGGGAGGCCGCCGCTCCAAACCCGTACGGGGAGGGTGGTCGAACACACAGTCGCCGCACAGTCCTCCGGAAGGGCAGCGGTAGTAGAGACAGCAGCTGGTGCGGCGCAGCGCCGGGCCCGCGACCGTGCGGGCCAGGTCGGGGTGGTCGAACAGGCCCTGGACGAGCGCGGCGGCGCGTTCGGCGGCCTCGGGGCGGTCGTTCGCCCGGGCCCAGCGGGTCAGCTCGCGCAGCGCCCCGGCGAGGGCGGAGCCCGCGTTGCCCCAGAGCAGCCCACGAGAGATCCGGCCGTCCCGGGCGAAGGCCGCGTGCAGCGGCACGAGATGGGCCTCGTGGACCGCGGCGCGCAGCTCGGCGACGGTGGCGGGGCGCGTGCCGGAGCCGGCCCACCACAGGTCGTCGGGCGAGGTCAGCGCGCCGTCCCAGTGCAGGGCGTCCGGCGTGAGGTCGGGGAAGCGTCCGTACAGGGCGGCCGGGCCGAGCGCGGTGGACCACAGGCGGGCGGCGAGGCCGAGGTGGGCGACGGAGGCGCCGACCCGGCGCTCGGGGGCGCCGAGCCGGACGGCGACCCGGTCGACGCGGGCGCTCAGCGGGGCGTCGTCCTCGCCCGCGTACAGGCGCGCGAGGGGCACGTGGGTGCGGTCCGCCGTCCCGGGCGGGCTGGTGCGCAGGGCGAAGAAGCCGCCGATGCGGGCGCACGCGTCGAGATCAGGTTCCATCCGGTGTCCTCCCCGTCCTTCCTTGGAGGGGACACGGTACGGGCCAATGTGGACCCGGCCCGCGGCGCACTGGCTCGGAATGGGCGCCGCCGAGGGGGCGGCACGCCCGGCGGCCGCCGCTCCCGGGCACCGGAAAGATCCCGTTCCACCCGTCCTGACCTGCGCTGGGTACATCCTGAGGTGTACGAGGGGCCGTCGTACTCCGTCTGCGGTACGCGCGATCGCGTTCCCAGGTACGACGACGGGAACGCCCGGAAGAGAGATCGTGGAGTCATGAGCCCTCTCCTGCTGTCCGTGCTCCTCTCCCTGGTCTCCGCGGTCGCCTACGCCGCCGCGGCGATCGTGCAGGAGCGGGTCGCGGCGTCGGCCGACGGCCCTCGGTACGCGCCGCTGCGCCGCCCGGCGTGGTGGGCCGCCGTTCTCCTCAACGGCCTCGGCGCGGCGCTGCACGTGGCGGCGCTGGCGTACGGCCCGCTGAGCCTGGTCCAGCCGCTGGGCGCGCTCACCATCGTGTTCGCGCTGCCGATGGCGGCGCTGTTCGTGGGGCGCCGGGTGGGCCGTACCGCATGGCGCGGCGCGGTCATGGCGACGGTGGGCCTGGCCGGGCTGCTCAGCCTGACGGACGGCACCGGGGCCCGGGTGCTCTCGGACTCCGACCGGCACCTGCTGGCGGCGGCGACGTTCGGGGCGGTGGCCCTGCTGTTCCTCCTGGCGCGCGTGGTGGGCCGTTCCGTGCTGCGCAGCGTGATCCTGGCGGCGGCGGCCGGGGTGTCCTTCGGCATCGCCTCGGTCTTCACCAAGGCGGTGGCGGAGGAGTGGACGGCGGGCGCGCCGCTGGCGGAGTGGACCAGTCTGCTGATCCTCTCGGCGCTCGCGATCACCGGTCTGCTGCTCTCGCAGGCCTCGTACCGGGGCGCGGGGCTGGCCGCGCCGCTGGCCACGGTCACCGTGGTCAACCCGGTGATAGCCGCGGCCGTCGGCCTCACCCTGTTCGGCGAGTCCTTACGCTACGGGGCGGCCGGCACCGTCGCGGCCCTGATCTGCGGCGCGGTCGCGGCGGGCGGCCTGGTGCAGCTCACCGTGGACCGGCTGACGCGGCCCGAGGACTCGCCGGCGGTGTCATCCGGGGAGCCGGTTTCCGTGCCGGACCGCTCGGACCCGCGGGACCGGCCGGCGCCCTTCGGCCGGTCGGACCGGGACTCAGATCGAGACGCCGCGGGCCCGCAGGTACGCGAGGGGGTCGATGTCGGACCCGTACCCGGGACCCGTGCGCACCTCGAAGTGGAGGTGCGGTCCCGAACTGTTGCCGGTCGATCCTGACCGCGCGATCCGCTGACCCGCGTTGACCCGCTGGCCCTCGCGGACGGTGAGCGCGGAGAGGTGGGCGTACTGGCTGTAGCGGCCGTCCTCGTGCCGGATGACGACCTGGTAACCGTAGGCACCGCCCCAGCCGGCGGAGACGACCCTGCCGTCGGACACGGCCCGTACCGAGGTGCCGGTGGGGACGGGGAAGTCGACGCCCGTGTGGTAGCCGCTGGACCAGGAGGAGCCGGCCTTGCGGTAACGGGTGCCGATGTCGGTGTCGGCGACGGGCGAGGCGTAGCTTTCCCGCTGGGGCGCCGGCTTCGGTGCGGGCTTGGGCGCGGGCTTCTGCGCCGGCCTGGTCACGGGTCTGGCGGCGACCGGCTTGGTGACCGGCTTGGTCACGGGCTTCGGTGCCGGACGCGTGCTCGGCTTCGCGGCGGAGGGCCTCGGGTCGGGCCTGGCCGAGGGCATGGTGGGCGGCGCCGGGGTGGGCGGGGTGACCGGGGTCTTGGCGGTCGGCGGCTCGGGAGCGGCGGGCTTCGTCGCGGGCTTCGGCTTCGCCTGCTGTGGCGGGGCGGCGGGGGCGGTGATGCGGAGGGTGAGGCGCTGGCCGGGGAGGATGAGGTCCGGGTCGTCGCCGACGACGGCGCGGTTGGCTGCGTAGAGCCGGGGCCAGCCGCCCCGGACGTGTTCCTCGCGGGCGATCTTCGACAGGGAGTCGCCGGGCGCGACCGTGTACATCTCGCGGACCGTCGGCACCGTGGTGGGGCTTGCCTGCGTGCCGCCGTCGGCCGGCCGGGTCCGCTGGGCGGGTAACGCGGCCTGCCGGGCCTTCGGGGCCTCGGACAGCGGACGGGTGCGCGCGGTCTGGGGCGTGACGCCCGGCTCCGCGCCGCCGCGCTCGAGACCGGCGCGCGGCGCGCAGCCGGGCCACGCTCCGGGGCCCTGGCCCTTGAGGACGCGTTCGGCGACGGCGATCTGCTGGTCCTTGGAGGCGAGGTCGGCGCGCGGCGCGAAGTGCGTCCCGCCGTACCGCTCCCAGGTGGCCTGGGTGAACTGGAGACCGCCGAAGTAGCCGTTGCCGGTGTTGATCTGCCAATTGGACGAGGACTCGCAGGCCGCGAGCTTCTCCCAGACGTCGAGCGAGGCGGCCTCCACCGTGCCCGCGCCGATCAGCGGCAGGGCCATGCCAGCGCCGCCGGCGGTGAAGGTGAGCGAGGCACGGTTGATCAGGCTCGGCTGGTACCGACGATGTCTTCCGCGTGTTCCGCGCACGGCCATGGGCCCCCCTCGAACGCATCGGCAGTCGCCCACGGTAGGGGCTGGCAACCGTGCGTGACAAGGGCTTCGCGCGGATCCCCCGTCTCCTCCGTCACGTCGCCGGGCGTCTGGCCGTCACCGGGTCAGAACGCGCTCACAGACCCGCGGGTCCCGGCTGCGGCTGCGGCTCGGGCTCCGGCGGCACGGGCGCGGGGTTGGGCGGCGGAACGGGGCTGGGCGGCGGTACGGGCGGAGGCACCGGCGTCGGGGCGGGCGGCGGCAGCGGATCGGGGATGGGCGGCTGGGTCATGACGGACTCCGCAGGCGAGGGGGCACGGGACAGGGACGGAGGAAGCCCGGTCCGGCCGTCCGTCCCGGGTCCAGCGTCCCCCGGTCCGTCTGCCCTCGCGCGCGGTGCCCATTCCTTCGGGTGGCGAGGGAGCCGGCTCCGCCGCGGTTCAGACCTGCGCGGGCACGGCGTGCGGCGGGCGCACCGTGTCGCTGCCGGGCACGGGCGCGGAGGCGTCGCCCCCGAGCTCCACGATGCGGTTGTCACCGTCCACGTGCACCACACGCGGCACGAGCGTGCGCGCCTCGGCGTCCGACACCTGGGCGTAGCTGATGAGGATCACCAGGTCGCCGGGGTGCACCAGGTGGGCCGCCGCGCCGTTGATCCCGATCACGCCGGAGCCGCGCTCGCCCTCGATGACGTACGTCTCCAGGCGCGCGCCGTTGTCGATGTCGACGATGTGCACGAGCTCGCCGGGCAGGAGGTCGGCGGCCTCCATCAGCTCGGCGTCGATGGTGACGGAACCGACGTAGTGCAGGTCGGCCTGGGTCACGGTGGCGCGATGGATCTTGGACTTGAACATGGTGCGCAGCACTTTGGACTCCTGGATGACGGCTCCCTGCCTGCTTTCTGCAGGTCAAAGGCGGTCTTTACTCTACAACCGGCGTGCGCCCGACTCGAAGACTGTGAGGAACATCGCTTCACCCAATAGGGAACGCTCCCAGCCTGCGCTTCCGTGCGAACCAGGCTGTTGCGGCTCGTCGAATACGCCCATACCCGAACACTCTTCGCGGAACGCGCCAGGGACCGATGCTGACGAAACGCTGACTTACCTGACGACATATCAGGAACGTGAGGGCAGGGCCACGAGGTGGTCGGCGTCACGCGATGAGGACCGACACCTCGGGCCACGGTGAAGTCGAGGCGCAGCTGGCGTCCAACCGGCCGCATGACTCGCAGGTGCAGCGGGGGCCGGATATGCAGGCAGCTCTGATGAGGCTTTCAACGACGCCCACTACGGGCGCGCATCGGTCCGCCACGGACACGTCCTCGTGCGGAGCCGCACTTCCAGGGTGCGCCGCGCTTTGTCAAATCCCCCTGATGTCAGGGGAGGTGTCGTCTAGCGTCCGGTCTGTCGCGAAGGGATGGAGGCAGTGCTGATGAGCGGGAGCGGCGGGAAACGGAGCCGTCTTTCATCCAAGACGGTTCTCGCCGTGTGGGTGCGCAGTGGAGGCAGGTGCATGCTGTGCAACGCGTACCTGCTGGAGGGGGCGATGTCGGGCCGGACGCTTCCTTTGGGGGAGGTCGCGCACATCGTCGGTCAGAGCACTGATCCGCGCTCGCCGCGCGGCGGGGATCTGATGGAGAAGGCGTTGCGGGATGAGGCGGACAATCTGATGCTGCTCTGTGCCCAGCAACATATGGAGATCGATGCGAAGGCCGCGCTGGACGTCTTCACCGTCGAGTGGCTGCGCCGTGTGAAGCAGGAGCATGAGGACCGTGTCAGGCACCTGACCGCGCTGGGGCCGGAGAGGGCCACCACGGTGGTGCGGATGGTGGGGTCGGTGCACGGAAATGCCGTCGAGCTGTCGCGGGAGACGGCTGCGGACGCTGTGACGGCAGGCCGCCGGTTTCCTTTGTATCTGGAGTCCTACTCCCGGCACGGTGTGGAGATAGATCTGCGGCACATTCCTGGCGAGCAGGCAGCCGCTGCCTGGGACGCGGAATCTGCTGCCGAGGCCAGCCGTCACTACTATCGGCAGGCGACCAAGGTCATCGATGACGTGGTCCGAAACCGGCTGCGACCAGGGATAGAGCGGGAATCCGTGCAGCATCTGAGCGTGTTCGGATTCGCGCGTCTGCCATTGCTGGTCTTTCTCGGGTCGCTCTTGGACGACACCGTGCCGACGCACATCTACCAACGCCACCGACACGAGCAGTCCTGGGTGTGGTCTGCCGAGAGCGGCCCGGTGACCGAGTTCGCCGCGCATCTGGTGCAGGCCGGGCCAGACCGGGACGAGGCTGTCGTCGTGATGAACATCTCCGGGATCATCGCGCCTTCTGAGGTTCCGCGGGATCTTTCGGCGCTGCGCCGCTACGAGGTCAGCCCGGTGGGCACGCAGGCCGGTCCGGACATACTGCGGTGCCGGGCGTCACTGCAACAGATGGAGGAAACGTTACGGACGCTTCTCGCGCGGCTGGAAAGGGAGGCAAAGTCGCTGCGCCGCCTGCATGTCCTGCCTGCCGTTCCCCTCTCCGCGGCAATCGCCCTAGGCCGTGCTCACCATCCGCAGGTGCACCCGCAGCTCGTGATCTACGAGCGCTTGGCGGGCAGCTACATGCCCACCTTGGAGGTGGGGCAGGTTCCCGGCTGACCTGCGCCCGGCGGCCCGGCGTGTGCGGCGCCGTGGAGCGCCTTCTCATCAGGGCTTGGAGGTGTGTGGCCGCGGCAGGGTATGCCAAGTTCTGCCAGAGCGGAGCTGGGGGTGCGGGTCTCGCCGACGCCCGGCAGCCTCAAGGGCCTGACGGCCCTGCCGGGGATGCAGGACCGCAGGCCCAGAGACGCGGGCAGTGCTCCCCTACTCGCTGTAAGGAATGAAGCGGTGTGCCGGGGCTGTCCCGGTGTGGGGCTGGGCGCACAGGTGGGTCCCGGATACGGGGTGGCGCATCTGGATGCCCAGCAGGGTGATCAGGGTGGCGGTGGTTGCCATCAGGTCGGCGGCGGAGCCGTGGAATGTGGGAGTGGAGCAGCCTCTTGTGGGGCGCAGTTCGTCGTCCGGGGCGGGATCGGCCCACAGTGCGTGGTACGCCTCGAGGTTGGGGGCGCGAAGGACGTGGCGCCCAGCGGTGTGATCGATGGTGGACAAGGGGGTGTGCGTGCCGGGGGCGGCGATGGTAAGGATTCCCAGGCTGGCGGTGAGGCTGTCCGTGGCGAGCTGGGCCAGGACGGCTTTGCGGTGGGGCTGCTGGGCGAGGAGGTCGAGGAAGCGTCCGGCGGTGATGCTGACGGTGGCGTCGATGATGAGATCGGCTTGGTCCGCGGCGGTCAGGAGGGCGGGGTCGGGGGGCGGGCTCGCGATGTCGATGCGGATGTCGTCGCGGATGGTCCGCAGGTGGGAGGCCAGTGCTGTCGCCTTGGTCATGCCGATGTGGTGTTCGGTGTAGTTCTGCCGCACCAGCAGGCCGCCGGTGACACGGCCGGGGTCGCAGAGGGTGAGATGTGAGGCGCCGGCCCGGGCCACCATCTCGGCTGCCCAGGAGCCGATGCCGCCACAGCCCCAGATGTGGATGTGACAGTCCTGGAACGCGCGGACGGGGCGGAGGGTGTCACGGCGGGTGGTGACTTCGGCGCGTTCGTCGGAGAGGTAGCACCATGCGATGGAGGCGTGCGCCAAGTCCTCGGGCAGACTGCCCAGGCGGCTGGGGGTCGCGCGGCGTGCGAGGCGGCGCAGCGTGTCGCCGGCCTGGGGCGGCAGGCGGCCGGCGAGGAGGAAGGGGGACGCGGCGGATGTGGCGGGGTGTCGGACGGCCAGGACGAAGTACTGGGCGGTGCCTTCGGGGTTACGCAGGGCGCTGGCGGCGAGTGCGGTCAGCAGCGCCGGGGATGGGGCGTCGGCCGGTTGCGGGGTGTGGGCAGTGGCGGAGTGCGTGAGGGTGAGGAGTTCGGCCAGAGTGCTGCCCGCGCCCAGGGGCAGCACGTCCGCTGGCAGGATCGGGGTGCGGTGGCTGCGGGAGTCTGCGGGGGCGCTGGTCAGGTCCAGCCGGTCGGTGGTGCGCTGGGTGAGCCATGCCGTGGCCGACCGGTGGGAGACAGGTTCTCGTACGACGACGGTGGGAGTGCCCGGGGTGTGGTGCAGGACCCCGCCAACGGGGTGGTAGAGCGCGGTGGCGGGATCGAACCTGCCGGCTGCGGCGTCGGTGAGCCACTGCCACAGGCGGTTGATGACGGGGGCGATTCCGGCAGCGGGGTCCCATTCGCGGGCCGGGTCAAGGTACAGGCACAGTCGATCACCCTGCAGGACGTGCGGGGTGCCGGCGAACCGAATGTGGGGGGTGCGCACTTGGGGCGGCATCATCGGGGTGGCGGGCAGAGTGAGGAGGAAGTCCTCGCTCTCCTTGAGCTGCAGTCCTCCTGGAGCATGTGGCATGCCACCGGTGCAGACGCTGATGGGGATGGTGACCAGGCCGTCAGTGTCGGTACGGGGGCGGCCGGTGATGCGCAGGTCCGGCTCGTGCGCGGCTGCCAGCGCAGTGAGCTCCTCCAGCAGGCGACGCTGGGAGAGACTGGGGCGGGCTGCGGGCGACTTGTGCTTGGTCATCCCGCACGTCCGGTGCGGGAGGTCGTGGTGATGAGCAGCGGGCTGGCGAACTTGACCACTGTGGGGGTGAGGGAGGCGGCGGCACGCGGCTGGCCGGGGAAGGCGTCGCCGAACAGCTTGCGCCACAGCCGCACGCTGCGGTCGTAGTCCGGCTCGTCGTAGGCTTCGCGGATCTCGCGGGCGTGGGCGTGGATGCGGGCCCGGAAGTAGCTGTAGGTCGTCTGGTCCCAGCGGTGGTCGAAGGTGACGCCCGATCCGGAAGGGTCGGCGATGGAGGGCTTGTAGGGGCGCTCCTGCAGCCATCGGTCGAGGTCCTCGACGATGGTGAGCAAGGTGGTGGGCACGTCGCTGTAGCAGCCGGGGTCCATGAGCTTCTTGATTTCTTCGACGCGTTCGCCGAGCAGGGTTGTAAGGATGACGGAGCGGGTGCCGGTGAAGGAGCCGCGGTGGTTGCGCAGGTACTTCATCAGGCGGATGACCTTGCGCAGGTTGTTGTTGGCGATGCCGTCCTTCTTCTGCATCCAGGCGGTAAACCCGGCCGGGTTGGTCTGCTCCCAGGTGTTGGCGTCGCGGTTGACGATCACCTCGCGGCCATCGGCCAGCTGAAGGTAGGGGACGATGTCGACGTGCATAGAGTTGGCGTAGCTGAGCTGCACGCAGCGGCACTTGCGGGTGTGAGGCATGGCGCCGTAGATGCTGTGACGGTGGAGCGCGGCGTAGACCTTGTCGATGTAGGTCTTGGGGCTGTCGGCCCACTCGGTGTTCTCGGTGAGGTGGAGCATGAAGTCGGCGTCGAACTCGCTGTCGCCGACGGGGTTGATGATGGTGCGCTGCGCCCAGGAGCCCTGAGGCTTCTTGCCTCGGATGAGCGAGCCGAGTTCGGAGTCGGCCTTGAGGGCCTTGTAGATGGCCTCGACGCGTACGTCGAGGAGGGTGAGCTTGGCCTGGCTGAGGTTCACGGTGTTCATGAGGAAGGTGTCGAAGTTCTTGCGGCACTGCATGGCGAGGATTCCTTTCTGCGGCGAGCCGGCAGAGGGCTCAGGGTGACGAAATGGGGTGTGGGGCATGCCGACGGGAGCCGTGACGGAATAGGGCATGAAGGGACCGCGAAGGCATGTGGGCTTGCCCGCGATGGGGCGCGGGGTGCGCACATGGGTGTGCTTGCGCGAGGGGCCTGGTGTGGGCTCGCGGAAGGGGCCGGCCATGCACTGGGCAGAGGGTCGGCCGATGCACAGCATCAGCGGATGGCCTTGGGTGACGGCTGGCCATCGAGGGGAGCCGGTGCGGTCCGGTCGACGATGCCGGCCATCGTGGCCAGGCATGCGTACGCGGTACCGCCCGGGGTGGATTGTTCCGTCAGCCTCACGCCGAGGAGGGGCCACCCGTTATGCACAGAGACCGGTCACTCTCTGCGGTAACAAGTGCACCACACGCAGCGACACTCACGCAAGACGCTTTTTGAAGGTCAGTCTGGCTGACATCACTTCAGTGCGGGCCAGACAGTGGCTGGTTCGGCTCCTCCCCCTCAGCCTTTGGCAAACTGGGGCGGGAGAGGCGAGAGGGGCACGGCTCCCAAGCGGGCGTGGCAGGGCGGAGCCAGGAACGCGCAGCGCGCGGCAGAGGCTCGGGCAGCCGGCGGCCGGGTCCAGGTGGTGTCAGTGAGCGGGGCCGGAGACGATACCGAGGTTCATCAGGCGGTAAGTCATGGCCACCTCACTCAACTGGAAACGCTTGGCCAGGACCCGCACGAGGTCGTCCGTCGTGCGGAAGCTAATGTGCTGTGCCGCCCGGCGGACCATGTCCTCCGGGGCCAGCAGCGCCGCGGCGAATCGGTTGGCGTCGATCTCCTCGCGGTCCGTCGCCATGCTCGAGACCGCGTTGCGGTAGTTCACGCGCACATCGGTGTCCAGAATAAGCGGGCGTCCTTCGTGCAGGCGCAGGTGCCCCAGTTCGTGCGCCACCGTGAAGCGCCGCCGTTCGAAGGAGTGCGCCTGGTTGACACCGATGACGCAGGCTCCGTCCTTGCGGAGGAGCATGCCAGAGACGTCGTCGTCCATGTGCTGCGGGACGACCAGGACGCCGAGGTGTTCGGCCAGGGCGAAGGGGTCGACCGGCGGGGCGTCGATCCCGAATTCCCTCAGCAGCCCGCGGGCCGCAAGGTCAGCCTTCGCCACGGACACCCCTCCTCTTCGAGGCCTGCGCCCACACCGCGGCAACATCGGCGGCATGCCGCGCGGCAAGTCCGGACGCTTCGTCCAAGTGGAGCGAGGGAAGCAGGTCGGCAGGGTCCGCGTTGACCGCTGCGGCAATCAAGGCAAGCCGGTAAAGAGGCGGGGTCTGGGTTCCGGACTCGATGTTCGTGATCGAACCGCGCGTCAGCCCCGCCTGACGCCCTACGTACTCTTGCGTCACCCCGGCCCGTATCCGCGCCTCACGGATCAGCCGGGCAACGGTCTCGTTGAACTCCCGCTCGTCCACATATCCCCCAAGCGCTGCCAGTCTCACTGACAACCTAGTTCCCTGCCCTGCACTCGACCAGCCCTGGGCGGTGACACGCTGACCGGACCGGCCTGCTTCACCTGGCCGCCGGACGGCAAGGTTTGCCTGGGCATGGCGGGATGCCGTCAATCGACAGAAGGCGCACAGTACCTGTGGTGACAGGAGCACTGCCGATCGCCTACCGGGGCAGGGGTACAGCCATGCGGCGCGCCCGCGCACTTCTCTCCCGCCGGGTGGCTCTGCGATGGCCAGCGCGCACCAAGATCCGGACCAATCCCAGACCAGCTGACGCCAGGAGGCCACACCGGCTCCCGTCTTGCCAGGTCAGCATGGGCACCCCCGCTGTACCACCAGCGGACGAGGAACCTGCTTGTCCTCATACTGGCGGGTTCAGGAGATCCGCGCGTACGACCAGACGAACGCCGGGAGTTCGCGCCGCAGCCTCCAGGTGACGGCCATGGGGCTGCTGCCGGTGTGGCTGGCGTACTCGGCCGGGCCGAGGAACGTCCAGGGCTGTGGGCTGCCGATGTCGCTGGTCCTGTCCGGCCGGAGGAACAGCAGGACATGGGTGCCCATCTCGACGTGGTTCCGGTAGCGCAGCCCCGTGGCGGACGTCTCGGAGATGTGGTTCGGGGATTCCCAATGGAACAGGGTGCTGCTCAGCGCGGAGTCCTTCGCCCGCGTGATGAACAGCGCGTCGGTCCTCATGGACTCGCACCACTTCACTCCTTGACGAAAATCGGTCGGCAACGGGCCGCGGATCTCCGCCTCCCTCAATGCCGAAAGGATCTCTTCCCGGGTGTAGGAGGCGTGGACGGTCAGAGGGACGTCGTGCCTGCCGCCCACCGCGCGCAGGGGAATCGGGACACGCGTGGTGCATTCCAGGTTGTACGCCAGGACCTGGCGCAGTTCTCTCCGGAACGCGTGTTGTCCGCGCAAGGCCGCGAAACCCTCGTCGTAGCTGGTGAAACCGTCACGGGTGATGCCGCCGAGCGGCCAGAGCTGGAAGAAGAGCATGCGAGCGTACGCTCGGTCCCGCTCATCCAGATCGCCGTAGTGCGGGGCGTCGTCCTCCAGCATGCGAGTGTAGGCCTGTACCCGCTCTGGGTCGTCCACATGGAGGAAGGCATGGACCCGCGCCAGGAGTGCCGCCTCTCCGTCCGGAGGATCGCCGGGCAGCAGATGGGTGCGGCGCAGCAGCCCGGTCCATGAGACGCCTCGGCCCTGGTAGAGCTCGGTGAGTTCCCGCCCGCTCTCGCGCAGGTATCGGCCGAGTTCCGGCTCCTCGTACTCGGCGACTTCACGGGCTCGCTCGATCAAACTGCCCTCCAACTGCGCCCTGATGTGGTCGGCAAGACGCATCTTGGCCCCGTCGTCGAGGACGATGCTGCAGCTGGAGGGCAGCTGCGGGAAGTGCTCGATCCGATCCAATAGTTGCCGGCGCGTCAGGTTCGTCATGGCGCGGAACTGGTTGTCGAGGCGAAACTCCTTGCGGTGGTACCCGATGAAGTCGAGCACAGTGAGCACCGCCTTGCCGGCGGAGCGGTGGAGGCCGACCGAGAGTTGCTGAAGGAAGCCGACGGTGCTCGACTTCGGACGCAGCAGGAGCAGTGTGTCGACCTCGGGGATCACATGCTGCTCGTCAAGCAGGTTGACGCAGAAAACAGCCTGCAGTTCGCCGGCCCGGAGCGAAGAAATCACCGCCTGGCGCCTTGTATGCGAAAGCCGCGAGGACAGGGCCACGGCGCCGAGACCGGCACCACGGAAACACTGCGCCATGAATTCGGCGTGTGCCACGGAGACGCAGAAGCCGACGGCCCGCATGGCACTCGGGTCGGGAACCGTGTCCCGGACGGCTCGGAGGACCAGCCGTGCCCGTGCCCCGTCGGTGGAGAGCAGGCTGGACAGCGCGGCACCCTCGTACTCGCCCCGTCTCCAGTCCAGCGAGCCATAGTCGGTGCCGTCGCCGAAACCGAAGTAATGGAGAGGGGTGAGCTGGCCACTTTCCAGCGCGTCCCGCAACCGCATCTCCGCGGCGATACGGCCTTCAAAGAACACGTCTTGAATATTCAGGCCGTCCACGCGTTCGGGAGTCGCCGTCAGACCGAGCAGTTCCAACGGCCTGAAGTGGTCCAGGATTCTCCGGTACGTCGGCGTGGCCGCCCCGCGGAACTCGTCGATGACGATCACGTCGAAGTGATCGGGCGCCAGTGCGTCCAGGTGCCTCCCGAGTGACTGCACACTGGCGAACACGTGGTTCCAGCCCGCGGGGACGGCCCCGCTGAAAAGCGACTCTCCGAAGCCCGGGTGCAGCAGGACGTCCTCATAGACCTGGCGCGCCTGGTGCAGCAGATCGATGCGGTCCGCGACGAAGAGCAGCCGCAGGTCTCGCTGGTGCTTCTCGCGGAGACGCCGGTAGTCGAAGGCCGACAGGACCGTCTTGCCGGTGCCGGGGACGGCGACGAGGAGGTTGCGGTGCCGGTCGTGGATCTCACGCTCGGCGTCCAGCCGGTCGAGCATCTCGCGCTGCGCACTGCTGGGCACGTACCGGGCAGGAGTCGGCTCGGCCGGCTCGGCCGGCTCGAGGCCGAGGAGACGGGCCGTCGCAGCGGCCGCCTGGGCGAGTGGCCGGAGTCCTGCGGGGAGGTGTTCGCGGCTCTCGGGAGAGTGGAGGGCGGCGAGGATTCCCCGCGGTGCCTGGGGGTGGGCGGCGAGGTGGTCGGTGAGGGCGACATAGGCGTCCCACGCTTGGTCGCGGCTCAGGAGCCCACGCAGATGCCCGGCCGCGGCGGGGTGGAAGCTGTACACGAGCTCCGCATCCTCCTGCCGGACGGTCGTGAGCAGCCCGGCGGTGAGGAACTCGGCGATGTCGGCGACGGCCGCCTCGGGGACGAGGCGTTCGCGCAGCACGTCGAGGACGGGCAGGGTGAACGCGTCGAGCGAGGAAGCGGCGATGGCCAGCCGGACGGCGAGGGAACGCGGGTTGTCCGTGAAGGCCACCGCTGCCGCTGTGGCGCCTATGTCGGTGGCCGCCTGGGCATCGGGCCGGACGTCGGACGGGAGCGGAGCCCGGCTGCGGGAGGGCATGCTGCCCGAGGCCGGAACGAGGACGGCCTCGCAGCCGTGGGGGTCGGTGCGCATCACGGCGCGTGCCCAGGCGAGCATCTGGCCGGGATCGAACTGCAGCACGGGCAGCGCCTGCCAAGGGTGCGTCCCTGGGGCGTCCTCGGGGAGGAGACGGGGGCGTCGGTAGGCGAGGAGCCGTCCGGGGGACGCCGGGACGGCGGCGGTCGCCGTCGTCCGGGGCAGGTCGAGGCCGGAGCATTGCCACAGACGCTTCGGCAGGGGATTGACGAGGGCCACAGGGGCGGTGAGTCCCCAGGTGTGGAGCGTCCGCCAGAGGATCTCCTCGCGCCAGGCGGGAGCCGCGCAGTCGGAGACGACGAGGAGCAGGCGGTGGGCCGGCTGGCGGTGGAGGGCGTGGGACGGGTCCCTGGGCAGGGCGTGGCCGCGATGGTCACGGAGCAACGGAGCGGCCCCCGACGGATGCTCGAGATGCCATACCTGGATGCTGCGAAAGGCGGACAGTGTGCGCAGGACCTTCGTCAGGGCGCGCACGGTCTCGTCCCAGACCGCCATGGAGGTGCCGCGGTCCACGACCACGACGGCCTCCTGCCATGGCTCCGGCACCGGGACGAGCCGAGGGACGAGGACGCCTGTACGGGTGTAGTGATCGACGGTGGCGTCCAGGTCGAGCCCCTGCCGGACCCGGGACGGCAGGGGGCGGCGCAGCGGGCGCAGGGCGCAGCCGATCTCGAGGGCGTTCGGCAGGGCGCGGGCGCGGCCCATGCTCACGGGGCTGGCGGGGATCGAGGCGGCGGCGCTGTCGTCCTTCAGCCAGATCGAGGCCGCCGCCGTAGTGTCGGCTTTCCCGCGAACGGGCTCCGGGCCTGGCGGATCGGCGGGATCGTCGGACGGCGGTTCGGTGGGGACGGGCTCGTCTGCCGGTGGCTCCTCGGTGGCTGGGGGCGGATCGGCGGGGTGGTCCCCGGTGTCCTGGGCGCTCGACCGGACGGCGGCGAGGAGGAGTGCGTCCAGGGCCGGCGCAACGTCCCACTCCTCGCCGTCGCCCTCGCCGATACCTCTCGGCCCGGGCAGCCCCAGGACCGCGAGCAGCCGTGCGGCAGGGTGCTCAGGCACGCCCGAGCCCCTGGAGCAGCAGCTCCTGCAGCCTCGTGCGCTGGTCCTCGTCCGGGACGCGGTCGCCGCGCAGCAGATGGACGGCGCTCAGCAACTGGTCGACGGCGAGACTCTCGCCGCGGTTCAGCCGCTCGACGAAGGCGTTCACCAGCGTCCGCCTGGTGCCTTCCTCGACATCCTCCAGGTGGGCCTCGACGATGCCAGTGAGCACCGGGACCGTGAGCGCGGGCATGTCGAAGCGCACACAGCGACGCAGGAACGGTGCGGGGAAGTCGCGCTCGCCATTGCTCGTGAGCACGATGACCGGGTACTCCACGCACTCCACCAGGCCGTTGTGAATCGTGTGCCGGGCACCCGGCTCGGCGGTGCGGACGGTGACCTGTTTCCAGGTGTGGCGGGCGAGTTCGGGAATCTCGAAGCGGCCGCGCTCCAGGACGTCGAGGAGGTCGCCGGGCAGGTCGAGGTCGCTCTTGTCGATCTCGTCGATCAGCAGGGCGCGGGGGCGATCCCCGGGCAGCAGCGCGGTGCCAAGGGGACCGAGCTGGACGAAGTCGCCGATGTCGTCGCGCACCGCGCGTGCGGCACGGGCGGCTAGCGTGGCAGAGGCAGTGCGGCGCACGGCCCGTCCGCTCACCGGGGCGGCCGGGCGGTCGACGGCACGGACGTTGTAGGCGTGGATGCGGCCCAGGGCGTCGTAGCGGTAGAGCGCGTCGGCGAGCGTGCTGCGGGAAGTGATGTGCCAGCGCAGCACGTTCCCGAGTCCCAGCTCGGCGGCGATCTGCTCGACGACGGTGGACTTGCCGGAGCCCGCCGGGCCGGTGAGCAGCAGGGGACGGCGCAGGTGGAGTGCGGCATTGACCGCGTCAACCAGGCTGGGGGCCGGCCGGTAGGTGCTTGCTGGGGACGGCGCCGGCCCGCCGTACGCCCCTGCGGCGTTCCTGCCCGGCTTCGCCCGCCACGGGGGCGGCGGAGGGAGCATAGGCGGCTCCTCGGGGACGACTCCTGTACCCGTGTAGTACGGAGTCCAGTTCATGCTCGCTCCTTCGGCGTCAGTTCGTGCGGGGCGACGACCGCCCGGCCTGCGCGCCGTTGGCAGAAGGCCTGCCAGTGCGCATCGTGCCAGGTCGTGCGGATGTCGGCCAGGTGGCGGGGGCCGTCCCCGCCGAGGCTGTTGTCCAACCTCCCCTGGAAGGCACGGGCGAGGTGCTCCGGCAGCGCGTCCCAGTGCTCGGCGACCGCGTCCCGCAGGGCTCGCGGGTCGGTGACGTCGAGGTGCCGGGGCCAGATCAGGGCCGGTGTGTGGATGAGGAGTTCCTCCAGCATCAGACCGAAGTCGGTCTCCGGGAGGGTGCTCAATCCCCAGACACAGCTACCTGTGCGGCGGCGGCCCAGAAAGTCCTGCAGGGCTTCGAGGCTGCTGAGATCGTCGGGGGCGAGCCACGATGGGCCGGACTGGGCTCCGGTCTGCAACGAGGTCAGAAGCTGACTGCCGGTGTGCAGCAGGTCGTCGAGTCGGACGCCGGGCGGCGGTGTCAGCAGGCCCGACCAGCGGGTGGTGACGTCGTAGTCCACTCCGAGCATGCGGCGGCCCCGTACCACCCGCCACTCCTCCGGCGGGGAGTCCAGCAGCAGGGAAGTGGGGACCGACACGTCGATCGCCAGCAGCTGCGCGCCCGCCGCGCTCAGCCAGGACAGGGCCCAGCCGACCGCTTCGTCCAACGCGCGCACCAAGGCGTCCCGGCTGGGCCCGCACGGGAAGTCCCCGGTGTGGACCACGGCCGAGCCGAACAGCAGTGACGCGTCCACCCGGACGACGTCCGCACCGCCATCGTCGGCAAGCACCAGGACCAGGCGGGGTGTCGCCCGGGCCAGTTCTCGCAGCCGGCTGTTCAGCGAGGTCGTGACGCCCAACTGGGTGCCCCAGGTCGTCAGCCGCTCCGGGAGGAGCTCGCCCGGACCGGTCAGATGGGCGAGGGCCGCGACGAAGTGCACCAGCATCCGGAGCTGGCGATCGGGGGCGACGGTGGACGCGTCGAGCACGGCGTACTCGACCAGGTCTCGAAGGGACGAACAGGGCACCTGGACCACTACGTCCAGCGGGAAGCCGCTGCGCGCAGCCGCCTTGCGGAGCAGGTCGTGGGTCAGGGCGGTGCCGAAGGTCTCCTCCAGGACGGTGAGAGTGACCTCGCATGTGCGTAGATCCCGCTGGAACTCCAGCACCCGCCGGACGGCGGGCCGGCCCCGGCCCTCCTGCCCCAACCCGGCCAGCCAGTCGGCCAGTTGTTTCGCGCTGTCGATCGCGTCCGTGCCGTCCAGCGGGCGCAGCACCTTTCGCATCCTCGCATACGCCGTCGAGCCCAGGCTGCTGGCGGAACGGCCCGTGGCGGCCTGGACGTTGCGGGCCAGCCAGAGGGATCGTCCGGGCACGGGGGAGCCGTTGAAGGTACAGCCGCCGGGTTCTTGGACGGTGATGCGGTCGCGCAGCTCCTCGATCAGCCGCTCGTCGACCGTCAGGTACTCCCCCGCGTCCGCCACTCCCTTCTCTAGCAGTTCGGCGAGCCGGACGCTCAGGCTCATATCCCACGCCGGCAGGTGGGCGGAGGCGGCGAAGAGCAAGGACAGGCGCAGGGCGCCCTGCTGGAGTCCGGCCGTCGCGGACTGTGCCCCCGGCAGTGCGGCGGCGGCGTGGCAGGTGTCGACCACAGCCATCAGGCCGCTGAGGCCGGGCTCGTTGGCGACGGTGCCGAGCGCGGACGGCACGTCCAGCTGCCCGATCGCCGGGTCCCGCCCGCTGCCCGAGGTGACAAAGTACAGCGGGCCGCCGCAGCCGCCCGTCCCATGGCCTAGCAGCGCCAGCACCAGCGGGCCGCCGTCGGCCTTAGCCCGGGCGAGCGCGGTCGCGAGGGCCGCCTCGACCCGGGCCTTCCCCAGAGCGGTGCCGACGAGCAGGGAACCGGTGTCGCCCTCGCCCCGGTCGACGCAGGCGCCGATGTCCGGGTCGACCAGCACCCGGTGCAGCCTGTGTGCGGCCTCTTCCAGGCCCGGCAGTTCCTCCGCGCCGGTGCACTGCGCGGCGACCACCAGCACATGGCGGGGCGGTGTCGGTGGGGTGAGGGCCGTCACGGCAGCAGCGCCTCCACGATCGGCCCGGCCACCTCTGCGTGCTCTAGGTACTTGGTGGCCGTGTGGGTCCACAGCCCGCCGGACCTCACGGGGGCGGTCTCGGCCTTCACGCCCCGGGTGCTCGGCGCAATCCAGTCCGCCAGCCGGGGGCGGCCGACGATGACGTCGTCACGGTCCCAGAAGTTCAGCCACGCGCCCACGTTCTCCGGGCAGGACGGCGGCCGGGGCACGAGGCGTTGGAGGACCACACCGCCGAGGGCGAGGGGGGAGCCGAGCGTCACCCACAGGGCGACTTGCCCCTCGTACTCGTGCAGTGCCTCGTACGCCACGACGGTCCCGAGAGAGTGCGCGACGACGACGAGCGGGCGGGAAGGATCCCAGTCGTCCAGCACCCGGGCCCGGACGGCCGCGCCGAGGGCGGCCTTGGCACCCCGCCGGTTCAAGTAGCGGGCTACCTGGGCGAGGTGCAGCGCGAACACCTGCCCGTTCAGCCACTGCGCTGTCTGCCGCAGGCCCGGAAGCTGGAGCAGGGTCGTGGTCACCCACACCAGCCGGCGCCCGAACTCCCCCGGCCCCTGGGCCCGGCTGCCAGAGGCGAGGGCGTCGAGATGGTGCCGGGCCTGTCCGACGACCCGGGCCTCGCGCGGGCTGGTCTCCGGCGGGAATCGCTCGGAAAGCTCCTCCACCATTGCGTCGAGCAGACCGGAGAGAAACTCCTCGTCCGGCGGATCCAACGTCCCCTCGGCCACTCCTCCTTGAGCACCGCGGGGAGTGAGCAGAGGGCTGTAGTCCGCGAACCTCGTGTCCGCGAGCCAGTCCTGAGTCAGCGCCGAGACCGATTCCGCGTGCCCAGCCCTCCGCGCACCGGTGGCCAGCGCCCCCAGCCACTGCCGCCGTTCCGTCTCCGCGTCACGGAGCCCGCCGATGCCGTGCACGAACACGAGCTGCGGCTTCGCCGTCGCCACCACAGGCCTTTCCCCCCACCTCGCTCTGCGAAGGCCATCTTGCCTTGTGCCGGGCCGGAGGCGGAACTCGGAGCACTTGACGAGCAGGTCACCCTGGCAACTACCGTCGGCGTCCGTGCCTTCGAGCATGAAGTGTGGAGATGCGGACTACACGCCTGCCCGGGACGCCATGGTGGCGTTTCTGAAGGGGTGGGCCCGAGAGGGCCGGACCGATACCTACAAGGCGCTGAGCGAGGCCGTGGCACCGGAGCACCGGGTGCACTACCACAGCCGGATGATCTCGCTTCTGCTCGCAGACGTCTGCCGCCGGGACAGCACCGGTCCCGAGCCGATGCTGTCAGCACTGGTAGTCAATGGATCCAGCCGGAAGCCTTCCGACCAATTCTTCGAGCTGGCCGTTACCGAGTTCCACCGTCGGGACCCGGGCTGGACCTGGGAGTGTGAGCGGGATGCGGTGTTTGACCGTTACCGCAGCCCGGTTTCCTCATGAGTCCACTGCGGGGTATCGCGCGGCCGCCATGCACATCCACCGTGCAGGGCAGCTACCCACCGTGGACGACTTCGGGTTGGAACCTGCTGGCTACACCGCATCCTCTCGTTGCAACGGCGGACGCGATGACCGCCTCTCAGGCGTTCTCGTCATGGATCCGCGCACCCAGATCCTCCGCCCACTCCAGCGCCCACGCCTTGAGTTCTTCGATCTGCCGGGAGGTGAGCCCGTATGCGGTGTAGTCCTCATCCTCGTACCAGTCAGCGCCGATCAGCCGGTCCCGGAGGTCTTCGAGGCTGAACTCGTCGTGGGCGCGACGGCGGCCCAGGGATTCGAGGTCGGCGGTGGAGCGGTGGCGGGAGGCAGCCTGGACGTCGATGAGGTCACGGACGGTACCGCGGTCGGCGAGGGCACGAACCTTGGTGCCGATCACGTCGTCGAGGGAAAGAACCGGGCCGTACGGGGTCTGGGCAGGCTGAGCCCAGAACGCCTCCTTGAGGACATCGACCTCACACTCCTCGCCGGTGTCCAGATCGGTGACGAGAAACCGGCCGCTGAGCGGATCGGTCTGGACGTGCGTGGTCCGCCATCCGCGCGCGCTGAGGCCGGCTGTGAGGGAGGCGACGATCTCCTGCATCGGAGCGGGGTTCTCGGTCGCGACGTCGAGGTCACGGCTGAAGCGTTCGACCAGACCGTGGGCCTGCACGGCGTATCCGCCGGTGAGGACCAGAGGGTAGGGGGAGCCGAGGTCGAGGATGTCGGCGAGGAGACGCTCGTGGAGCCGAGTGAGCTTCACGCGGCGGTCGTGTCGGCCGGAGCGGCGCGGAGCAGCTCGGGGAAGCCGTCCTCCCAGACCTCACGGATGTAGGGACTGATCAAGCGCCGCAGCACGGGCCACTGCTCGGTAAGCAGCCGGTGGTGCAGGAGGGCCACCAGGTCCTCACGCAGTCCTTCGGCGAGGACGGTCCGGTAGAGCGTCATGCGGGACTTCGGACGGTCCAGGCTGTAGCTCGTCCGCCCGGACCAGACGATGTGGAGCGGCAGGTCGACATTGCCCTCGACGGGACCGGCCAGCTCCTGCAAGCGCTCGGGCAGTCGGCTGCGGTAGCGGTCCCGCAGCACCTCGGCGCGGGGCGCGGTGGTCGTCGTATCCATGCATCCAGTATCACTGCTGGGAGGCGGCGGCATGGCGGATACGGGGGTCCCCTGTCGTACGTACGTCGGGCGGGCGCCCGCCCTTCCCTCGGACATCTCACCCAGTGGGTGCTTAGCGCATCATCGCCTACCCGTGCAGGCCCCCGAGGTGGCGCGGCAACCGGCTGCCCTGCAGACCCGGGACCGGCCCCGCTCGCGGGCGCGGTGATCATGACGCAGCAGGCTACTCGGAGGGCCGCCGCAGTGGAGTCGGCTGCGGCTTCGGTCTCGGTGTCGGAAATGACGACGTTGCCGAAGCCAAGGCTCGTGGCGCCGGCGCAATGGACGAGAAGGACACCGGGGCGGGCGAGGTCGCGGTAGCGGCCGCAGGGAGCAGGCGGCATCCAACGTCCCCAGCGGGAGCCAGGCACCTGTGCCCAGGTCCCCCGTCATGGCGGCCATCTGGTCAGCAAGCAGGGACGTTCCGCGACCGATGCTGACCTTTGCTGACCTGGAGGCAGCAATCAGGGCCCTGACCTGCCACAACACCCAAATGCTAGATCTTGGACTTGAACATGGTGCGCAGCACTTTGGACTCCTGGATGACGGCTCCCTGCCTGCTTTCTGCAGGTCAAAGGCGGTCTTTACTCTACAACCGGCGTGCGCCCGACTCGAAGACTGTGAGGAACATCGCTTGTCCTTGGGGAGGGGGCTCCCGACATGGACGCCCGCGCCGACCAAGGCTGTTGTGGCACCACCGACCAGGCACCGGCCATGACCTGCTGCGGAAGACACACGAGACTCGACGCCTCCTCAACGGGCGCGGCGGACGCGGGCGAGGACCAGGACCGCGTCGTCGGCCGGCTGGGCGGGCAGCAGGCTCGCGAGGATGCGGTCCGCGGTTGCTTCCAAGGGGCCCGGGGCTCTGCCCAGTTCGGCGCGCAATGCCTTCAGGCCGGCGTCGAGGTCCGCGCCTCGTGTCTCGATGAGGCCGTCGGTGTACAGGGCGAGACTCGCGTTCCCGGGGAGTTCGATCTCGATCGTCCGGAAAGGACAGCCGCCGACGCCGAGAGGGATTCCCAGGACGTCGTCGATGGTCTCCACCGTGCCGTCCGGCCGGAGTACCAGGGGCGGGGGGTGGCCGGCGCCGGCGATGCGGGCGCGTCCGCTCTTCGGGTCGTAGACAATGTACAGGCACGTCGCCAGCTCGATGCCGGCCTCCTGGGCGCATGCGTCGAGCTCGGTGAGGAGGTCGTCGGGCTCGCTGTCGTGCCTGGCCAGGGCCTTGGTGGTGATACGCAGGCGGCCCATGGCTGCGGCGGCCGACACACCGTGCCCCATCACGTCGCCCACCACCAGAGCGACTCGGCCGTCGGGCAGGCTGATCACGTCGTACCAGTCGCCGCCGACCTCGGTGATCCGGCTGCCGGGTACGTACCGGTGGGCCACGTCCACGTACGGGCTGGTCGCCAACGCGCTGGGCAACAACGCCCTCTGCAGGGTGAGGGCGATGTCCTGGACGCGGCTGTACAGGCGGGCGTTGTCCAGGCAGATCGCAGCCCGTGAGGCGAGCTCACTGGCCAGGCTGACATCGTCCTGGGTGAAGGCCCGCCGGCCCGTGGACCGGCCGAACATGGCGATTCCCTGGACCGTACCCCTGGCGATGAGCGGGGCAAGGAGGACGCAGGCCAACCCGCTCTCGGCGAAGAGCCGTGAGCGTGACTCGATGAGGACGGTCCGGGCCAGGAACTCCTCGTTCACCACGGCGGAGACGGCGCGACCGGACCTCAGCATGTCGTGGATGACGGAGCCGGGCCGATACCGCCCCCTCTCCACCCCGCTCACGAGTTCGGTGGCCGGAGGGGGCAGGATCGTGCCGGAGGCGATTCTGCGGGTGAACAGCGGTCGCGCGGGGTCAAAGTCCTCTGCCTCGTCCATCCACTCCACGACCTCGACCACGGCGCCGTCGCAGAAGTCCGGCATCGAAGCGTCGACCAGCTCCTGGGCGGTGACGTTCACGTCCAGGGTGGTCCCGATGCGAGTGGAGGCCCCGTCCAGCAGAGCCAGCCGCCGACGGCTGGCGGTGGCTTCCAGGATGGCCTGTTCCCGGTCGGTCACGTCCAGCATCAGCCCGCCCACTCCGGGACGCGAGCCGGCCGCCTGGCTCAGGGGGAAGAAACTCACCGACCGCACCTGATCACGGTCCGGATGCCCCCGCGGACGCATGCCCACCAGGGTCCCCACGACCGGTGCTCCGCCCAGGGCGACCCCGCGGAGCATGCGCTGGTACTCGCCGCCGTCGGACATGATCATGATTTCGTCCATGCGCCGCCCGAGGTGGGCCTCGATCGGCAGACCGTCCATGTCGGCGAGCGCCTGGTTGAGGTGGACGTACCGGAGGTCCTGGTCGAGCATGACCAGACCGATGGGGCAGGTCTCGAAGAGGGCGTCGAGGAAGGCGAGGTTGGTCTTGACCCGATCGAGCTCGTCACTCCGGCTCGCCAGGACCATCACCACCGAAGGTCCGCCGGATCCGGTCACGGAGAAGGCACGGAAGCCGCAGTCGAAGCCGGTGCCGTCACGATGCCGGGCCGGCAGCCGCCCCCTCCAGTACCCCTGGGTCCGGCCTCGCTCGGTCAGCCGGGAGCACGGATCGGGGGCGCCCGGGGGCCCGTCGGCGAAGAGAACGGCGCCGGGCTTCGACAGAACGGCGGTGGCGTCGTATCCGAAAAGGTCCCGCGCGCCGGGCCCCCAGTAACAGACCAGGTCCCCGTCATCGAGGCCGAAGACGGCCACGGGCACGTGCTCGAGCAGCGTCCCCGGCTCGGACCAGAACGGGCCGTGGGTCTCCTCGCCCCCCGGCCGAGCCGATGGCACGAGCTGTCCCCTTCCACTCGCCGTTCCATCCATTATCCGGACACCACGGGCATTCCGCGGCGCGAGGTGCGCCGTGGCGAGGACTCGCTCCGCGGAGGGGGGGCTCGTCGACCGTCGCTCCCCGCTGCCGACGGCTCATAGAGGTTAGAAAATGGAGTATGAGCGACCTACTTGGACACGTCCGACGTCGCCTGCTCGGCTCGACCACGAGCTCTTCCCCTCCCCCTCGGCATCCCCCCTCAGGAAGCCACCAGGAGCGTCAGGAGCACGCCCGGCCCGCCAAGGGAAGGGCGCGGCGGCCGCAGCGTCTGTCCTCCCTTCTGAGCGTGCGCAGCGTGGCCGGCGAGGTGTTCCTCCTGCAGCTGGCCGTGGTGGTGCTGCTCGTCGCCGCCGCGGTGGTGGCGCTCGTGGTGCAAGCCGGGAGCGCCGGCATGGTGGACGCCCGGCACCGTACGCTCGCCGCCGCCGGAACGTTCGCGGAATCCCCGGGAATCGTCGCGGCCCTGCGCAGCCCCCATCCGAGCGCGGTGCTCCAGCCGAGCGCCGAGGCGGCCCGGAAGATCGCCGGGGTCGACGGCATCAACGTGTACACACTCTCCGGGGTCACCCTCGCCCACAGCGACCCGCGGCAGATCGGGAAGCACGTCGTCGGCCCCTTCTCCGAGGCGGCGGCCGGCAAGTCGTTCACCGAGACGTTCGAAGGGTCCCTGGGGCAGTCCGTGGTCTCGGTGGTCCCCGTCAAGGACTCCGACGGCCGCGTCATCGCCATCGTCTCCTCCCCGGTCACGGTCCAGAACGTCCAGAGCATGGTGAACCGGCAGCTGCCGGTCGTCCTCGGCAGTGGAGCCGCGGTGCTCGCCCTGTCCGCGGGCGGAACCGCTCTGGTGAGCCGTCGGCTGCTGCGCCTGACCCACGGCCTGGGACCGGCCGAGATGACGAGGATGTACGAGCACCACGACGCGGTGCTGCACGCGGTGCGGGAGGGCGTGCTGATCGTCGGCGGCGGCGGACGGCTGCTGCTGGCCAATGACGAGGCGCGGCGGCTGCTGCGTCTGCCCGTGGACGCGGAAGGCCTCCCCGTCACGGACCTGGGTCTGGAGCAGGGGATCGCCGAGCCGATCGCATCGGGCCGTTCCGCGACCGACGAGCTGCACATGGCAGCCGATCGGCTGCTGTCGGTGAACATCCGCCGCACCGCCCCCTACGGGCAGGCCGGGACCGTCGTCACGCTGCGGGACACCACCGAGCTGCGGGCACTCTCCGGCAGAGCCGAGGTGGCCCGCGAGCGGCTGCAGTTGCTCTACGACGCGGGGGTGCGGGTGGGAACGACGCTGAACGTCGAGCGCACCGCGGAGGAGCTGGCGGAGGTGGCGGCCCCACGGTTCGCCGACGTGGTCACGGTCGACCTGCTGGACCCGGTGCTGCGCGGCGAGGAGCCGCCCGAAGCGAGCACCGAGATGCGCCGCACCGCCGCCGTCGGCCTCCAGGGCGACCACCCGCTGTACCCCGTCGGCCGGCTGATCCGGTTCGTTCCCACCAGCCCCATGGCGGCCGGGCTGGCCGCCGGCCGTGCGGTCCTGGAGGCGGACCTGCGCACCACCCACGGCTGGCGGACCCAGGACCCGGCCAACGCCCTGCGGATCCTGGACCGCGGCATCCACTCCTTGATCGCCGTGCCCCTGCGGGCCCGGGGCGTGGTGCTGGGGATGGCGGGCTACTGGCGGGGGCAGGACTCCCCGCCGTTCGACGAGGAGGACGTGTCCTTCGCCGAGGAGCTGACCGCCCGGGCGGCGCTGGCCGTCGACAATGCCCGCCGCTACACCCGCGAGCACACGATGGCCGTCACCCTGCAACGCAGCCTGCTACCCCGGGGCGTACCGGAGCAGTCCGCCGTCGAGGTCGCGCACCGGTATCTGGCCGCCCAGGCCGGTGTGGGCGGTGACTGGTTCGACGTCATCCCGCTGCCCGGCACCCGGGTGGCCCTGGTCGTCGGCGACGTCGTCGGCCACGGTCTCCACGCGGCCGCCACCATGGGCCGCCTGCGCACCGCCGTGTACAACTTCTCCACCCTCGACCTGCCCCCGGACGAACTCCTGAGCCACCTGGACGAGCTGGTCGCCCACATCGACACCGACGAGCAGGAGTGGCAGGGGATCACCGGAGCCACCTGCCTGTGCGCCATCTACGATCCCGTCTCGGGGCAGATGACGGCCGCCACCGCCGGACATCCGGGCCCCGCTCTGGTCCGGCCCGACGGAACCGTGTCCTTCCCCGAGGTGCCGATCTCCCCGCCGCTGGGCCTGGGCGAGGGCCTGCCCATGGAGGCCATGACGGTCACCCTGCCCGAAGGCTCCCGGCTGGCACTCTTCACCGACGGGCTGATCGAGAGCCGCGACCGCGATGCGGACGCGGGCCTGGCAGCGCTGCGCGCCGCTCTGGCCGGACCCGCCCGCACCGCGGAGGACACCTGCACCGCGGTGATCGACGCGATGCTGCCCACCAGGCCCGGCGACGACGTCGCGCTGCTGGTGGCCCGCACCCGCCGACTGGACCCGGCTCGGATCGCCGAGTGGGACGTGCGGCCCGACCCTGCGGCGGTGTCCCCGGTGCGCAACGCCTGCGCCCGCCGACTGGCGGACTGGGGTCTGGAGGAGATCGCCTTCACCACGGAACTCATCCTCAGCGAGCTGCTGACCAACGCCATCCGCTACGGCACCGAGCCCATCCGGGTGAGGCTGCTGTACGACCGCAGCCTGGTCTGCGAGGTCTCCGACGGGTCCAGCACCTCCCCGCACCTGCGCCGGGCCGAGGCCACCGACGAGGGCGGCCGCGGCCTGTTCCTCGTCGCGCAGTTCGCCGAACGCTGGGGCACCCGCTACACCGCCCGCGGCAAGATCATCTGGAGCGAGCAGGCCCTCCACGACGGGGCCGCACCGCCCGCCATGGATCTCGGGGAGGCGCTCCTGGCCGGGTGGGACGACGAGGGGTTCTGAGAACGCGCCGGTACGGCAGCCGCAGGGAAGACAGCGGACACACCGTCTGGGACTGCGCCGCCGAGGCCGCCGAACGTACGCTGGCCTCGATCAGTACGCGACCGCCCGTTACGGAGCCTTCGTGCCCACACCTCGTCTCCCGACAGCCTTCGTCGCCGCCTGCCTGGTCCTCGCGGCGCCCCTCGGCGCCTGCGGAGACAAACCCGCCACCGCGCCCAGGGCACCCGCGGTGGCCACCTCCGCCGCGGACGCCGGCGGCATGGCGGCACTGACCGCAGCGGCGAAGAAAGAGGGCTCGCTCCACACGATCGCGCTCCCGAGCGACTGGGCCAACTACGGCGCACTGATCGACGGCTTCCAGAAGAAGTACGGGATCAGGGTCACGGTGGAGAACCCTGAAGGCACCAGCCAGGACGAGATCAACGCCCTGAAGGAGCACCGGGGCGGCCGCGCCCCCGACGTGATCGACGTGGGGGGCTCGTTCGCGCAGTCCGCGGCACGTCAGGGCCTGCTCGCTCCGTACAAGGTCGCCGCCTACGACGAGATCCCCAGGGAACAGAAGGACGACCGGGCCCGCTGGTACAACAACTACGGCGGTTACATCTCGATCGGCTGTGACGCCAAGCGCGTCACGACCTGCCCCGCGACCTTCGCCGACCTACGCAGGCCCGAGTACAAAGGCAAGGTCGCGCTCAACGGCGACCCCACCAGATCCGGCTCCGCCTTCGCCGGGGTCTACGCGGCGGCCCTGGCGAACGGGGGTTCCTTCGACGACGTCCAGCCCGGCATCGACTTCTTCGCCGAGCTCAGCAAGAACGGCAACTTCATCCCGGTCGAATCCACCCCGGCCACGATCGCGAAGGGCCAGACCCCCATCAGCATCGACTGGGACTTCCTCAACCTCGGATACGCCGACGCGTTCCGGAAGAACGGCACGGACGTCGACTGGCGCACCGCCATCCCCTTCGACGGCAGCTTCGCCCAGTACTACGCGAACGGGGTGAACAAAGACGCTCCGCACCCCGCGGCGGCACGTCTGTGGCAGGAGTACGTCTTCAGCCCGGAAGGTCAGAACCTCCGGCTCGGCGCCTATGCACGCCCCGTCCTCATGGACGCCATGGAGAAGGACGGCACCCTCGACAAGGCCGCCGCCGAGAAACTGCCGACGGTCGAGGGCACGCCGACGTTTCCCACGGAGGCGCAGAGGGAGAAGGCAAGAAGGACCGTCAACCGCGGCTGGGCCGAGGCCGTCTCGAGCTGAGGGCCGCCAAGGGCGCTCCTGACCAGGCGTGCACCCGCCGGTCCTGGCCTCACACCGGTGGCCGCGGCACTCGCGACGACATGGAGCATGCGCAGCGGGCGCAGCCCGCTCGTCGCGTCGCTGGGCAGGCTCCTCGCGGATACTCTGGGATTCATGATCGAGTCCGGACGGCCGGGCCTCCGTCGAAGCCACGGCTACGGCAGGCTCGTACGGCTGTCGCCGGTGATCCTGACCGTCGTGATCGCCAGCCTGGCGTACGCCACGCCGCCGGAGATGGCCTTCAGCCGTCTCCTGCCCGCGGCGCCGGCCCTGGCCGCCGCCATGTGGCCGGTCCTCCCGACCGTCCTCCTCGGGACCGTCTGCCTCCTCCTGATGATCGGCCTCAGCCTCGTCTTCCCCGATCTCGGGACGTGGTGGACGGGCGGCGGGATCGTCGCGGTCACCGTGGCCGCCGCGTACGGCAGCCATGTCCGGCTGCAACGGGAGCGCACGCTGTTCCAGGTACGGCTCGTCGCCGACGCTGCCCAGCAGGTGGTGCTGCGGCCCCTGCCGCACCGTTTCCGCAACGTCGAGATCGAGTCGCTGTACCTCGCCGCCGCCGCGGAGGCCCGCATCGGCGGGGACTTCTACGAGGTGGTCGACACCCCGTACGGGGTGCGGCTGCTCATCGGCGACGTACGGGGCAAGGGCCTGCCGGCGGTGGGGGCCGCCGCGGCGATCGTCAACGCCTTCCGGGAGGCGGCACACGGCGAGGCGTCCATGACGGACATCGCCCGCAGGCTCGACGCCAGCTGTGCCCGGCACAACGCCGCCCATCCGCCCGAGGCACCGATGGAACGCTTCGCCACCGCGCTGCTCGTCGAGGTCCCGCACCGGGGCAGCCGCATCACCATCGTCAACTGCGGACACCCCCCGCCCCTCATCCACAGCGTGGAAGGCGTACGCGCCCTCGAGCCGTCCGTCCCGTCGCCCCTGCTCAGCCTCGCGGAACTGATCGGCGACCAGTACCGCGGGGACACCTTCGACTTCGCTCCCGGGGAACTCCTGCTCCTCTACACGGACGGGATCGCCGAGACCCGCGCCCGGGACGGCGAGTTCTTCCCCTTGACGGCGTGGATGCGCCGACAGCCCCCCACACCTCCCCGTGATCTACTCACGGCCCTGCACCACGAGCTCCTCCGCCACAGCAGGGGGAGCCTCGACGACGACATCGCCGCCCTGGCCGTACGCCTGCACGCACCCTGACCTCCACGGCGGGCGGCCGACGACGGGTGGCCTGGCGGCCGTCACGGCACGGGCAAGGCCTGTTCCGCCCAGATCGTCTTGCCTGCGGGCATGTAACGCGTACCCCAGTGGTCGGTGAGCTGGGCGACCATGAACAGTCCGCGTCCGCCCTCCTCGTCGTTGCCGGCGTAACGGGCGTGCGGTGAGGTGTGCTGCGAGTCGGAGACCTCACAGATGAGAGTGCGGTCCCGGATGAGGCGCAGACCGATCGGGCCGGAGGCGTGGCGGATCGCGTTGGTGACCAGCTCGCTGACCACCAGTTCCGTGGTGAAGGCCAGATCGTCCAGTCCCCACCGCCCGAGCTGTTCCGCGGCCATCGCACGTGCGCGCGCGACGAGCGCGGGGTCCGGGGGCAGCTCCCAGGCCGCCACCTGGTGTGCGTCCAGCGCACGGGTGCGTACGACGAGCAGCGTCGCGTCGTCCCGCACGTGGTCGGGCACCAGCTGCGCGACGATCTGGGCGCACAACAGCTCCGCCGACGATCCTGGTCGCTCCCCGAGCACGGCCGCCAGGCGGTCCGATCCCTCTGCGATGCCCTGCCCCCGGGCCTCCACGAGGCCGTCGGTGAACAGCACGACCAGGCTTCCCGCGGCGAGCTCCACCTCCGTGCTCTCGTACGGAAGCCGTCCCACGCCCAGAGGAGGCCCGGGCGGCAGGCGGAGGAAGCCGACGGCGCCGTGCGGCTGCAGCACGGCCGGCGCCAGGTGTCCCGCCGCCGCCCAGGTGCTCGTCCGGGAAGCCGGATCGTAGATTCCGTACAGGCACGTCGCTCCGACGGCGCCGCTGTCGTCCGGTCCCCGCGCGTTCTGGTCGGTCGCGTCCTTGCCGACCTGATCGTTCAGCCGGGCGAGGAGTTCGTCGGGCGCGAGGTCCAGTTCCGCCAGGGTGCGCACCATGGCGCGCAAGCGCCCCATGGTGGCGGCGGCCCCCAGCCCGTGGCCGACGACGTCCCCCACGACGAGTCCGACCCGCGCGCCGGACAGCGGAATGACGTCGTACCAGTCGCCGCCGGCGCCGAGGTGGCTGTCGGCGGGCAGGTAGCGGCTCGCCGCCTCGACGGCGCTCAGCTCGGGCAGCGACCGGGGCAGCAGACTGCGCTGGAGCGTGAACGCGGCGGTGTGCTCCCGGCGGTACCGCCGGGCGTTGTCGATGCACACGGCGGCCCGCGACGCCAGCTCCTTCGCCACCGCCCGATCGCCGTCGTCGAAGGGTTCCGATTCGCCGCCCCGCACGAAGGTGACGAGGCCCCAGGGCGTCCCTCTCACGATCAGCGGGACGTACAGCCGTGTCGGCGCGACCTCGGCCTCCACGGTCGCACGGCGCCCGGCCAGACTCTCGGCCTGCGGCGTTCCGGCGGCGTACGAGACCCGCTCGCCCACCCGGGAGGGGTCTCCGTCGGAATCGGCCACGCGTACCAGGTCCCACGCCGCGGCGGGCCTCGGTTCCTCCCCCGCGAGCACCTCCGCCGCCACGTCGACCAGCACGGTGTCCGCGTACCGCGGCACGGCGGTCTCGGCGAGCTCCGCCGCCGTTCCGAACGGGTCGAGCGACGCACCGATCCGGGCACCGGCCTCCGCGAGGAGGGCGAGGCGCTGCTGCGCGCGGTAGTGGTCGGTGACGTCGATGGACTGTTCGCACACCCCCACCGGCTCTCCCCTGCCGTCAAGGAGACGGAAGTAGGACGAGGACCAGACGCGCTCACGGCGGGGGTCGGCCGGGGCCCGGCCTCGAAAATGCACGTCGATGACCGGTTCACCGGTGTCGAGGATCTGCTGGACGAAGTCCTCGGGCGGCTCCGGATGCTGGGTGGTGAGGACATCGCCGGGAAAGAGTTCGGTCATGGAGCGGCCCAGTGACGCCGTGAGGTCGCCGCCGAGCTCCCGGACACTGGACGCGTTGGCCCACAGGAGGCGCGCGCCCGGTCCGTAGATGGTCAGTGTCACCGGCGACTGGGTCACGAGCCCCTGCAGCATCGCCTGCCGGGTCTCCCACCAGCGCAGCTGCTCCAGCTCGGCCGCCACGAGGACGGCGGACGGGGACCGGCCGGCGGGGTCCCCGTCGGCGCCGGAGGTCAGGGGGCGCAGGGTCACCGCCACACGTACGGTGTGTCCGCTGCGATGGCGCACGTCGACGACGGCACTGCCTGTCCCGTCGAGCCGCGGCCGCTGGCCCGGCCCCCGCTCGTCCGGTCCGTGGCGATCGCTGTGCGGGGTGACGAGCAGGTCGGCCGCCCGGCGCCCCAGGACCTCGGCGGCGGGATACCCCAGGAGGGCTTCGGCCTCGCGGCTCCACCCGACGAGCACTCCGTCCGCGGCGAGCAGGGCGAAGGCGGCCGGGGGCGGACCGAGCGGCCCGCCTTCGTCCGCCCCGGCGGGAGGAGTGAAAGGCAGCCCTTCCATGGACCCATCATCCTTCCGCGCGGTCGCGACCGCAGGCTCCGCGCCGTGTTCACGGCTTCCCGGCCGGCCGGCCCGGCACCGCGGCCTTCGAGCCGGCCCGGCACGGCGGCCTTCGAGCCCGACCGGTGGCCGGGCTCCTGCGGGAGGCGGGGCACCGCGCCCGGGCGGGCCGGCCGGGTCAGTCGGCGGCGGTGCCCAGCAGGCCCTCGCGCAGGCGCTTCACGGTGCGCGCGAGCAGCCGCGAGACGTGCATCTGCGAGCAGCCCAGCCGTTCACCGATCTGGGCCTGGGTCAGTTCCTCGACGAACCGCAGGTGGATGATCCGGCGGTCGCGCTCGTCGAGGTCGGCGATGAGCGGGGCCAGCGAGTGGAAGTCCTCCACCAGCGCCATGGCGGGGTCCTCGGTGCCGATGAAGTCGGCCAGCGAGGCGTCGCCGTCCTCGTCCTCGCCGCTGAGGGCGGCGTCCAGCGACGAGGAGTTGTAGCCGTTGGAGGCCAGCCGCGCCTCGGTGACCTCCTCCTCGGTGAGGCTCATCAGGTCGGCCAGCTCCTTGACCGTCGGCATCCGGCCGAGGCGGGTGCTGAGTTCCTCGGTCGCCTTGGCCAGCTCCACCCGCGCCTCCTGGAGCCGGCGGGGTACGTGCACCGCCCAGGAGGTGTCCCGGAAGAACCGCTTGATCTCGCCGACGATGTAGGGGACGGCGAAGGTGGTGAACTCGACCTCACGCGACAGCTCGAACCGGTCGATCGCCTTGATCAGGCCGATCATGCCGACCTGGACGATGTCCTCCATCTCGTCGGCGCGGTGGCGGAACCGCCCGGCGGCGTAGCGGACCAGGCTCATGTTCATCTCGATGAGGGTGTTGCGCGCGTACTGGTACTCGTGCGTCCCTTCCTCCAGCGTCGCGAGCTCCTGGAAGAAGACCTTCGACAGGGCCCTCGCGTCCTTGGGCGCGACCGCCAACGTGTCAGGGATCTGCGGCAGCGTCCCCGCTCCGGACTCGATTCCCGTGGTCGACATCGTGGTGACCGTCACACCTTTCCCCTTTCACGTGTGTTCCTCGTCGGGACGCGTGGCCCTGAGGCTTCTCGCGTACCCGGACTTCTTACTTCCACACCCGGCAACTCCTGGGTGTTTCCGGTCGGTTCCTTCCTCCGGGTCGAGGGCACACGGAACTCGAACCGGTCGTCCGAAGGAGAGTCATGACACGGGATCCCTCGATGAGGGCCGTCGGCTGGGCGCGGTCGCTGCCGTTGGGCAGCAGCGTGAAGACGGCCCGGGACTGGACGCGGGAGCACCTGGCGGCGCTCGGCTGGGACCGTACCGCTCCCGGCGTGGCGGACTCCGTCGTGCTGACGGTCTCCGAACTCGTCACCAACGCCCATGTGCACGCCCACAGCGACGCGCAGCTGATCCTCACCTGGGACGAGGAGTGCCTGCACGTCACCGTGCACGACGCCTCGCCGCTGGTTCCCGAGCAGCGCAGCCCGGACGACGGCGCGCTGGGCGGGCGCGGACTGCTCCTGGTCGACGCGCTCGCCGACGACGTGCGGACCCGGCCCTGTCCGCGGGGCAAGGACGTCACGGCCTGTTTCCGCCCGGCCGCCCCCGGCCTTCCCGGCTGAGGCAGCCGCGCCACGGGCCCCGTGAGGGGACGGGTGTCGTCCCCGTACGGCGGTCCGGCGCACCGCACGTCACAGCCTCAGGGACGCGAGCAGCGGTCCCCAGTCGATGTGGCGTTCCTCCGTGCCCTGCGGCACCAGGACGAAGGTGTCGCGCACGAAGCGGCCGAGTGCCTCCCGCTCGCATCTGACGACGGCGCGCTGTCCCGTCGGCCCGAGCCGCAGGAGGAGTCCCCCGTCGGGGTCGGGACGGAGACGGATCTCGCCGTCGCCGGTGGGCCGGAGGGATCCGGTGAGGATCATCTCGCGGTCGACGCGCCACACCACCGGGTCCTCGCCGAGGAGGTGGAAGGCGATGGTCAGGGCGTGGGGGTCGCGGGAGTCGTAGCCGACGACGGTGTCGATCCGGAACGTCATGTCCGGGGTGAGCAGGGCCATGGCCATGGGCCGGGTGAGGACGCGCGGTGCGGGAAGCGGCGCGACGGGGTGCTGGGGCATGGGGGTCCTCCGGCTGAGGGGCTGTCAGCGAGCGGGTGCGGTCTTCGCCTGACCCGTCCCGTCCCTGTTACACCTCGTGCCCTCGTGGCGGATGCGCCGATTCCGTCGCGATTCGGTGAAGGTCGTGAAAGGCCGTCAGGAGCCCGCGGGAACGGGGTCCTCCGCCGCGCGGCCCGGGGTGTCGCCTTCGGTCCAGGCGGTCCCGCCCGGGTTTCACGGACGGACGAACGGTCAGGCGAACGGGGAGACCAATCCCCTCATTCTTGTGCCAGGAGGCTCACATGGACGGCTGGCGTGCGGCCGCGGCCTGCCAGGAGGTCGACCCCGATCTGTTCTTCCCGGTGGGGACCGGCTCTCCCGCCCTCGCGCAGGCGGAGGAGGCCAAGAAGGTGTGCCGGCGCTGCCCGGTGCGCGAGCCGTGCCTGCGTGCGGCCCTGGCGCAGCCGCACCCGCCGTCGGGCGTGTGGGGCGGCCTGACCGAGGCCGAGCGGCATGCGCTGGAACGTCGGGTCCGCCGGGCGGACGACCGCCGGTGACCGGCCGTCGGATCGCGGCCTCCGGCGTCCCCCGGGGGCCGTGGGGCGCCCGGCGGGCCGGTGAGGTGCCGGTGCGTCAGCGCGACGGCCGGTCCGGCGGCTTCGCCGTGCCGGCGTACTGCGGCAGGAGGGAGAGACGGGCGCGGACCCGCTTCCCCTCCGGGGCGGGCTCCACCGTCAGGCTCTCGCAGACGGCGACGACGATCTCGACGCCGTGCTGACCGACGCGGCGGGGGTCGTGTCCGCGGGGCACGGGGGCGGCCGCCTCCTGGTCGAAGACCGAGATGTCCAGGGCGTCGCGGCCCAGTTCGAGGAGGAGCCGGCAGGGGCCGGCCGTGTGCCGGATCGCGTTGGTGACCAGTTCGCTGACCACCAGCTGCGCGAGCTCGACGCGCTCCTCGCGGACCGGTGCGGGCAGCACGCTCGGGGCGGCCGCGAGGAACTCGGCCGTGAAGGCGCGGGCGGAGGCGATCGCCCCGCGGCGGGAGGCGTCGTCGTAGACGGCGCCCGCGGACAGCAGGGGCTCCGGGACCGCGCGCTCCGCGGTGATCGCGTCCGTCATGGCGCTGGTACTCCCCTCGTCCCGGGTCGGCGGCTGGGCTCCTCGTACCCGCCTTTCCCCTGTTCATGGTTCCCACACCGCGCGCAACGCGGGTCACACCCGCCGACAGCGCGTCACGGGGACGCCGGTGCGGTCGGGGTGGGGCCCCTGTGCCGTCCCTCGCCCGGCGGCCCGGCCTCGTGGCCGCGCCGGTCGAGACAGCGTACGAGGACGGCGTCCGGCGCGCCACGGGGTGTCCCGCGCAGCGCCCGTACGACGGCCCGGGGGACGTCCGAGCCCTTCAGGCGGTGCGTGTCCGAGGGTCTCGGCGACCCGGGCGAGGCTCGCGGTGGTCTCCGGGGTGGACCGGTCCGCGGGCAGGACGCCGAACGGTCGCCGCGGACGTGACGGGCAGGCAAACGGTCGCCGTGAGCCCGACATCACGGAAAAGATATGGTTGCCGGGTGCGGAAGACGCGGCCGGCGGGGCCCGCGTCCGCGGGCGCGTGCGGCACCCCGGCAGGTGTCTGGACGGGCTCCACGGGGCGCAGGGTCGTGAATCCGTGGTCGCCAAGGGCCACTCCGACGGAGCAGGGCGGGACAGGCCGCGGCGTCTGGTGCACGGGGTCTCCCCCAGGCCGGCCAGGGCCGAGGGGAAGCATCGCAAGGCGCCAGGAGCGCCGCGACAGCGGAGCTGGATGTGGAGATGACCGGACCGTCGCAAGGCCGCTGTCCCCGGCCCGGGACGTCCGAGGAGGGTCGGCAGGCATGAACGGCAACCCCGCCCCGCCGCCACGGGAACCGCAGCGGACGGCAGAGTCCGCCCGGGAGCTCGTCGAGCTGCTGGAGGTGCTGTGGGAGCGCGGCCGGAACATGGTGTCGTCGACACCCGTCTCGGCGAGTCAGCTGCGCGTGCTGTACAGCCTGGACCGCGAGGAGGGCATCAGCCTGCGCACCCTGGGCGAGGTGCTCGGCTCCGCACCGCCCTCGGTGAGCCGCATGTGCGACCGGCTGGAGGCGCTGGGCTTCGTGCAGCGGCTGCCCAGCCCGGTGAGCCGGCGCCAGCTGGAGCTGCACCTGACCGTGCGCGGCAAGGCGTACCTGCGGGACCTCAGGGCGCAGCACGAGGAGGCCCTGCTGGCGGTCATCGCGGGCATGTCGCCGGCGAACCGCAAGGCGCTGCTGCGGGGGCTCACCGGGTTCCACGAGGCCGTGGGAGGGAGCGGAGCGGCCGCCTCGTCACCCGCCCGCACGCTGCTGAAGGACGTCAGTTCGGCCTGATCCCCGCGCGAACACCGTGATCCGACAGGCGGAGTTCCACCCGCAGCACCCCGCAGTGCTCCCTCAGGGCGTCCTCGACGACCCCCACGAGCCGGTGCGGAGCCCCGCTATCTCGCGCCGCCGGCCGCGGCCAGCGCGTCCGCCACGCCGTCGTGCGGCGGGATCGTCGTCGTCACGCCGGTGATCTCCAGGATGCGGCGCACGGCCGGGGTCGGCGCGGCGAGATACAGGTCGCCGCCCGTCTCCCGCGCCTTGATGACCGCTCTGATCAGGACGTTCAGCCCCGAGGAGTCCATGAAGTCGAGGGCGGACAGGTCCAGCACGAGACGGCGCCGCCCCTGGCCGAGCTGTTCCGTCAGGAGTTCCTCCAGCCGGCCGGCCGTCTCCATGTCCAGCTCGCCCGCCACGATCAGCACCGCCGTGCGGTCGTCGCGGATCTCGACGTCGACATCCAGATTCGGTTCTCGCTCGAGCATGTTCCCTGCTTTCCATGGGGGGTCGGGCCGGTCTCGGGGCGGAAGGACGGGGTCGGGACACCTGGACACCGGCCACGCACGTGTCGTCGTCCGTGTCCGACTCGCCGCGCGCCGGCAGCCGGTCCAGCCGGCGTTCGAGGCTGTCGGACGGCTGAACCCGGAGAGCGGTCGTCCGGCGCATGGCGCGGGTCGCACCCGGCTCCGGCGGCCGCGATCGTTGCCGTACGGCAATCATGACGACACTACCCCTCCGTGATCGACAAGAGGAGGGCGGTGCCGGTCATCCGGCCGGAACCCGTCCTCTCCGGTCCTGGACGGAGGGCGTACGACACCCCCGGCGGGGTACACGGGCGTCGAGCCGGGCGGTCCCCCGCCCCGACGACGAGGGGAGCAGTACGTGCTGATGGCCCACCCCGTGGTCCTGCGCGATCTCATCGAGCAGTACACGACGCTCAAGGTGCTCCAGGCCGAGAACGGCGGCGAGGAAGTACGGCGGCGTATGGACGACCTCGCGTACACGCTGTGCGTCGCCACCGGTACGCGTGACGTGGACGCGGCGCTGATCGCGGCCCGCCATCGCCTGCCGGGCGCGCGCCCCGAGGACGACTCGGTGCTGAGCGGCTGAGCACACGACCGAGCCCGGCACTCTCCGACGGAGGTGCCGGGCTCGGTCACGCCACGGGCGGGCGGGCGCCGGGGGGCCGCCTACCAGCGGTACCAGCGGCCCGTGCCGCCCTTCGGCCGGGCCACGAAGCCCAGCAGCCACAGGACGAGCACGATGACGGCGATCCACCAGAGCGCCTTGACGGCGAAGCCGGCGCCGAAGAGGAGCAGGACGAGAAGCAGGACGAGAAGCAGGGGGAGCATGCGGATCTACCTCCGTGAGGACGGTGACGAAAGGCAGAGGGACGGCCGGAGGGCGTACACACGCGTACCGGCCTCCCACGAGGGCGGGAAGCGCCGCCCGCTCAGCCGCGGCGCCCGAAGAGCAGGGCCACCGGCCCCAGCTCGCGCCGCGCGGCCCGGCGTCCGGCGCGGTGCCCCCAGCCGTACGCGAGGGCGAGCGCGGCCGCCGTACCGGCCGCGGCACCGGCCGTCACGGTCGGGTGCGCACGCGCGGCGGCCCACAGCCCGCGCCCGGCGCCGCGGGCCGCGTACGCGGCCGCGCGGTCCTTCTCGGCGAACGGCGCGGGCAGGACGCGCGGCTCCCGGAGAGCGGCGGGCTCGTATCCCTCGTCCACGTCGGGGTCGTCCGCCCGCATCGGGCCGGGCTGGTCCGGGACGACGTAGGGGCCGGTCCAGGGGAACTGATTCCTTCCGGTGTTCTCCGAAGCACTCATGGGCATCGTCTCGCCGGACTCCCGCAGGCTAAACCCGGGGGAGCCGAGCCCGCGGGTCTCGCCGCGCCCGTTCCGCTCGCGTGCGCTCGACCGCGCTCGACCGCGCCCGTCCGGGACGGGGGCGGACCGGGTCCGGCACCGGTCTGCTGCTGTCGCCCGCATCGGTTCCGGGCACCTGGGCAGGCGACGGGAAGGCGGCTCGTCCGGACCGGTTCACCCTCCGGTGAACCGGTCGGCGTCCACAGTGAAGGGAGACCCCATGACTCGTACCGTCGCACAGGTGATCGTCGACGGGCTCGCGGACCTCGGTGTCGGCCGCGTCTTCGGCGTGGTCGGCGACGCGCTCAATCCGCTCACCGACGCCATCCGCACCACCGAGGGCATCGGCTGGACCGGCTTCCGCCACGAGGAGGCGGCCGCCTTCGCCGCCGGAGCGCACGCCCAGCTCTCCGGAGAACTGGCCGTCTGCATGGGCACGGTGGGACCGGGCTCGGTGCACCTGCTGAACGGACTGTACGACGCGGCCAAGAGCGGGGCGCCGGTCCTGGCGATCTGCGGCCAGGTGCCGCTGTCGGAGATGGGCGGGGACTACTTCCAGGAAGTCGACAACGACCTCCTGTTCCGGGACGTGGCCGTGTACCGGGCCACCGTGACCTCACCGTCCCAGATGCCCCGGCTGCTGGAGTCCGCGGTGCGGGCGGCCGTGACCGGGCGGGGCGTTGCGGTGCTGACCGTCCCCGGCGACCTCGGCGACCGGGAGGTCGAGGAGGACCGGCCGACGCGGTTCGCGCTGCCGCGCCCTGCCGTCACGCGTCCCGACGACCCGGCGCTCGCCGAGGCCGCCGAGGCGATCGCCCGGGGCTCGCGCGTCACCCTCCTCGTCGGGCGCGGCGCCCGGGAGGCACGCGAGGAGGTGCTGCGCGCCGCCGACCTGCTGTCGGCACCGATGGTGCTGACCCTGAAGGGCAAGGAGGGCTTCGAGGACGACAACCCGTACGAGGTCGGCCAGACCGGCCTCATCGGCAATCCGGCCGCCGCCCACGCCATGGACTCCTGCGACACGCTGATCATGCTCGGGACGGACTTCCCCTACCGGGACTGGTATCCGGAGGACTGCCGGGTCGTGCAGATCGACGCCCGTGAGGAGCACCTCGGGCGCCGCGTTCCCGTGGACATCGGGCTCGCCGGGGATGTGGGCGCGACGCTGCGGGCCCTGCTGCCGCTGCTGGCGCCCGTCCCGTCGCGCTCCCACCTCGACGAGGCCCGCGAGCGGTACGCGGACTGGCGGAAGGGCCAGGCCGGCCTCGCCGATCCCGCCCACGACAGGCGTCTCCTTGGCCGGGTGCGGGCCGTGTTCGACAACCGGGAGGCGGACATCCGTCCCGAGGCCCTCGCGGCGGCCGTCGACCGCCACGCCGCCGACGACGCGATCTTCACCTCGGACACCGGAATGGCCACCGTCTGGCTCTCGCGGCTGGTGCGGATGCGCGGCACCCGCCGACTGATCGGCTCGTACAACCTCGGCTCCATGGCCAACGCCATGCCCCAGGCCATCGGGGCGCAGCTGTGGGCGCCGGACCGGCAGGTCGTGGCCTTCTGCGGCGACGGCGGCCTCGGCATGCTGCTCGGCGACCTGATGACCATCCGCTCCGAACGGCTGCCGGTGAAGCTCGTCGTCTTCGACAACCGCCGCCTGGGCATGGTCAAGCTGGAGCAGGAGCAGGCCGGGCTCCCCGAGTTCGGGACGGTACTGGACAACCCCGACTTCGCCGCGGTGGCCGAGGCGCTCGGGCTGACCGGCATCCGTGTCACCGCGCCGGGCGAGCTGGACGAGGCCGTGCGCAAGGCGCTCGCCCTCCCCGGCCCGGTCCTCCTCGACGTGCTGACCAACCCGGCGGAGGTGGCCGTGCCGGGGAAGCCGACGGTGTCGCAAGGATGGGGTTTCGCCATCGCCAAGATCAAGGAGAACCTTCCCTCCGGTGCGCGCTGAGCGGTGCCGCGCCGGATTTCCATGGGTTTGTTCCCTCCGATTCCGGTGAGGCGTTCTGTTGTCAGATGTGTCGCACGGAGAAGGAGCGATCCCTCGTGTCCGGTGAGCAGAAGATGAAGGGCAAGGCCGAGCAGGCCAAGGGCAAGGTCAAGGAGGCCGTCGGCCGGATGACCGACGACGAGCGTCTCGAGGCGGAAGGCCGGGCCGAGCAGGCCAAGGGCGACGCGCGCGGCGCGAAGGAGAAGGCGAAGGACGTCTTCAAGCACTGACCCGGCGGACGGGGGCACCTCGTCCGGCACGGAGATGGGGCGGCCCGCCGGTCGGCGGGCCGCCCCTCCGCGTCGTCCTCCCCCGCCGGCGGCGGTCCCGGGCCGGTACGCGCATCGGGCCGTGGGGCCTTCCCGGGTGGTGCTCCGGTCAGCTTCTGTCGGCGTAGTGGGTGCGGACCCACAGCGGCAGGGCGAACCAGCAGATCAGGTACCAGGCGAGGACACCGGAGACCAGCCAGGGCACGTACGGGTCGTGCGTCGCCACCCGCAGGATGAGGAAGAGGGCGGCGGTCAGCGTCGCGAGCAGCAGCAGGATGCCGGTGAAGGTGAGCCGGGAGGCCCAGACGACGGCCTGGGGCTTGACCCGCCGCCCCGCCACGATCCGGTGGAAGGAGACGGGGCCGATCAGCGCACCCGTCGCCAGCGACCCGAGGACGACCGTCACCACGTAGACCGTCTTGTCGGTCTGTTCCAGGGCGCGGAAGGGCGGGGTGAACACCACGGTGAGGAGGAAGCCGAGGAGGATCTGGACGCCGGTCTGGGCGACCCGGATCTCCTGGAGGAGCTCCTGCCAGCGCCGGTCCGCGCGCTCCTCCTCCGTCTCGCCGCGCCCGTCCTGCCCACCGGTGACGGCACCGGTGCCGCGGTCCGGCTCCCGTGCCTTTCCGCCGCGGCGCGCCTCCCTCGGCTCGTCCTCCGGCGTACCGCCGTTCCGTTCGTTCATGAAGGTCCTCCTCTGCAGCACGGGGCAGGAGCGGACTCGTGCCACCCGGGTCCGGTGGCGCTCCGCCCATGACCGGTTCTCGGGGGCGCGGACGTACGGCGCCTCGGAGCGGGGCCGGCACGACGGAAGCCCCCGCCGAGCGTGGGAGCTTCCGTCCGGCGCGGCACGGTGCGGAGTCAGGCCCGCGCCGTACCGGCCGTTCGCGGGGGCGCGTGATGCCGCCACCGTCCGCGACGGGCGTTCCCGCCGTCGCCGGGGGCCGCCCGCGGTCACCGGCGGCGCGACCGTCGGCCGGTCCGTCCGGTCTCTCCCGCCCCTCCTGCCCGCCCCTCCTGCCCGTCCCGTCGGCGCGGCGCGTCGGGGGGTCACGGCGGGAGCGTCCGTGCGGCTCTCCCCGCTCCGGCCCGAGGCACTGGGGTCCTCGGACGGGACGGCGACCTCCGGCGGCCGCGACGGCGGCGTCACCGGGGAGCGGGTCGGGCGGCGGGCGGGCGGACCGGTGCGGCGCACGGCTCCACGCGGACGAGGGCTCGCGCCGGGTTCGACATGAGCGCCTCCTGGGCGGGGTTCCGTCGACCGACTGGCCGTCACCCTGCTTCCGGTGCCTGTCTGTTCGGCTTGCCGCTCTTCCCGGAGTCAAACCCCGGGGCTCCGGGGAGACCGCTGCGGTCCGGCCCTCCAGGGCACGTGACCCGGGGCACGAACTCGGGGCGGCAGCTCGGGGCGGCATGCGAGCGGCCCGCACCTCCACGAGGTGCGGGCCGCTCACGGGTGCCGACGACCCACGGCAGGGGGGAACCGTGGATCGTCCGGCGTGAGCGTGTCCCATCGCTCGACACCCGCCTGCCCCGCCGACCGGGATCCATGCCAGCCGGTCCGGCGGATGCCGGCGCGGGCGGTGATGGTCCGTTCCTGGCCGCGATATCCGGTGGCGCCGCCTCCCGTCGGCATGGCACGCTTCCCTCACACCGAAGGGGTGTAGCTCAGCTGGCCAGAGCGCCGGTCTCCAAAACCGGATGCCGCAGGTTCGACTCCTGTCACCCCTGCCAAAGACACGCCGGCGCCGGATCGTCGGACCGATCCGCGCCGGCCGCCTGTCCGGAGGCACCTTCGTCCGGGTGCCGAGCTCGTGCGCACCGGAGTGGACCGGCGGCCCGTCACAGGCCGCCCGCGCCACCCCGGAAGGGCCAGGCCATGCGGTAGTACTGGCCGATCTCCTCGCGGTACTGGCGGTCCGCGAGGTGCTTGTCGGAGACGAACTCGGGCGAGTCCTTCACCTGTTCCTTCGACAGGGCGAGGTGGAGGGTCTGCTCCTCCAGGTCGACGCGGGTCACCGCCCGCGCCGGGATGAGCACCTCCTTGCCGAAGATCCACACGCCCGTGTCGACGACCAGATAGGAGTCGTCCACCTCGTCGGAGTGCTTGTCCACCTTGCCGATGTGCCCGTCGGAGGCCTCGACGCGCCACCCGGTGAGGTCGGTACCCGCCAGGTGGCCGGACTCGGTGCTGAAGGACCACAGATGGTCGGTCATCGCTGTCACTCCTCTGTCGCTGTGTTCCCGCAGGGCGCGGCGCCGGACGTGCGGGCCGCCTCAGAGCCCGTCACGACGGTCGTCTTCGGTGACCGTGGCCGGTGACGAACAGTCACGGACGGATCCGTCGCCGGCCGCTCCTTCCAGCGGGTCGGACAGCGTCCGCGTACCCGGGTCTCCGGGGATCACTCCGCCGTCGCCGAAGACGTTCGGACCGTGGCCCTCCCCCTCCCGACGCGCCGCGGCGGGAGTCCGTCGGCAAGCGGGTGACCGCTCGCATCGCCCTGGACGGCGGGACGGCCCGCGAGCGCGCACCGGCGCATGATGGGAGGGTCACCGGGTCCGCCGGTGACCGGCGGCGAAGGGCGGTGCTGTGGACGGCGACACCCTGGGCACGGTCCTGGCGGACATGCTGGCCGCGTCCCACCGGCTCGCGCCCCGCGCGATCCCCCTGCTCGTGGCGGACGCCGGGCGGCGGCTGGGGCTGACCGGTGCCCGGGTCTACGTGGCCGACCTGCAGCAGCAGGGTCTGGTGGCCCTCCCGGACCCCGAGGAGGCATCCCGGCTCACGGCCGACGACCGGACCGTGGACCCGGAGACGCTGCCCGTCGACAACTCGCTCGCGGGACACGCGTACCGCACCGAGTCCGTGCGGCTGAGCCGGCCGGACTCCGGCGGCGGGGAGCGTACGGGATGGTTCCCGGTCGTGGACGGCATCGGCCGGGTGGGAGTCCTGCGGGTCACCGCGCCGGAGATCGACGCGTCACTCCTGCACCGGTGCGAGGCCCTCGCCGGCCTGGTCGCCATGATCCTGGCCACCAAGCAGCCGTTCAGCGACGTCCTGACCCGGACCGTGCGCACCCGGTCGATGAGCCTGCAGGCGGAGCTGCTGTGGGCCTTCATGCCGCCCCGGACCATCGGCACGGCGGCGGTGACCTCCAGCGCCGTCCTGGAGCCCGCGTACGACATCGGCGGGGACGCGTACGACCACAGCCTGGCGGGAGACCTCCTGCATCTGACGCTGCTGGACGCCATGGGTCACGACCTCGCGTCCGGCGGCTGCAGCGCCGCGGCGCTGGCCGCCTGCCGCTCCACCCGGCGCGCCGGCGGCGGCCTCGACGACATCGCGGCGGAGATCGACCGCACCCTGGAGCGCTGGATCCCGGACCGGTTGCTGACCTGCGTGATCGGCGACCTCGACACCACCACCGGGCGACTGGAGTGGATCAACTGCGGCCACCCCGCCCCGCTGCTGATCCGCGACCGGCGCATCGTGACCGGTGCGCTCGACAGACCGCCCCACCCGCCGCTCGGCCTGACCGGCTACGACGTCGGTCCGCCACCCGTCCACACGGCCCAGCTGCAGCCCGGCGACCGGCTGCTGCTCTTCACCGACGGCGTCACCGACGCCCGCTCCGCCACCGGAGAGCTGTTCGGCGAGCGGCGCCTGGCCGACATCGTCGTCCGTGCCCTCACCGAGGGCCTGCCCGCGCCCGAGGCGCTGCGGCGCCTGATCCAGCACATCCTCGTGCACCAGGACCAGCGCCTCAGCGACGACGCCACCACCCTCCTCGCCGAATGGCACCCCGGGCGCCGGTGAACCCGCCGGCGCCCGCGTACCCGTCAGCCGTCGGGCCGTCGCCGAACGGCCGGCCCCGGGATCAGTCGGCCGGCGACCGGCGGGCGATCACCCTTCCACTGCCGGGGGACAGCCGCTCCCAGCCGCCGGGCACCTCGATCACCACCACTCCCGAGGTCGGGAAGCCCGCCCTCACCCGCTCCAGCAGGTCCGGGGGGCCGCTCCCGCACAGGCCGGCGGCAAGCTCGTGGATCCCCGGGTTGTGACCGACGAGGACCACGGCACGAAGGCCCCGGCCCCGTTCCGTCAGTACGGAGACCAGCTTGCTCGGCGGCGTGTTGTAGAGGCGCTCGTCGTAGACGACGGTCGGCGGGTCGTCCAGCTCGGAGGCGGCGAGCCGCCAGGTCTGGCGGGTCCTGCGCGACGGGGAGCAGAGCACGAAGTCGGGCCTGGGGCCGCAGTCCGCGAGCCAGCGACCGGTCCGGGGCGCGTCCTTCCTGCCGCGCTTGCTCAGCTCGCGGTCGAAGTCGTCGACCGGCCGGTCCTTGGGCACCGCCTTCGCATGGCGCACCAGCAGCAGCCGGAACCCGTCCGCGCCGTCGCCGCCCGGTGACGCCCACCGGGATCCGGGCTCCAGGGACATGGCGTCTCCCTCCGCGCGCGTACGGCTCCGGGTGGTTCCGCATGCGGCTACCCCGTCGCGCCGGCCGCACGCACGGCGCGGCGGCCCCGCGCCCCGCCGGCGGCCCCCGGTCAGCCGGACAGCCGGGCGAGCGCGGCCAGCACCGGTGCGACGCCGTCCTCCGCGGCGAGGCCGTCGGCGAGCGCGCGGGCGCGGGCGGCGTACGAGCCGTCCCGCGTCACCCGTCGCAGGGCGCCGGCCAGGGACCCGGCGGTCAGGCGGCGCAGCGGCACCGCCCCGGGCGAGGTGCCGAGCGCGGTCAGCCGGGACGCCCAGAACGCCGCGTCGAACTGGACCGGCACCGGGACGGAGGGCACTCCGGCCCGCAGGACGGCGCCGGTCGTGCCCGCTCCCGCGTGGTGGACGACCGCGGCCGTCCGGGGGAACAGCAGGGAATGCGGCACCTCGCCGACGGTCAGGACGTCGTCCCCCTGGGCGTCGAGGCCCGCCCAGCCGCTCTGCACGATCCCGCGCACCTTCGCCGCGCGCAGGGCGGTGACGATCGCGCGGCTCACCCGCTCGGGATCGGGCACGGTCGCGCTGCCCAGACCGACGAAGACCGGCGGAGGCCCGGCGGCGAGAAAGTCCTCCAGTTCTCCGGGCAGCCGTCCGCCGGGCGTCTCATGCGGCCACCAGTACCCCGACACCTCCAGCCCGGCGGGCCAGTCCCGGGGCCGGGGGACCACGAGCTCGCTGTAGCCGTGGAGCACCGGCCGCACCCGTCGGCCCCCGGAGCGGCCCGCCGCCACGAGCCCGTACCGCCGCGGCAGGGACCGCACGGCGTCGGAGAACATCAGCTCCACCGACGTCATGACGGCCCGTCCGCTCAGCCGGTTCCCCACCGCGCCCAGGGAGCGGGTCCCCAGGACGGGAGCGGGAAACTCCCCGGTCGGATGCAGCGGCTGGAGGTGCAGTCCCAGGGCGGGCACCGACAGGCCGTCGGCGAGGGCGTACCCGAGCGGCCCCAGCGCCCCGCCGACGAGGAGCACCTCGCCCTCGCGCGCCGCTTCCACGAGCGCCGCCGTCATCTCGGCGACCGCGCGGCGGGCCATCGACACGAGGCGTACGAGCTTGCCGGCGCCGGACCTCGCGTCGTGCAGCCGCCGGCCCCGCGCGGAGTGCAGCTCGGCGCGCGGGTCCACCGGCAGCGGACGGAACCGCACCCCGGACCCCGCCACCAGCGGCTCGAACACCCCGTGCGTGGCCAGGGTCACCTCGTGCCCGGCCCGTACGAGACCGGCGCCCAGACCCGTGTACGGCGCGACGTCGCCGCGCGACCCCGCCGTCATCATCACGATGCGCACGCCGCCAGTGTGCCCCGACGGGGACGCGACCACGCGGAGGACTGTCCTCACCGTCCGCCGGAATCCGGCGCGGCCGCGTCGATGACCACACCTCGGCAGCGAGGGCGCACGGCGGGACCGGGTGGCCGGTCATTTCGCCGATGTCTTCCTCCCGCGTCGCCCCGACAGTGACGGGGCCGGTCCGTACCGGTGCGCCGGCCGGCTCGCGGTCGGCTCGCGCAGCCCACGCCATGACGGCACACGACTCGAGAGGACGACTCCGTCGTGAAACGACGCATCGCTGCCGCCGCAGCCCTGTCATCCCTGGCCTTCCTGGCGGCGCCCGCCACCGCCGCCACCGCCGCGGACAATCCCTATCAGCGCGGCCCCGCGCCCACCGTGGCCTCCATCGAAGCGGTCCGCGGTCCGTACGCGGTCTCCCAGACCAGCGTCTCCTCCCTCGCCGCCGTCGGGTTCGGCGGCGGCACCATCTACTACCCCACCTCGACGAGCGACGGCACGTTCGGCGCCGTGGTGATCTCCCCCGGCTTCACCGCGTACGAGTCCTCGATCGCGTGGCTCGGACCGCGGCTCGCCTCGCAGGGCTTCGTCGTCTTCACGATCGACACGCTCACCACGCTGGACCAGCCGGACAGCCGGGGCCGCCAGCTCCTCGCGGCACTCGACCACCTGACCCAGCGCAGCTCGGTCCGAAGCCGCGTCGACGCCTCGCGGCTGGGTGTCATGGGCCACTCGATGGGCGGCGGGGGCACTCTGGAGGCCGCGAAGAGCCGGCCCTCGCTCAAGGCCGCCATCCCGCTCACCGGCTGGAACACCGACAAGACCTGGCCCGAGATCAGCACCCCGACCCTGGTCGTGGGCGCCGACGGCGACACCGTCGCCCCGGTCGCCACCCACTCGGAGCCGTTCTACGAGAGCCTGCCGGCGTCACTGGACAAGGCGTACCTGGAGCTCAACGGGGCCACGCACTTCACCCCCAACAGCTCCGACACGACGATCGCGAAGTACAGCATCTCCTGGTTGAAGCGGTTCATCGACGACGACACCCGTTACGACCAGTTCCTCTGCCCCCTGCCCCGGCCGAGCCTGACGATCGAGGAGTACCGGGGCACCTGCCCCCTCGGCTCCTGACGAGCCCGAGGTCCTCGCCGCGGGTGCGGCGGGGACCTCGGGACCGGCCGTCCGCCGCGTTCGGCTTCCGAGGGCCCGCGAAGCCGCTCTGCCGGGGCGCCGCCCCCGGACGGCTCAGGTTGTCCGTGTGCACAGCGGGCGGGCCCGAGGTGTGGGCCCCGGCCCAACGCCTCCCTCTTTCCTCACTCCTTACCGGCCAGTACCGTGACGGCGTGAGGGGAGCGTCGAGGGTCGCCGCAGCTCCGCGGCTGTACGACCGTGCGTCCGAACTCGCCGCCGTGGCGGAGCTGTCGGCGCGGGCCGCCGAGGGGAAGGGCGCGGTCCTGCTGCTCACCGGAGGCCCGGGCACCGGTCGTACCGCACTGCTGGACCAGGCCGTACGGCATTCCCGGATCCGGGCCCACCGGGTGGCCGCGCCCGGCGGCAACCGCGTCCCCTGGAGCGGGGTGCGCGCCCTCGTGTCCGCCCTCGCGCCGACGCCCTCGGCCGCGCGCCGTGCCCTGCGGGCGGCCCGTGGCCCGGGCGGCGTGCCCGGCGCCCTCGCGGCCCTGTGTCCCGGCACGCCGCTGCTGCTCTGCCTGGACGACCACCACCTCTGGGACGCCCATTCCCGCACCGCGCTCGACGCGGCCTGGCGTGCGAACACCGGACCGTGGGCGTGGGTCGTCTCGTTCGCCGCCTACCACCGGCCCCCCGATGTGCCGGGTGCCCGGCTGCTGTCCCTCGGGCGGCTGAGCCGCGAGGGCGCGCGGAACCTGCTCGACGACGTGTGCCGGGTGCCCCTGTCGGCGTCCTTCCGCACGCGGCTGCTCGACGAGGCCGCGGGCCATCCCGGTGTCCTGACGGTGACGGCCGCCCGTGCCTGCGCCGATCCGGAGGACGCGGACGGATCCTCGGGTCCGGTCACCGACGACGCCTCGCTGGCCGAGGTGTACCGAGGGCTCCTCGACTCCCTGCCGGCGGAGTGCGGGCGGGTGCTGGCCCTGGTGGCCGTCGCCGGGGAGCCGCATCCCGGCACCGGGCGGTCCGACCGTGGGGCCGGGGGGCCCGACACCCTGCGCCCGGTCGGCGCGGACGCGGTCCTGGCGGCGGCCCGCGCCGTGCGCGCGTCGCCCGAGGCGCTCGACCGGCTGGTCGCCGACGGGCTCCTGCGCGGGACCCGGGAGGCACTCCGGTTCGACGACCCCTTCCTGCGGCGCGCGGTCCTGGGTACGGTGCCGCCGTCTCGGCGGCGAGAGCTGTACGCCCTCTTCTCCCCGCCCGAAGCCGCGAAGGGGCGGGGTGCGGCGGCGCGTACTGCGCACGCCGCCGGGCCCGGTGCCGGGACGTCCCCCGCGCCGCGCCGCTCTCCCGTGGCGTCGGCGGAATCCGCGTCGGCCGGCCTTCCCGGAGCGTCGGCGGAGTCCGCGCCGGCCGACGTTCCCGGGACTCCGGCAGCGGCCGGTCCGGCCCGCGACGCCGGCCACCGGTCCGTTCGGTTCCGGGCGCCGGCAGGCGTGGGCGCGCCGGCCGGCGAGGCGCGGGCGGCGGAGGACGTACGGGGACTGCCCGGTGTGGTGCGGGGAAGGGCCGAACTCGCGCGCGGGCTTGCCGCGTTGGGCGACGGGCCGGTCGGAGACGCCCATCAGGTGCTGCTCCTCGCCGCCTCGTTGCTGCGCGAGGGAGCACCGGAGGAGGCGTCGGACGCGCGCTTCCACGCCATGGAGGCGGCGTGGGCGGCCGGGGACCCGGAGGCCTGCGCGATCGCGCTCGGCGGTGCCGGCTTCGGCGGTGAACGCCCCGGATCCCTCTCCGGCGTGGACGCGGTGGAACGGGACTTCCGCGACGGAATGTGCGCCGCGCTCGCGGTGCGGCTGGCGGAGGCGCGTGCGCCGCTGGCCCGGGTCGTGGCCCGCGACGGCGCGTCCGACGAGCCGCGTCGCCTCTTGCGCGCGGGCGCCGCCGCCCTGGTCCTGGGCGACGCGCCCGCCGCCGTACGCGTCCATGCCCGTGCCCTTGCCACGATGCGCGGCACCACCGGAGCCGCGCTGCTGCCCCGGGTCCTGGAGCACCTGGCCTACGCCGAGTTGCGGGCCGGACAGCACGAGCGTGCCGCCGCGCACGCGAGGGAGGGACTCCGTACGGCGGAGTGCACCGGGCAGCGCAACGCGGCCGCCCACCAGCACGCGGTCCTCGCCCTGGCGGCCTCCGTCCGGGGCGACGCCGCGGCCGTCATGGAGCACGCGGGCCGGGCGCTCGGGACCGCCCGGGCGCACGGCCTCGTCCAGGCGACGACGCTCGCCGAGTGGGCGGTCGCCCGCGCCGAACTGGCGGGCGGGCTCGCGGCGCAGGCCGCGGCGCGTCTCGCTCCCCTCGTCGGGAGGGGGCCGCGCGGCGGTCACTTCGCCCTGCGGATGCTCGTCGTTCCCTGCTTCGTCGAGGCCGCCTGCGCGGCGGGCCGGGAGGCCGAGGCCGGCAGGGCGGCCGAGGAGTTCGCGGTCTGGGCCGCGCTCGGCCTCGACCCCCAGGCGCCCGGCCAGCTGGCCCGCTGCCGGGCTCTGCTGGCGGGAGGGGGCGACTCGGCGGACTGGTACCGGGAGGCGATGCGGCAGCACGAGGAGAGCGGCAGCGACTTCGAACGGGCCCGGACGCTCCTCGCGTACGGGAAGTGGCTGCGCCGCCGGAGGCGTCTGGTCGAGGCCCGGGGCCCGCTCAGCGACGCGCTGGTCACCTTCGAGCGCGCGGCGGCCGGGGTGTGGGCCGACCAGGCGCGGGCCGAACTGCGCGCGACCGGAGGTCCGGTGGGCAGGAGGGCCGCCCCCGGTGCGGTGGGCGAGCTGACCCCTCAGCAGCAGCGCATCGCCGGGCTGGTGGCGGCGGGGGCGACGAACCACGAGATCGCCGACCGGCTGTCGCTGAGCCCGCGCACGGTCGACCACCACCTGCGGAACGTCTTCGCCCGGCTGGGAGTCCGTTCCCGCGTCGAACTCTCGGGGCTCCTGTCCCGCGGCTCGGGCGACGGCCGCCGCTTGGACCGGTGACCTGGCGGGGTCCTGGGAGCCTCTGTTCGCGCGGGTGCGGCCGGCAGGCTCTTCGGTCCCGTCGCCGGCCGGCTGTGGGGCGCCTGCCTCGGGCCTCGGCCGCCGTCACCCCGCCCTCACGCGCGCCCGCACCCCGGCGTCACCCCGCCGCCCCGAATCCTTCAGCACGAGGCCGTCAGGCGGAAGGCGTCCAGGGCCAGCGTCATCTCCGTGAGGTCCCTCGGGCGGGACAAGGACCGGGACGTCAACTGCTCCAGGCGGCGCAGCCGGTTGAAGACCGTGTTGCGGTGGCAGTAGAGCCGGGCCGCAGCCCGGCCCGCCGAACCCTCGCACTCCAGCCAGACGTCCAGTGTCTCCAGCAGGATCGCGCGGTCGGCCGGGTCCAGCTCCAGCAGGCCGCCCAGGACGTCCGTCACCAGCAGACCGGCCAGCTCCGGCTGTCCGACCACCAGGGCGCCCGCCATCCGGCGGTCCAGCCGGACGATCTGCCGCGAGTCCGGCGGGCTGGTCCGCAGCGCCAGCTCCGCGAGCCTGCGTGCTCGCCCGAGCTCCGCGAGACCCGTCACCACCGGGCTGATCCCTCCCGGTCCCGGGCAGCGCCCGTCGAGGAGTTCGGACAGCGCGTCCAGACCGATGCCCTCCGCCAGCGACACCACCCCGATCTCGCAGTCCGCGCCCATCCGCCACAGGAACCGCGCACCCGCCCCCTGCACCCGCCGGTGGAAGGGCTCGGGGGCCTCCCGCCGGTCGTGCCGCAGCACCACCACCGCGTACCGGCCGTGCTCCGGCAGATCCAGGCCGGCCGCCGCCCGCGAGGTCACCTCCGGTGAACACCGGCCCTGCAGCAGCGCGTCGAGGAGGGCCTGGAGCTGTTCGTCGGTACGCCGCCGCAGCTCCCGTTCCGTCGCCCGGTACGCCTCCGACGCGGTGTCCGCCTGCGCGTCCACCGCCTGCCACACCATGGTCGCCGACTGGGTCAGCACCGCCAGTCTCGCCGGGAACGCCGCCGCGTCCTCGACCAGCGCCTCCCACACCAGATGACCGGCGTGCCGGTAGGCGTGCACCAGCAGCTCCAGCGGCATCCCCTGCTCGGCACGCCGCCGCCCCAGCTCGTCGGCGTGTTCCAGGTCCCGCCGCGGTGAGTCCCGCGGTGCCGAGATCATCTCGATCCCGATCCGCAGCGCCTCGTGGGCCTCACGCCAGTGCTGGTCGTACGGCACGATCCGGCCGTACGCCGGTTCGTACGCGTGCAGTTCCCTCAGGTGCTCGTCCACCAGCTCGGGCAGCCGCTCCAGAAGCGCCGTACACGCCTCGGCCAGCAGCTTCCAGTCATCGCCGGTCCGTGGTCTGCGCCGTCCCATGCCCGGAGGATGCCACCCGCTCGCCGTCACCGACAGGCCCCTGACACGCGGTGTTGTGCGGGTGCACAACCCGTGCCGCGGCCCGCTGGTCACCGGCAGCGTTTCGGCCGCCGCACGTGGACGGGCAGCCACCGCGGTGCTGGGGTGATCGCCACTGAACGGGCCACGGAAGGGGAACCATGGGAGGGACCGGACTCGCCCTCGAGGTCACGGACCTGTCGGCGGGATACGGACCGGTACGCGCCCTGAGGCGGGTGTCGCTCACCGTGCCGGAGGGCGCCGTCGTCACCGTGCTCGGCGGCAACGGCGCGGGGAAGTCCACTCTGCTGAGGGCCGTCTCACGCACGCTGTCGTTCCACGGCGGGGCCGTCACCTCCGGCACCGTCGCCTTCGGCGGGCGGCCGATCGGCGCGCTCGCGCCGGACCGCGTCGTCGCCGCCGGGATCTCCCAGGTGCCGGAGGGGCGGCAGGTCTTCGCCCGGATGACCGTGGAGGACAACCTGCGGGCGGGGGCGCTCGGCGCGCGGGGAGACCGGAGGGCGAGGGCGTCGGCCCTGCGACGGGTCCACGAGCTCTTCCCCGTGCTCGCCGACCGGTCCCGCCAGCGCGCCGGACTGCTGTCCGGCGGCGAACAGCAGATGCTCGCCGTCGGACGCGCGCTGATGGCCTCGCCGAAGCTGCTCCTCCTCGACGAGCCGTCGCTGGGCCTCGCCCCGCTCATGGCGGCCCGGATCGCCGACACGATCCGCGAGATCAACGCCCAGGGCACCGCCGTCCTCCTCGTCGAGCAGAACGCGGCGCTCGCGCTGCGGCTCGCCGACCGGGCGTACGTCCTGGAGGTCGGCGAGGTCTCCCTCTCCGGCCCGGCCGCCGAACTCGCCGCCTCCGACGAGGTACGGCGGCGCTATCTCGGCGTCGTCGACGAGACCGCGGACGCGGTCGCGTCGGACGCCGCCGTCGCGCACCCCGTCCTGGCGCGCTGGGAGGACAACCGATGAGCGAGCCCGGCCCGGACCCCGGTGGTCCGGCGAAGCCGTCCGCCGAAGCGGGCGAGGGCACCCCGGCGGACGCCCGGTCCGTCGAAGCCCCCGCGCCCCGGCGGTCGACCGCACCCGCCTCCCCGGAGGCCCACGTCCCGGAAAGGCCCGCCTCGTTGAAGGTTCCCGCCTCCGTCCCCGCCCTCGACGTCCGTGACGTCACCGTCCGCTTCGCGGGGCTCACCGCCCTCGACGCGGTCTCGTTCACCGTGCGTCCCGGCACCGTGCACGCCGTCATCGGCCCCAACGGAGCCGGCAAGTCCACCTGCTTCAACGTGCTCTCCGGCGTCTACCGGGCGACCGCGGGAAGCGTCCGGCTCGGCCCGCACGAGCTCACCTCCCTGCCTCCGCACAAGATCGCCGGGCTCGGCGTCGCCCGCATCTTCCAGAACCTCGCCCTCCCGCCCCGCGCCACCGTCGAGGACAGCCTGATGCTCGGCCGCCACCGGCTGACCCGCACGGGTTTCCTCGCCGCCGGGCTCCGGCTGCCCTCCGCCGCCCGCGAGGAAGCCCGCCACCGCGCCCGCGTCCGCGAGATCGCCGCCTTCGTCGGCCTGGAGAAGCAGCTCGCACAGCCCGCCGGATCCCTCCCCTACGGGCAGCAGAAGCTCGCCGAACTGGCGCGCGCCCTCTGCATGGAGCCCACGCTGCTGCTCCTCGACGAACCGGTGGCCGGGATGACCGCCGACGAGCGCCGGCGTACCGCCGCCGTCATCGCCGGTGTCCGCGACAGCCTCGGGATCTCCGTCGTTCTCGTCGAGCACGACATGGGCGTGGTGATGCGGCTGGCCGACGCCGTCACCGTCCTCGACTTCGGCCGCCGGATCGCCGACGGCGCTCCCGGCGACGTCCAGAACGACCCCGCGGTCGTCCGCGCCTACCTCGGAGAGGAGACCGCCGGGTGACCACCTTCCTCGAACTCCTGCTCAACGGCGTCTCGTTGGGATCCGTCTACGCCCTCATCGCCCTCGGGTTCGTGGTGATCTTCCGCGCCACCGAGGTCGTCAACTTCGCCCACGCCTCCCTGCTGCTCGCGGGCGGCTACGTGACCGCCGTGCTCCACGGGAGCATCGGGTTCTGGCCGGCGCTGCTGGCCGGGATCGGCGGCGCGGCCCTGGTCGGCGCCGCCGTCGAGTTCCTCGTCATGCGCCGCTACCGCGGCTCCGACCAGAGTGTCCTCGCCATCGTCACCATCGGCGTCGACATCCTCCTGGCCACCGAACTGACCCGCCGCATCGGCACCGACATCCTGTCGCCCGGCGACCCGTGGGGCGACGCCGTCGTCACCATCGGCCCGGTCACGCTGGCGCAGACCCGCATCGCGGCCTTCCTCACCGCCGGACTGCTCATCACCGCTTTCCTGCTCGCCTTCCGCCACACCTCCTGGGGCGTCGCCATGCGCGCCGCGGCCGAGAACCAGGAGACCGCCGCCCTCATGGGCATCCGGCTCGGCCGGGTCTCGCTCGGCGCCTGGGCGGTGGCCGGCGGCCTCGCCGCCGTCGCCGCGCTGTTCCTCACCGTCTTCCCCACCCCGGGCCTGGAACGGACGACCTCCCTCGCCGCGATGAAGGCCTTCCCCGCCGCCATCCTCGGCGGGCTCGACTCCACCACCGGCGCCCTCGTCGGCGGCCTGCTGGTGGGGGTCACCGAGTCCCTCGCCACCGGCTACCAGGGCGATCTGACCTTCCTCGGCGGCGGCATCGGCGATCTCGCCCCGTACCTGGTGATGGTCGCGGTCCTGCTCCTCCGTCCCGCAGGTCTCTTCGGCACGAAGGAGCTGTCCCGTGTCTGACACGCTTCCCCGCCGTGGAGCGGCCTCCCTCGCCCGGCCCCGGGTGTACGGGTGGGCCGCCGCCGGGCTCGTGCTCGTCGCCTTCCCCTTCTACCTGGACCGGTTCTGGCTCCAGGCCGGGCTCTTCGCCATGGCCGCCGCGATCGGCGCCATCGGCATCAACCTGCTGACCGGAGCCACCGGCCAGCTCTCGATGGGCCACGCCTTCTTCCTCGCCGTCGGCGCGTACGGCTACTGCGCCTTCGCCGGCGACGGGACGGACGGGCTGACCGGACTGGGCCTGCCCGGCTGGCTCGCCGCCGTCCTCGCCGTCGCCCTCGCGGGTGCGGCCGGCGGGCTGTTCAGCCCCATCGCGGGCCGGCTGCGGGGCGCCTACCTCGGCATCGCGACCCTCGCGCTGATCTTCATCGGGCAGCACGTCCTGTTCAACGCGCACGACCTCACCGGTGGCTTCAACGGCCGCGCCGTGCCTCCGCTGAACCTCTTCGGCCTCACCTTCGACGACAGCGAACTCGTGATCGCCCGGGTCCCGTTCGGTGCCGCCGAGAAGCTCTGGTACCTGGGTCTCGTCCTCCTGCTCGCGGGCGTCCTCTTCGCCCGTGGCGTCCTCCGCGGCCGTCCCGGCCGGGCCATGAACGCGATCCGGGACCACCGGATCGCCGCCGGTGTCCTGGGCATCCCCGTGGCCCGCTACCGCGCCGCCGTCTTCGTCCTGTCGTCCATGTACGCGGGACTGGCGGGGGTCCTGCTCGCCCTGGTCTTCCAGCGCACCGTGCCGGAGTACTTCGGCATGCTGCTCTCCCTCGAATACCTGGCCATGATCGTCATCGGCGGTCTCGGCTCGGTCGCCGGGGCGGTGGTGGGCGGCGTCTTCGTCTCCCTGCTGCCGCAGCTCCTCAACCGGTACAGCGACGCGCTGCCCCTGGTCTCCGCCCCCGGCACGGGCGGGATCGCACCGGGGGAAGCCGCCCGCTATCTCTACGGCGCCGCCGTCGTCGCGGTGGTGCTCTTCCTGCCCGGCGGCCTGGTCCGGCTCGCCGCCCGGCCCCGCGGGCGGAACGCCCGACCCTCGCACTCCTCTGGGGAGGAACGATGACCCACCGACGCCAGGCCCCGAGAACGACGGCCCTCGCGCTCGCCGCCGCCCTCGTCGCGCTGACCGCCGCCGGCTGCAGCTCCAAGGCCACGTCCACCGACGGGGCGGGCACCGGAGCGGACGGGGTGAAGTCCGGCACGGGCGTCACCGACAAGACCATCGCGGTCGGTGCGCTCACCGACATGACGGGCGTGTACGCCACGCTCGGCAAGAGCGTCACCCAGGCGCAGCAGTTGTACGTGAAGCAGGTCAACGCGGCCGGCGGGATCTGCGGCCGGCAGCTGGAGCTGACGGTCCGGGACCACGGCTACGACCCGCAGAAGGCGCTCTCCGCCTACACCGAGCTGGAGCCGAAGGTCGCCGGTTACATGCAGTTCATCGGTTCTCCGTTCGTCTCCGCCGTGAAGCAGCGTGTCGACGGCCGGGACAAGGGGCTGGTGCTGCCGCAGGCCTGGTCGGCCTCGCTGCTCGGTTCTCCGTACATCCGTGTCCTCGGCTCCACGTACGACATCGAGACGATCAACGCCGTCGACTTCCTGGTGAAGGAGAAGGGACTGGGGCCGGGCGACAAGCTGGGCCACGTCTACTTCGAGGGCGACTACGGCGAGAACGCGCTGGCGGGGTCGACGTACGCGGCCGGGAAGGCGGGGCTGACGATCGTGGAGCAGAAGATCAAGCCCACCGACAACGACATGTCGGCGCAGGTGGCGGCGTTGAAGCAGGCGGGCGTCAAGGCCGTCGTCATCAGCGCGGGCCCGCGGCAGGCCGCCTCTCTGGTCGGTGTCGCGGCGGCGGCGAAGCTCCTGGTGCCGGTCGTCGGCAACAACTCGGCCTTCGCCCCTCAGCTGCTGGGCACCCAGGCCGGGCCGGCGCTGGAGAAGATGTACTGGTTCGCGTCTCCGAGCCTTCCGATCGGCGCCGACACCCCGGCCGCGAAGAAGCTCGTCGCCGACTACAAGGCCGCGTACCCGAACGACAGCCTCGACAACGGCATCGTGGCCGGCTGGACGGCGGCCGGCGTCTTCGGCGAGGCGCTGAAGAAGGCCTGCGACGCCAAGGACCTCACCCGCGAAGGCATCGACAAGGCCCTGCTGACCCTGAACGCGTACGACGCCGGATTCGGGGCGCACGACCTCAGCGACCCGAAGGCGCCGTCCTCACGCGAGTCCGTCATCCTTCAGCCGGACAAGTCCGTCCCCGGCGGCATGCGGACCGTCCGTGAGCCGTTCGTCTCCGAGGCGGCGAAGGGCTTCACGCCGAAGCCCCGCTGAGCACGTTTCGCCCCGCCCGGCGGCGTGAAACGCCTCGCCCCGTGTGACGCGGGGACGGCGGCCCGGCGTCCCCTGGGGCGCCGGGCAGATGTCCTCTCCCGTGACCTCCGCGTAGGCGCGCCGTCCCGGCGTCCGGCCGCCGGCCCGCACCGCGCCGAGATGCGGAGATTCCCGTTTGGGGTGAACTGGTAGGAGGTGACCGCGCCTGCTGGAGATCACGAGAGGTGACCATGGGCGACCGCAAGGGTGTGACCGTAGGGGTGCTGGGGTCCTACGGCGGCAGGAACGTGGGTGACGAGGCGATCCTCACCGCCATGCTCGACCGTGTGCAGGGCGCGCGGCCGGACGCCCGCGTCGTGGTGTTCTCCCGTGACCCCGACTACAGCCGGGGCGTCCGTCCGGACGTCGACGTGGTCGGCTGGGAGGGCGTGAGCCGGGAGCGCACGTCCGAGCACATGCGCGGGCTCGACGTCCTGATCCTCGGCGGCGGGGGAATCCTGTACGACACGGAGGCCCGCCGGTACCTCCGGTTGGTGCGCACCGCGCAAGGCCACCGCGTACCCGTCTTCACGTACGCCGTGGGCGCCGGCCCGCTCACCGACGAGGTCGACTGCGACTGGGTGCGCTCGACCCTCACCGACGCAGCCGCGGTGACGGTCCGTGACGAGGAGTCGAGGCTCGTCCTGGAGGAGGCGGGTCTCGAGCGGCCCATCACGGTGACCGCCGACCCCGCCCTGCTGCTGCGGCCCGGTGACGGCGGGGAGGAGCTGCTGAGGGCCGAGGCCGTGCCGCGCGGGGTGCGTCTCGTGGGCATGAGCGTGCGCGAGCCGGGGCGGGCCGCCTCGCACCTCGACGAGAACGGCTACCACCAGCTCCTCGCCCACGTCGGCGACTTCCTCGTCAACCGGCTGGACGCCCACGTCGTGTTCGTTCCCATGGAGCGTGACGACGTCCGCCACGCCCACGCCGTGGCGTCACACATGGCCGACGCCGGTGCCTGCACGGTGCTGCGCGGCGCCTCCCGCCCGCAGCAGGTCCTCGACATCGTCAAGCAGCTGGACCTGGCCATCGGGATGCGGCTGCACTTCCTCATCTTCGCCGCGCTCGCCGGCGTGCCCCTGCTGCCCCTTCCGTACGCGGGGAAGGTCTTCGACTTCGCCCAGCAGATCGGCGCGCCCGCTCTGCGCGGGGTGGCGCGGGAGAACGTCGGCCTGCTGCTCGCCGAGGTGGACCGGCTCTGGGACGAGCGTTCCGCGCGGCGGGCCGAGACCGCCGCCCGGACGGCGGCCATGCGGATGCGGGCCGACCTGACCGCCGAGCACTTCCTGGCCTATCTGGAGACCATCGCCCCACCGCCCGTGCTGTCCGGCCGGCCGGCGACCCCCGTCGGCTGATCCCCGCCCGCCACGGCCCCAGGAGGACCCGTGACCTATCTGATCGCGCCTCGCGTACCCCGGCACGTGGAGCTGCCCGCGCGGCAGGCGCTGCACGGGGGCAGCACGCAGGTGCTGGTCGTCGGCGGCGGGCCCGCGGGCATCGGCGCGGCCATCGGCGCCGCCAACGCGGGCGCCCAGGTCATCCTGGTGGAGCGGTACGGGTTCCTCGGCGGCAACGCCACCGCCGCGCTCGTCATGCCGCTGATGAGCTTCCACAACGAGGTCAAGCAGGCCGTCGGGGGAGACACCGCCCGCCTGCTGCCGCCCGACCACGGCGAGGGCGAGCCGGTCGTGGGAGGTGTCCTGTGGATGCTGCTCGACCAGCTGGTGCACGCCGGAGCGGCGATCCGCCCGTCGGTCGAGACCGGCTACACGGTGCCGTTCGACGCGGAGCTGTTCAAGCTGGTCGTGTACGACCTGCTGGAGAAGCACGAGGTACGCACCCTGCTCCATGCCTTCGCCTCGGGAGTGGTCCCGCTCCCCGAACGGGCCCGTGCGGTGTTCGAGACGAAGTCGGGGCCGGTCGTCATCGACGCCGACGTGATCGTCGACTGCACCGGCGACGGTGACATCGCCGCCGCGGCCGGGGCGGACTACGAGATCGGCCGCCCGGAGGACGGCTGGACGCAGCCCATGACGCTGATGTTCCGGATGGTGCGTTTCGACCAGGAGGAGTTCGCCGGGTACGCCCGCACCCACCCGGACCAGTGGAAGGGCGTGCACGGCCTGTGGGACCTCGTCCGCGCGGCCACCGACGCCGGCGAGCTGGACCTGCCCCGCGAGGACATCCTCTTCTTCGCCACCCCGAACGACGGCGAGGTCGCGGTCAACTCCACCCGGGTCACCGAGGTGCTGGGCACCAGCGTCTGGGATCTCACCCGCGCCGAGTTCGCCGCCCACCGCCAGATGGAGCAGATCTCCCGCTTCCTGCGCAGCCGCGTGCCCGGTTTCGAACGGGCGTACGTGGCGCAGAGCGGCGTGCAGGTCGGGGTCCGCGAGACCCGCCGGATCATGGGCGAGTACGAGCTCACGGGCGAGGACGTGCTGGGGGCGCGCACGTTCGACGACGCCGTGGCCCGGGGCGCCTACCCGGTGGACATCCACAACCCGAGCGGCCGCGGCACCGTGCTGCGGCGGCTCCCGCGGGGAGAGTCGTACGACATCCCCCTGCGGTGTCTGATGCCCCGCGGCCTGGACAGGATCCTGGTCGCCGGCCGGTGCATCTCCGGCGACCACGTCGCCCACTCCTCGTACCGCGTGATGCCCATCGCGATGGCCACCGGGCAGGCCGCGGGTGTCTGCGCGGCCCTCGCGTCCACCACGGGCGCACTGCCCCGCGACGTCCCCGTCCGCGCGGTCCAGGACGAACTGCGCGCACAGGGCGCCAGCCTGCGCTGATCACTTCGCGGCCGGTCCGTTCGTCTATCCTGCTCGTCCGGTCGGGGACCGATCCCGGTGCCGGGATGATCCCGGCACCTGGTGAGTTCGTCGTCCGGCTGGGTAGGTGGAGGGTCGCGGCGCGGAGCCGCGTGATCCGTGGGGACGGCTTGCCGCCCCTGTTCGACACGACGCGGGAAGGGTGCAAGGGCATGCGAGGGCAGGACCCGGGGCCGGCCACGCTGCCAGGCGCGGCGCCCGTCGTCGGTGACCTCGGCGGCTACGTGGTGGACGAGACCGGGCGGATCGTCTCGGTCAACGACTGCGGCCTGGCGCTGCTGCGCCTCACCCCTGAGGCCGCGGTCGGGCACGACCACCACGAGCTGCTGCACCGCGACCCCGACGGGCACGTCCGCCCCCGGGCGCTGTGCCCGATCATGGACGCGGTCCTGTCCCAGGCGGCCGGCAGCGGGGCGGGCGTGTGCTTCCTGCGCGGCGACGGCCTGCTGCTGCCGGTCCACTGGACCGCCACCCCCTACCCGGTCGGCAACGGCGCGGGCACCCTGGTGCTGTTCCACCCCGGCCCCGTCGACGTGTCGACGGCCGCCCAGGGCACCTTGCAAGAGTTCGACCGTCTCGCCCTGCTCGCCGAGACCACCACCTCGCTGACCTCGACGATGAACGAGGAGGAGACGGTCGACCGGCTGGCGCGCCTGGTCCTCCCCCGGCTGGCCGACTGGATGGTCGTCGACCTGAAGGCCGACAGCGGCGACATCCGGCGCAGCCACGTGGTCGAGCATCAGGCCGGCCGCCTCGTCCGGCACACTGAGCTCGAAGGGCCGATCCCCGCCGTCACGGCCCAGTCCCGGCTGCCGCTGTCGCGGGCCCTGCGGGGCAGCGGCGCTTCCCTGGCCGGGCCGGAGGTCTACCAGGGCGAGCCCGACTCCGGTATCGCCGTCGTCCAGCACGAGCTGTTCGCCGCCACCCGCATGCACTCGGCCGTCATCGCCCCGATCCGCGGCCCCCGAGAGGTGCTCGGCGCCCTCACGCTGGGCCGCGGCGACAACCTCGTACCGTTCACCGGCCGCGACCTGGCGCTGCTGGAGGACATCGCACGACGCGCCGGAGTCGCCCTCTCCAACGCCCGCCTGTACCAGCGCCAGCGCCGGGTCTCCGAGACGATGCAGCGCCACCTGCTGCCCCGTCTGCCCGAGGTGCCGGGGGTCGAACTCCACGCGAGCTATCTGTCCGCTCCGGACGCCTCGCAGGTCGGCGGCGACTGGTACGACGCGTTCACGCTGCCCGACGACACCACCGGTCTGGTCATCGGCGACGTGGCCGGGCACGACCTGGAAGCGGCCGCCCGCATGGCGCAGTTGCGCAACATGCTGCACGCCCTGGCATGGTCCGAGCCCGACCCGCCCAGTGCGGTCGGCCGGCTCGACCAGGTGATGGCCCGCACCACCGACCTGTCGACCGCCACCCTCGTGCTGGGCCGCCTCGCCTCCACCGGGCAGTCCGGCTGGACCTGGGAGTGGACCAACGCCGGCCACCCGCCGCCCCTGCTGATCGCTGCCGACGGACGCGCCGAATACCTGCACACCACAGGGAGCGTGCTGCTCGGCATCGGGACTTCCGTGACCCGGGGCCGGGGGTCCGTCCAGCTGCCTCCCGGCTCGACGCTGCTGCTCTACACCGACGGTCTCATCGAGTCCCGAGCTCTCGGCGTCGAGCCCGGCCTCGCCCGACTCCGCCGCCATGCCGGGGCTCTGGCCCACCACAGTCTCGGCGTGATCTGCGAACGGCTCCTCGACGAGGTCCGCCCGCCGGACAACGACGACGACGTCGCCCTCCTCGCCGTCCGCGTCCCCGGCGCGAGCTGAGCCGCGCGGACCGCCGGTCGGGCGCGGCGGCTCCGCCCCGGCCGACGGCGGTACCGGTCCCCCGGCGGTTACTTGTGGGTACGGAGTCTTGTCAGCCGCATGCGGTGCACGCGAGCATGCTGCGGCACGGCTCCCACCCCCCTCACTCACCAGAGGCCGTCATGAAGCGAACACTGCGGGGAGTCGCGCTCGCCGCGGCCCTCATCGCCGCCGGGACCCCGGCCACCGCCGCACCGGCCGCCGCGGCACCACTCACCGCCGCGCCCGCGTCGTCGTCCGCCGGCTCCCTGCTCGCCGACAGCTGGCAGCCCCCGCTCAGCACCCGCGGCCGCTACGTCGTGGACGCCGACGGCGACCGCTTCAAGCTCAAGTCCGTGAACTGGCACGGCGCCCAGGGCTCGTACAACGGTTCGGGGGACGTGAACGACCCCGCCCACCACCACGACGCCGAGAAGTCCGACCAGATGCCGCTGGGCCTGGACCGGGTGCCGATCGGGACGATCCTCGCCGACTTCCACCGGCTCGGCGCCAACAGCGTCCGGCTGCCGTTCTCCAACGAGATGCTGCACGACCAGCGGCCGGTCCCCGACGCCTCCGTCGCCGCCAACCCGTCCCTCAAGGGCAGGACACCCCTCCAGGTCTTCGACGCGGTGATCGCGGCGACCACCGCCGAGGGCTTCGCCGTGATCCTCAACAACCACACCAACACCTCCCGTTGGTGCTGCGGGCTCGACGGCAACGAGCGCTGGAACACCAGCCAGTCCACCGCCCAGTGGGAGAACGACTGGCTCTTCGTCGCCAAGCGCTACGAGGACAACGACCGCGTCGTCGGCGCCGACCTCTACAACGAGGTCCGCCGCACGGTCATGGACGACGCCAACTGGGGCCGGGGCGACGACCACGACTGGTGGACCGCCTCCCAGCGCCTCGGCGACCGGCTGCTCACCGAGGCCGACCCCGACCTCCTCGTCATCGTCGAGGGCATCAACTGGCAGGGCATACCCACCGACCTCACCCCGCACTGGCGGCCCACCCTCGAACCCGCCCGCGAGCTCTCCCACACCCTCGTCGCCTCGAACAAGCTGGTCTACTCCGCCCACTTCTACGGCTACACCGGACCGAACCACACCGGGGCGACCGGCACGGGCGAGACCAGCGACCGGCGCTACCAGGAGCTCTCCCGTGAAGAGCTGTTCCAGACGCTGACGCGCCAGGCGCTCTTCGTCGCCGACGACACCCGACGCCACTACACCGCGCCCGTCTGGATCAGCGAGTTCGGCATCGGCGCCGACGAGACCAACCCGCAGGGCCGGACCTGGTTCGCGAACTTCGTCGACTACCTCGTCGAGCACGACGCCGACTTCGCCTACTGGCCGGCGGTCGGCTTCACCGGCCACGGCCGGTGGAAACTGCTCGACTACGACTCCGAGGGCCGCCGCTCCGGCGTCCTCGACGGCGGCGACTGGCGCACCCCACACTGGCAGCGGCTCGTCGACGCCCCCGCCCGGACCGGCACCGTGCCCGTCGCCGACACCTGGGACATGCTCACCACCGACCACTCGGACTTCGTCCAGTCCGTCCGCGCCCGCGCGCGGGGCGACTGGGACCTCGGCGCCCGCAAGGCGGCCTGCCCCGACGGCCAGCGGCTCGTCGGCCTCTCCCACACCGGCGGACGCGGCCTGTGCACCGACACGGGAGCCGCCGGACTCGCCGCGCCCGCGGGGGCGTTCACCGTGGTGACCGACGAGCGGTACGTCACCGACGGCGACTGGGCCGGCGGCTACACCAAGTTCCAGTGCCCCGCGCACCAGTTCATGGTCGGCTACAGCCTCCGCGGCGGGGCCCTGTCCGCCGCGCTGTGCGCCGAGGCCGTCCGTGCCCTGCCGAAGTCCGGCCGCACCCTCTGGTTCGACCGCGGGGACAACCGTCCCACGGGCGCGCCGGGCGGCGAGTTCGCCCAGGGCCACTACAAGGGCCAGTGCGGAAGCGGCGAGTACGCGGCCGGCGTCGCCCACAGCGGCGCCTGGGCCAGAGGCAACAAGCCCGCTGCTCTCCTCTGCCGGACTCTGTGAGGCGGCACCCGGTGCGCCGCCTGACGATTCACGCCGCCGCGGGCCTGGGCGGTGCCGCGATCGCCGGGCCGACGACCGTCAGGGAGATCCCCAGGCCCTCGCAGAGCCGGCGGGTGCGGGCGAGGGCGCTGAGGGAGGCCGGGGACGGATCGGCGGTCGGCAGCTGCAGCCGGACGTGACGCGGGCGATGGCTGAAGAGGAGCTGCTCGATGTGCATCACCGCCGCGGCGCGGCTGGGGATGTCCAGATCACACACCAGCGCCATGTGCAGCAGCCCGTCTTCCCTCGCGTGCCTGATGAGCACGGCTCCTCCTCCCACACCGCAGTGCCCACCCCCTGCCGAAGGACGCTCTGCTCGAGAGCACGACAGAGGGTGGTACGCCCATTATCGCCCGAAGAGTGGACGAGCACCGCACAACAGGCTGCGGCCCACGGCAGCACGACGGCCTGCGCGCGCCCCCAGCGGCGCCGGCCCGGCCCGCGTCGATCCCGTACGGTGCCGGCACCTCACCCGAACGCAGGTATCTGCTCGCCCCCGAGGAGACCAATCCCTACGGTCGGAGGGAGTCACGCGCGGTGAGCAGGCCGCTCCCCGGCGCTTCGGGCCGCGGTGCGCCCTCTCCGGCGGAACCCGGCGGCCGGCGCACGGCCGACCCGCGACGCCGTGGACGGCGGCGCGGGAGTCCGCCGGGGGTCAGACGGTGAGAGCGGTGGACAGGGCCACGTGACGCCATCGGTCGAGTTCGCGGCGCACCAGGTCCAGCTTCGCCTCGACGCGTTCGACCGCATCCGCGCCCAACTGCAGGCGCAGCGGCGGCTCGGCGGCCTCGGTGAGGTCGACGACGGCCTTGGCCGCCTTCGCCGGGTCACCCGGCTGACGGCCGTCGTGGTGGGCCAGCGTGCACGCCCTGCGCTTCTACGAGCGTGAGGGCCTGTTCGCCAACCCGGTACGCCGCCTGTCCAACGGCCGCCGGATCTATCACGAGGAAGACCTGGAGTGGCTGGCGATCTGCACCAGGCTGCGCTCCTCCGGCATGCCGCTGGCCATGATCCGGCAGTACATCGACCTGGTCCGCCGCGGCCCGGGAAACGAACGCGAGCGCCTCGAGGTGCTGCGCCGCCACGAACACCACGTGGAGGCGCAGATCCGGGAACTGCAGGAGACCCTGGAGGTGATGCGGTACAAGGTGCGGATCTACGAGGACCACCTCGCCCGTGGCGAGGCCGACCGGCTCTGGAACCCGTCCCACCGCGACACCGCACGGACCGGGACGGGCCAGGAGTGCCGGCCGCCTGAAGGGGCATGACCGCCGACGGGGCGGATCCGGCGCCCTGCCCGACGCGGTGTCGGGCAAGGCGCCGGGCCGGCACCCGGTCCTCTCGGTCAGTCGACCCGTACGACGCCCGAGGCCGTCGTCTGCGGGCCGGCGCCGTCCGCGGGGGCGGAGGTCAGCTGCCAGGTGTAGGCGCCGGTGGCCACCGGGGTGCCCGCGTCAGAGGTGCCGTCCCAGGAGACGCGTACGGCACTCAGGGCCGCTCCGCCCGTCCAGGTGCGCACCACCTCGCCGGTCTCGCGGTGGGTGAGCGTGACCCGCCAGGACACCGCGGGCTTGGAGAGCCACCACGCGGCGGCCCACTCGGCGGCGCCGTCCCGGACCAGTGTGCGAGGCGCCGCGGTCCGGGCGACGCGCAGCGGGGAGACGTCCCGTTGCGGCGCGGTGACGTGGACGGTGTCGTCCGCGCCGACCCAGGCGAGCTTCCCGGCGCCCGGGTCGAGGGTCCAGGTCGTGCCGCGCCCGTCTCCGTTCGCGGGCTGCTTCAGGCCGGTGACGGTGCCCAGATGGGCCGTGGTGCCGTCCCCTCGCAGCGCGGTGAGGCGCAGCTCGCCGGACCCGTCGCGGTGGGCGAGGAAGCGGTCGCCCAGGAGGACGCCCGACGCCGGGGCGGGGTAGGTGTGCCCGGTGGCCAGGTCGCGCACTCCCGCCGCGTCCTGGGAGGCGCAGCTCCAGTACAGGAGGGTGCCGCTGCGCTGGAGTTCGTCCGGGACGCACGCGGTGCCCAGCGCGACGGTGTCGGTCACGTTGCCGGTGAGCAGGTTGATCACCTTCACCGTGCCCGGGTTGGCGAGGGCCGGCTTGAGCAGCCACTTCTGCTCCAGTACGGCGGCCTGCGCGCGCTGTTCGCGGACGACGACGTCGCGTGCGGTGTCCACGACGTACTGCCGTCCGGCCGCCTCGTACAGGACGAACTCCGGTGCCGTGTCGACGATCCGGCCGCCCTTGCCCGGCAGGGTGAGGCTGTCCGCCGGGTGCTCCGGGTCGTCGCCGGTCACGAGCACGTCGGCGCCCGTGTCCGGGTCCTGGACGAGGCGGGCCAGGCCCTCGTCGGTTCCGTCGGCGAAGCGGCCCGCCGCCGTGCCGGGGAGATCGGCGAGCGCCGCCCCCTTCACCGGGTCGAGTCCGGTTCCGACGCCCGTGCCGTGCAGGGTCTCCTTGCCGGCCAGGGAGTTGACGTACCGGAGGCGCCCGCGGTCCAGGCTCAGCGCCTGGATGTGGCCGTCCGCCGTCTTGACGCCGGGTACGTCACGCAGGAGCAGGTCGAAGACGAGTCCGGAGCCGTCCACGCTGAAGTGGTGGATGGCGCGCCGGCCTTCGGCGTCCTTGCCCAGCGCGACGAGCGAGCCCCCGCCCTCGGAGCGCAGGAACGTCGTCTCGACCTCGCTCAGCAGCGTCCGCCCGGCCTCCGCCCCGGCGAAGGGGGTGAGGCGCAGGGGCCCGCCGTCGCCCTCGCGCCAGAGCACGTTGCCGCCCACGACGAAGGACGTGACCACGCTGTCGGCCGACTGCGTGGCGAGCGGTACGACGCGGGGGCCGGCCGCCATGTCGGCGCGGTCCATGACCCGCACGCCCGGCTCCCCGCCGCGGGTGAACCAGCTGACGGTCTCCTGCGTGATCCGGAAGCTGCTCGCCTCGCCGGTCACGGGCAGCGGCTCGACGGTGCCGTTGTACGCGGTGAGGATGCCGTACCCCGGGGTGCCGTCGGCGTTGCGGTAGCCGATCAGGAGCCGGTTGTAGTGGGCGCCGAGCAGCACGGGCTCGGCGCCGGTGGTGGCTCCCGCGGGGAGCTGGACGACGGGGTCGTTCGCCGGGGCGCCGCCCCGCGCCACGCGCAGCTGGTGACGGCCGTCGCCCAGGTCCACGGTGGCCAGCACCCAGCCGTTGGCGACCCGCGGGTTGAGGTAACCGGCGGGCACGGTGACGGTGCTGGTGAAGCCGGGATCCTCGATGCCGACCCGCACGACGTCCGTGCCGCCGTCCGCGCGCGGCCTGAGGTGGACGACGCGGTTGAACTCGTCGTGGCCCCGGACGATCGCGTCCTCCGGTACGCCGTCGAGCTCCGGGAGGGGCTTGGTGGCGCGGTTGTAGGTATTGGTCCAGAGGTAGCCGCCGCCTTCGCGGTGCAGGACGCCCTGGCCGCCGGTCGCCAGCAGGGTCTCGACGCCGTCGCCGTACGCGTCCGGCGCGGGTACGAGGACCTCGGCCGCCTCGGCCGCGTGAGCCGTGGCCGGCAGCACGACGGCCGTTCCCGCGGCGAGGACGGCGGCGATGGCCGCCGCGGTGGCGGTTCGACTGGTAGTGCGTGTGCGCAGGTGGTGGAACACCTGACCCCCCAAGTGTTGACAGGCTGACTTGCAGGATATTGCTGTGAACGCGGTCAACACTACTAGCCAGCAAGGGACTTGTACACGGAATAGGGCGGCTCGTCGTGCGGCCTCCGCGGCTCCTCGCTCAGGCCGAAGCGGCGGTGGAACCGGCGCAGCGGTCCCGGCGCCCACCAGTTGGCGCGGCCGGCGAGGCGCATCGTGACCGGCAGGAGGATGACGCGGATGAGGGTCGCGTCGACCAGGACCGCCAGCGCCGTACCGACGCCCAGCTCCTTGAGGAAGACGACCCCGCCGGTCGCGTACACGGCGAAGCTCAGGGCGAGGATCCCGGCGGCGGCGGTGATCAGCGGAGCGCTGCGACGGATGCCGGTGACGACGGCCCGCTCGGTGTCGCCGGTCCGCTCGTACTCCTCCTTGATGCGGGCCAGCATGAACACCTCGTAGTCCATGGACAGGCCGTAGACGACGCAGAACATCAGCACCGGAATGCTCGGTTCGATCGAGCCGGTGGGGGTGAAGCCCAGCACCGAGGCGAAGTGGCCGTCCTGGAAGACGTACACGAGGCATCCGAACATGACCGACAGGCTCAGCAGGTTCAGGACGGTCGCCTTGACGGGCAGCAGCACGCTGCCGGTGAGAAGGAACAGGACGACGAACGTCGCGGCCAGGATCAGGCCGACGACGAGCGGCAGCCGGTCGAGCAGGGTGGCGCGGAAGTCGGTGGTCTCGGCGGGATAGCCGCCGACCAGGACACCCGGCGGGCCGTCGGTGGTGCGGATGCGTTCGACGAACGCGGGCACGTCTCCGTACATCGCCTGCTGGGTGGGGACGACGGCGAGGAGCGCGGCGCCGCTCTTCCCGTACGCGGGCGGCCCGACCCGGAAGACACCCGGGACGCGGGCGAGGTCGGAGGCGTACGAGGCGAGCGCGCGCCGGTCCACGGGCGCGCGGACGACGACCTGGACGGTGTCGGTCGGCTCGGCGGCGAACTCCCGGTGCACGATCTCCGAGGTCGTACGGGCCGGGGCGCCGGCCGGCAGGGTCCGTTCGTCCGGCAGCCCGAAGCGCAGGCCGAGGAGCGGCGAACCGGCCAGCAGCAGGACGCCGAGGACGGCGGCGCCGCTGAGGGCGGGGCGGCGCAGGGCGCGCAGGGCCGTGCGGTGCCACAGGCCGTTCGGGGCGGGCGGCGTCGTGCGCTCCATGCGGTGGCCCCAGCGGGCGAGGGCCGCGGGCAGCACGAGCACGGCGCCACCGACCGCCGTGAGGACGACGAGGATGCCCGCGTAGGCGAAGGAGCTGAGGAAGAAGAAGGGGAAGACGAGCAGGGCCGAGAGCGAGGCGGCCACGGTGACACCGCTGAACACGACGGTGCGCCCGGCCGCTGCCGTGGCCCGGACGACGGCTTCGGGCTGGGGACGGCCGGCGGTGCGTTCTTCGCGGTAACGGGTGATGAGGAAGAGGCTGTAGTCGATGCCCAGGCCGAGCCCCAGCACGAGCGCGATGTTGGCGGCGAACGTGGAGACCTCGGTGAACCGCGCCAGCAGGCGCAGTCCGGCGAGGGTGCCGACGACGGCGAGCAGCCCGGTGCCCACGGTGATCAGCGCGGCGGCGGTCCTGCGGTAGACGAGGATCAGGAGCAGGACGACGGCCGGCAGGACGATCACCTCGGCGGTGAGGAAATCGGCGCGTGCCTGCTCGCCGACCTGACGGGAGATCTCCTCCTGTCCGCCGACCTGGACGGTGAGTTCGGGTGTGGTGCGGGTCAGGAGCGGCGACAGCGTGGCGAGTCGGGCGCGGGTCTCGGTGGCGGTTCCTTCGAGGCGGACGAGGATCAGGGCACGGCGGCCGTCCTTCGACCGCAGGGCGGGGCTCCGGTCCTCCCAGTACGCATGGGTGTCGGTGACCTGCGGCAGTGCGGCGACCTCGGCGGCGAGAGCACGCGCGGCACGGCCGGTGGCCGGGGCGTCGACGTCGCCGCCCCGGGCGGTGACGAGGAGCGCGAGGTTGGGATTGCCGGTGGTGAAGTCCTCACGCAGGACGCGGGCCGCCTCGACGGACTCGGTGCCGGGAGCGTCCCAGCGGGCCAGGTCGAGATCGGCCTGGGCGCCCGCGCCGTAGAAGCCGAGGCCGAGGAAGAGGAGCAGGGCGGTGACGAGCACGGCGCGGCTGCGGCGCACGGCGAGGGCGCCGAGGCGGGTGAGGGGACCGGTGTTCGGGGGCGGTTCTTGCTGCATAAGGCCACGCTCGGACGGCGCACTGACCGGTCGCTGGAAGGCCCGCTGGAAGTCTCGCTGGAAGGCCCGGCCGGTGGCCCGCCAGGTGCCCCGCCGGACGTTCGAGCGCGCGGGTTACGCTCGACGCATGGCCGACACGATCCGCTTTGAACTCCTGGGGCCTCTGAGGGCCTTGCGCGCGGACGAGGAGATCCCGCTCGGACCGCCGATGCAGCGGACCGTGCTCGCCGTGCTCCTGCACCTCGACGGGAAGGCGATGTCGTTCGGAGGCCTGGTCGACGCCGTCTGGGGCGCCGAGCCGCCCGCGCACGTGAGGAACCTCGTCCAGAAGTACGTCTCCGGGCTGCGCCGCGCCCTGCGCGGGGCCGGGCCCGAGCTGGTGTGGACGGGCAGCGGCTACCGGCTGTCCGGCGCCCGGGCCGACGACCTGCACGACCGGCGGGAACTGGTGCGGGCCGCCGTCGCGGCGCGCGACATGGGGGATCTGCACCGGGCGGGTGAACTGGCGGGCGCGGCGGAGGCGTTGTGGCGCGGCGAGTACGCGGAAGGACTGGCCGGACCGTACCTGGAGGCCGAGCGGCGACGGTGGGCGGAGAAGCGGATGCTCGTCCTGGAGGCACGACTGGAGGGCGGGATCGCACTGGGCCGGTACGAGGAGTGCGTCCACGAACTGGTCAGGCTCGTCGCGGCGCATCCGCTGCGGGAGCGGCCGGCGGCACTGCTGATGCTGGCGCTGTACCGGGCCGGGCGTTCCTCCGACGCGCTGCTCGCCTACGAGGAGGCGCGGCGCCGGATCGCCGGGGCGATGGGCGCCGACCCCGGACCCGCTCTGCGCACCCTGCACGAGCGGATCCTGCGGCAGGATCCGGCTCTGCTGGGCGGGGTCGAGGAGATGGCCGGGCGCGCGGCCGCCGTCTGACCGCCGACGGCCCGAGCGCCCGCGCGCCGGGAGCGTCCGCACGTCCCTGCCCCGGCGCCCCTCCGTCCGTACGTCCGCACGGCAGTGCGGCCTGCCTCCGCCGGTGCGGGGGGCTCATGGGCGGAGCGCGTGCATCGTGGCCCGCTTCGGGGGCAGTCGCGGGGACATGAAGCCGATCCACGACCAGAACCGGTCCTACTGGATGCAGACGGCCGGCATGCCCTCGTTCGCTCCTCTGACCACCGACGCCGAGGCGGACGTGGTCGTCGTCGGCGGCGGGATCGCCGGGATCAGCACGGCCTGGGAGCTCGCCCGCGCCGGTCTCGGCGTCGTGCTGCTGGAGGCGGACCGGCTCGCCGGAGGCGTGACGGGCCACACCACCGGCAAGGTCACCGCCCTGCACACCACCGTCTACGACACGCTGCGCACCCAGCGCGGGGAGGACGCCGCCCGCCTCTACGCGGAGTCCCAGAGCGCCGCGCTGGAGCACGTCTTCGAGGTGGCCCGGGAACTCGGCACCGACTGCGACCTGGAGCGCCGGCCGGCCCTCACGTACTGCGAGGACCCCGACGGGGTGGAAGCGCTGCGCGCCGAGGCCGAGGCCGCCCGGGCGGCGGGGCTCGACGCGTCCTTCGTCACCGAGACCGGCCTGCCGTACCCGGTCGCGGGCGCCGTGAGGGTCGAGGACCAGGCCCAGTTCCACCCCCTCGCCTACCTGCGCGGGGTCGTGGAGGACCTCGTCGCGCGCGGCGGCCGCATCCACGAGCACACGCGGGTCACCGAGGCGCACGGGGGCGCTCCCCGTCGTCTCACCACCTCCACCGGCACCGGGGTGTCCGCCCGCCATGTGGTCGTGGCCACCCACCACCCGGTCTTCGACCACGCCCGTCTCGCCACACGGCTCACCCAGCACCGCGACCTGGTGATCGCGGGCCCCCTGCCCCCGGACCAGGACCCGCAGGGCATGTACATCACCAGGGAGGGCGGCAAGCGGTCCGTCCGCACGACTCCGCTCGGCGACGGCGGCCGGCTCCTGATCGTCACCGGAGAGGCCTTCGCCCCCGGTACCGGCGAGGACACGGAAGCCGGGTACGCCCGTCTGCGGTCCTGGGCTCAGGAGCACTTCCCCGGGTTCGAGGTGAGCCACCGGTGGGCGGCACAGGACAACAGCGCCACCGACGGCCTCCCCGTCATCGGCCGGATGCGCGCCGGCGGCGGGAACATCTACGTCGCCACCGGTTTCGCCGGGTGGGGCATGACCGGCGGGGTCCTGGCCGGACGGCTGATCGCCTCCCTGGTCACGGAGACCGAGGACCCGTGGGCGGCGCTGTACGACCCCGGCCGTGCCGGTGCCGTCGTCGGGTCGGCGTCCACCTTCCTCAAGGCCCAGTGGGACACCGGCAAGCACTTCGTCAAGGACCGCCTGGACGCGCTGGGACACGGCACGAACGGCCCCGTCGACGAGCTGCGGCCGGGCGAGGGCACCGTGGTCCGGGCGGGGGGCGGGCCCTGCGCCGTCCATCGTGACGACCAGGGCGAGCTGCACGCCCTCTCGGCCGTCTGCACCCACATGGGCTGCGTCGTCGCCTTCAACAACGGCGAGCGGACCTGGGAATGCCCCTGCCACGGCTCCCGCTTCGGCATCGACGGCGAGGTCCTGCAGGGCCCGGCGCTGCGGCCGCTGGAACGGCGCGATCCCGCAGAGCTGGGCCTGGACCGGGCCCCGGACCCGGGCGACCACCCGGACGCGTGAGGGCACGGCCCGGGGCCACCGGCGGCTGCCGGTGGCCCCGGAGTGCCCGGAGTGAGGGCGGTCGTGGGAGTGGAGTGGGGGCTCAGCCCTTCTTCTCGCGCGTCTTGTGCTTCGCGCGGGACTTCTCCTGGTCGGGAAGGGACTTCTCCTGGTCGGGAGGCGTTCCGCCGCCCTCGCCACCGCCGCGTTCGCCCTTGTCGGTGCCGTGCGGCCGGCCGGCGCCGCGGCGCTGTTCCTCCGACTGGCGGGCTTTGAGCGCCGCGCTGTCCTGCGGCGTGGCGGCGCCGCGGCCGCTGCGCCGCTGTTCACGTCCCTGGGGGTTGCTCATGGTGACCTCCTGCCGTCGCGAGGGGCGCTTCGTCCGGCGTGTGACCGGTCCGGGCGGATTCATTCGTCCCGGCCGGGCCGGGGTTCCGGTGCCGGTGCCGGTTCGGTTCGGTTCCGATGCCGGTTCCCGTGTCGAGGGCTGAGCCGCCGGATACGGGGCAGTCGCCCGGGCGGATCCGCGGCGACCGCCACCGGACGGCCGCCGCCCCGGCGAGGAGGAGTACCTCATGGACGGCATCGTGCTGCTCCGCGAAGACCACAAGACCGTGGAGAAGCTGTTCAAGGAGTTCGAGCGAGCGGGCGACGACTCCCAGGCACGCAAGCGGGAGATCGCCGACAACGTGATACGGGAGCTCACCGAGCACGCCTGGATCGAGGAGCGGGTGTTCTACCCGGCCGCCCGGGAGGCCGCTCCGGACACGAAGGACCACGTGCTGGAGAGCGTCGAGGAGCACCACGCGGTGCTGTGGATGCTGTCGGAGCTCGTCGGGCTCGATCCTGCGGACGAGCGGTTCGACGCCAAGATGACGGTGCTCATGGAGAACGTCCGCCATCACGTCGAGGAGGAGGAGAGCGACTGGTTCCCCGACGTGCGCAAGGCGATGGGGCGCAAGCGTCTCGTCGCGCTCGGCGAGCGGATGACCGAAGAACGGAAGAACGCGCCCGACAGCCCACTCGACGTGCCGAGCGCGGACTCGTAGCCGGGACCTCTCCCGTACGCGCCCCGAACGCCCCCTTCCCGCCGACGGCTGACCCGCGCGGGTCAGCGCATGCGCAGGCCCGGAAGACGGGCGGGAGGGGCCGGAGCAAGCCGCCTTCGGCGGACCGTCAGGTCTCGGCCCATCTCGGCCGACTCCCTTGCGCCGCTTGGCGGGATGTCTGCGGTCCGAGGCCGGACCGCCTTCGCCCCGCCGCCCGCGGGCGCAGGCGCCGCGCCCGCGCCCGTCGGTGGCGGTCGGGGCCAGTCAGTGCCGCCCGCCGGTGTCGCGGCCGTCAGTGCCGGTCGGGTCCGCCGACCATCCCCTCGATGAGGGCGAGCGCGTCGTGCGCCGCGTACTCCTTGGCGAGGGCGGCGGCCCGCTCGCGGTACGACGGCGTGCCGAGCACGGTGTCGACGGCGGCGCGGAGCCGGTCGTCGGAGGGGTCGCCGGTACGGAGGTTGAGGCCGCTGCCGCTCCATTCGACACGGGCCGCGACCTCGGGCTTGTCCTCGCTGTCGCCGCCGACGACGAGCGGGACGCCGTGGGCGAGGGCGGCCTGGGTGCCGCCGTAGCCGCCGTTGGTGACGAGGAGGTCGGCGAGCGGGAGGAGGTCGGCGAAGGGCACGAAGCCGGCGACGATCGCGTTGCCGGGTACGGCATCCAGGTGCGCGGCGATCCGCTCGGCGGCGTCCGGCCGTCCGGTGGCGGCCACGACGAGGACGTCCTCGCGGTCGGCGAGCGCGCGGACGGTCGGGACGACGAGCCGGTCGAGGTCGGTGTTGGCCAGCGTGCCCTGGGTGGTCACCACGATCCGCCGGCCCGCCGCCCGGGCCCGTTCGAGTTCGGGCCACCAGGCGGGCGGCTGCTGGCCGGCGGTGGCGGGGATCGGGATCGCGCCGACGAACCGGACGCCGGCGGGCTGGTCGCTGCGCGGGTACTCGAAGCCGGGGACGGTCAGTTGGAGGAAGGTGTCGGCCGAGTCGGTGAGCGTGCGGCCCAGCGGGCCCTCGGGCAGGGTCACTCCGGCCGCGGCGAAGCAGGAGCGCAGATGGCCGACGAGCGGGGCGCGCTGCTCGGCCATGCGGGCGGCGATCGCCGCGTACTCCGCCCGCTGGGCGTCGTCGACGGGCGGCAGCAGGCCGAGCACGTGCGGCGCGGTGTCCCGGCTCTCCACGCCGAGCGGCGAGATGCCGACGCTGTACGTGGCGGGCCGGCGGTCCGGGGCCGAGCCGAGGGAGAGGGCGACGCCGCCGAAGAAGAGGTTGTCGTAGAGGACGGCCGTGGCCGGGAAGCCGGCCAGGGTGTCCTGGAGGGCGCGGTGCTGATGGGGCGTCGGGTCGCCGAAGACGTGCATGACGTCCCACATGGTCTGCGCGGGCCCGGCCGGGACGCTCGCGCGCTCGGGGAACCGGGCCGAGAAGTCCCGGTCGTCGTAGTCCGCCTCGGGCGGCAGCGCGCGGAACTCGGGCCCGGCGGCGCGTACGTCGTCGGCGAAGCGGGCGCCGCCGAGGAAGACGACCTCGTGGCCGGCCGAGGAGAGGTGGCTCGCGATGCGGAGCAGCGGGCCGTGGTGACCGGAGACGGGTGTGGCGGCGACAAGGATTTTCGCCATGGTGAGGTTCCCCCTGGGTGCGAATGAGTCGGTGCGGGTGGTCGCTGTGGTGGATGGTGAGGTGGTCGCTGCGGTGGTCGGTGACGTGGTCACTGCAGTGGTTGGTGACGTGGTCACTGCGGTGACCGGTGCGCTGGTGACTGACGCGGCGAGTGCGCGCCCGTGGCGCGCGTAGCGAGCTTACGAGCTGCGGAAACGTGGAGCGAAGGGTTGGCCGGGCGTGGCGCGTCGGCCGCTCAGGCCCGTGACTTCCAGCGTCTGCCCTTGGAGGCGGCGCGCTCGTCGAGCAGCCGCCGGTAGTGCCGGGCGCGCTCTCCCTCGACGTCGAGCCGATCGATGATGGTGGCGACGGAGTCGGCGACGTGCGGGCGCCCGTTGAGCCCGGTCCGCACGAGCGGCCAGAACCCTTCGGTGACGGCGGCCCGGACGCGGTCGACGATCTCCTCCGGGGCGAACTCGGCGGTGGCGATCCGCCACAGCGCGTAGACGAGTCTGTCCCGCGCGAGGGCCGACGGCTCGCCGGAGAGCGCGGCCATGACGACACCGACGGCCGCCGGGGTGCACGCGAAGACGTCGCCGTCCCATACGACGTGCCCGTCGAGGTGATACCCCCGCAGGTCCTTCTCCGTCCCGGCCGTCAGGATCGTCTCGAACAGCAGCGGCATGTGCTCGGCGTTGTCGCCGCAGCCGCAGGCCAGCGCGGTCCAGTCGTGCCGGGCCAGTTCCTCCTTGACGAGCTCGTCGAGCTCCATCCCGTCCCCTCCCCCATCGCCCTTCCACCCCCGGGCCCCACCTTCTCATCCCCCTGCTCCGGCCCGCGACAATACGAGGCGTGAAGATCACCGCACGCGAGCTCAACCGGGCCACCCTGCACCGCCAGCTGCTCCTGGAGCGCGCACCGTTGGGTGTCGCCGACGGCGTGCGGCGGGTCGTCGCGCTGCAGGCGCAGCAGCCCGGTTCGCCGTACGTGGCCCTGTGGAACCGGCTCGCCGGCTTCGACCCCGTCGAGATGGACGCGGTCCTCGCCCGCCGCGAGGTGGTGAAGGCGACCCTGATGCGGATCACGCTGCACGCGGTGCACGCCGAGGACTACGGGGTGTTCCGGCGGGCGATGCAGCAGACGCTGTACGGCTCTCGGCTCGGTTTCCGGTTCGCGGAATCCGGGCTCACGCCGGCCGACGCCGAGGAGCTGTTGCCCGGGTTCCTCGCCTTCGCCGAAGTGCCGCGGAGCAGCGCGGAGATGAAGGGCTGGCTGGAGGAGCGGGTGGGGGCGGAGGCCCGGGAGGGTGCCTGGTGGGGGCTGCGCGGGTACGCGCCGCTGCACCACCATCCGACCGGCGGGCCCTGGTCGTTCGGCGAGCGGCCTTCGTACGTGACGGCGGGTGCGGGTTCTCTGCCGGCGGGCCGCGAGGCCGTGCCGGAGGCGCTGCGGGAGCTCGTGCTGCGCTACCTGGCGGGCTTCGGGCCGGCGTCGGTGGCGGACGTGGCGCAGTTCGCCATGGTGCAGCGGACGCCGGTCCGCCGGGCGTTGCGCGAGCTCGACGGCGGCGGAGTCGTGGAGCGGCTCGAAGGGCCGGACGGCACGGAGCTGTTCGACCTGGTGGGCGCTGAGCGGCCGGCCGGTGACACGCCGGCGCCGCCGCGCCTGCTCGGTATGTGGGACAGCGTGCTCCTCGCGTACGCGGACCGGAGCCGGGTGGTCCCGCCCGAGTACCGGCGCGTGGTGACGAGGATCAACGGCGACGTGCTGCCGACGCTGTTGGTGGACGGCCGGGTCGCGGGCGTGTGGCGGCCCGTCGAGGGCGGGATCGAGGCGACGGCGTTCCACGGTCTGCCGGAGCCCGTGTGGGAGGCGCTCGCCGGGGAGGCGCGGGCGCTGTGCGCGCTGCTCGCCGCGCGCGAGCCGCGGCTGTACGGGCGGTACGGCCACTGGTGGGCCAAGCTGCCGGAGGGACGGGTGCGGCTGCTGCCCGGACAGGTCCCGTGACCTGTCGACGGGCTTCGGGTGGCCCGGAGTGTTCGAGCCTCTCGGCCGGGGCCGAGGCAGCGGGTCGGCCGTCGGTCAGGGGCGGTGGGGTCCGCGGTAGGGCAGGGTCCGGCTGTAGACGACGCTCGTCGTCGTGCTGCCGAAGCCGGCGAGTTCGTCCATGAGTGTCTCCAGGTGCTCCATGGAGGTCGCGGCCACTTTGAGGGTGTAGCAGTCGTCGCCGGTCGTGCGCAGGCACTCCAGGATCTCCCGCCGCTCGGAGAGCAGGCGGCGCAAGGGCTGGTGGCGGTTGCCCGGGTACTTCAGGCGGACGACGGCGAGGACGGGGTAGCCGACCTTCGTCAGGTCGACCTGGGCGTGGTAGCCGGTGATGACTCCGAGCGCCTCCAGGTTCCGCACGCGTTCCGTGGTGGCCGACGGGCCGAGGTTGACGCGCCGCCCCAGCTCGCTGAGGGAGAGGCGGGCCTCCTGTTGCAGCTGTTCGATGATCGCCCAGTCGACGTCGTCCAGATTCACGGCCATACCGCGAAACTACCAGCAAAACCACGGAAGAACGCCGCTGACACCGGGAAGATCCTCTTCAGGGCGCCGTGATCACCGGGATAGCCTCGGGGCCATGCAACTCGGCGTCAACGTACCGAACTTCGGCCCCGGAACCGATCCCGGAGTCCTCCGCGAGTGGGCACGGGTCACCGAGGGACTCGGCTTCGGGCTCCTCATGGTGTCGGACCACGTGGCCGTCACCCCTGACGTGGCGGGCCGCTACCCGGAGCCGTTCTACGAGCCGTTCACCACCCTGTCCTGGCTGGCCGGCCTCACCACCGGCATACGGCTGGGCACGACCGTCCTCGTCCTGCCCTACCGGCACCCGGTGCTGGTGGCCCGGATGGCCGCGAACCTCCACGACCTCAGCGGCGGCCGGTTCGTCCTCGGAGTGGGAGTCGGCTGGGCCCGGCAGGAGTTCGATGCTCTCGGTGTGCCGTTCGGCGCCCGCGGCCGGCTGACCGACCAGTACCTGGCCACCCTCCGGGAGACCTGGCACGCGCCGCTGCGGGGCGGCGTCGACACCGCCCCGATCCCGATCTGGATCGGCGGCCACAGCGAGGCGGCCCTCCGCCGCGCCGTCCGGTTCGGCGACGCCTGGCATCCGCTGCGGCTTTCCCTCCCGGAGATGCGCGCGGTCCTGCGGAGCCACGCGCTGCCGGCGTTCGCGCCCCGCATCGCCCTGCGGCTGACCGGCACACCGGTCGACGCCCCGGACCGCCCCGCCGGCGTCGGCACGCTGGAGCAGATCCTCGACGATCTCGACCAGCTCCGTCAGCTGGGCGCGGACACCGTCGTACTCGACCCCTACCACGGAGACCCCGAGGAAACCCGCCGGCCCCACGCGGCATGGCAGGCCCTCACCACCGTCGCCACATACTGGAGAGACCGATCGTGATCACCGAAGCCGACGAGACCCTGCTGCGGCGCGCCGTCGCGATCGCCGCCCACGCCGTCGCCCTCGGCGACGCGCCGTACGGTTCGCTGCTGGCGGGACCGGACGGCACGGTCCTCGCGGAAGCGCACAACACGGTACGGCGGGACGACGACATCACGGCCCATCCGGAGCTGAAGCTCGCCCGCTGGGCGGCCCGCGAACTCGATCCGGGCACGGCGGCCCGCACCACCCTGTACACCAGCTGCCAGCCGTGCGGCATGTGCGACGGCGGCATCGTCCGTTCCGGCATCGGCCGGGTCGTCTACGCCCTCTCCACCGAGCAGCTCGTCGCCCTCAACCCGCCGTCGGGGGCCTGGCCGAGGGTGCCGCAGGACGGCCCCGCCCTCGCCGACGAGGCACGCGTCCCCGTGGAGGCCTACTACCGGCCGGGCCGGTGACACGGCCCGAGGGCCCCCGCACCTCGGTGGGCGCGGGGGCCGTGGTTCACGGCGCGGGGCCGGCCGTGCGGACGGGCCTCGCGGTGCTCGGTCTCAGTGCCAGTACTTCATGTCCGTACCTCCTCCCCCGGTGAAGGGCGGGCAGTCACCTCGGCCTCATCGGGCTCAGTGCCAGTACTTCATGGCCGTACCTCCTCCCCCGTGGCGGGGCGCAGCGTCACCTCGAAGCGGTCGAGTCCGCGCAGGGTGAGGTTGCGCCGGTGGTGTGGTCCCGCGACCGCCCGTGCGCCGGGGTGGTCCGTGGCGAGGGTCCCGAGGACCGATCCGGCGAGCCGGATCGCCATGGACGCGCCCAGGCAGGCATGGGCCCCGCGGCCGAACCCGAGGTGCGGGTTGGGCGCGCGGTCGAGTCGCAGCTCGGTGGGGCGGGCGAAGCGGAGCGGGTCGTGGTTGGCCGCGCCGAGGAGCAGGGTCACCGGGTCGCCCGCCTTGACGGTGACGCCGCCGATCTCGGTGTCGGTGACGCAGACCCGGGCGTCGGCCTGGACGGGTGCGTCGTAGCGGACGAGTTCGTCGACGCCGGTGGCCGGTCCCGCGGCGCGGAAGGCGGCGAGGGCGCCGGGTGTGGTGAGCAGGGCCGCGGCGGCGTTGCCGAGGAGGCGGGAGGCCGACTCGTATCCGGCGTGGAGGACGGCCCGCAGGCTGTTGCGCAGGACGGCCGGGTCGACGCCGCTGTCGTCGGCGTGCGCGGCGACGTAGGCGATGAGGCCGTCCTCGGGCGGGTCGGCGAGCCAGCCGCCGGCGTACTCGGCGAGTTCGGCGCGGGCGGCGACGGCGGGTTCGTGCTTCTCGGGCCACAGGCCGGCGTCCATGCCGTCGACGACGGTGCGGGACATGGGCACGAACCAGGCCAGGTCGGGTGCGGGCACGCCGAGGAAGGCGGTGACGAAGCGGAGCGCCAGCGGTTCGGCGAGTTCGCCGACGAGGTCGAAGGAGGGCCGCCGGGACAGCTCGGCGAGGAGTTCACGGACCTGGTGGTCGAGCCGCTCGTGCAGGGCGTGCCGGTCCTGGGCGCGGAAGCCGTCGAGCAGCAGGTGCCGGATGGCGGTGTGCTCGGGCGGGTCGAGGGTCTGGACGCTCAGGAGCGGCGCGGGGATGTCCTCTCCGGCGCGGCGCCAGTCGGAGGCGAAGCGGGTGCTGTCGGTGAGGACGGCGAGGCAGTCGGCGTGGCGGGTGAGGACCCAGGAGCCGAGGAGGTCGTGCCAGAACACGGGGGCGGTTTCGCGCAATCGGGCATATGCCGGGTACGGGTTTCCGAGTACCCCGGGGTGGGCCAGTCCGAGTATCGGATCGGCTTCCACCGCCTGGTCGACCTGTGCCACGAAACGCCTCCCCTTGCGCAGTAAGGCCTGGTTGAGGCCGTAAATGCTGTCGGTTGAGCTGTGCGGGACAAACGTTTCGCCGGTGGGCGACGCCGTTCCGCGGACATCCTCCGTGCTGATCGCCGGTGACGCTACCACGCAACTTCCGTGGCTGGTATGACTACCTGCCACAGATCTTTCTCATGATCACGGGGAGTGACGGATGTCGGATCAGAGCCGGACCATCGTTCACGACGTGCCGCTGAATGTCGCCCAACAGCCCGATCCCTACCCGCTGTTCGAACGGATCCGGGAACACGGTGTCGTGCAGCGGGTTCGGCTGAATCCCACCCTTGAAGTCTGGATGGTCACCGGCTACGACGAGGCCGTGGCCGCACTGACCGACCCGCGGCTCAGCAGCAGCCCGGCCGGAGTCAACGGCCTCGCCGAGGAGATGGCCCACCAGGAGCGCACCAACGTACTGATGGCCAGCATGCTGGTGGCGGACGGCTCGGACCACACCCGGCTGCGCAACCTGGTGTCCAGGGCGTTCACGGCCCGCCGGATCGAGGAGCTGACGCCCCGGATCCAGGCACACACCGACGCCCACCTCGACGCCTTCGCCGGACGCGGAACGGCCGATCTGGTGGCCGAGTTCGCCCTGCCGCTGCCGATGGCCGTGCTCAGCGAGCTGATCGGCATACCCGCCGAGGGACAGCCGGACTTCGCCCGGCTCGCGGTGGGTCTGATCATGCCGCCGAACACCCCGGAGCGACTGGCGAAGGGGGCCAGGGCGCGCGCCGAACTCACCGAGTTCTACGAGCCCTTGATCGCCGCGCGGAAGAAGGAGCCGCGCGACGACCTGCTGAGCGCGCTGTGTGCCGCGCAGGCCGAGGAGCGGATCACCGACCGCGAACTGACCGCCATGGCGATCCTGTTGACGCTCGCCGGACACGAGACCACGGCGAGCCTGATCGCCAACGGCGTGCACGCGCTGCTGCGCCATCCCGAGCAGTTCGCGGCGCTGCGCGACGACCCGGGCCTGCTGCCCGGCGCGATCGAGGAACTGCTGCGCTACGAGGGCCCGGTGAGCCGCGGCGTGGCCCGCTTCACGGTCGACGACTACGAGATCGGCGGCGTCACCATCCCGGCCGGCGAGATGATCATCATCGGGCTCGCCGCCGCCAACCGCGACCCGGCCCGCTTCGACCGGCCCGACATCCTCGACGTGGCCCGCCGCGAGATGCCGCAGCAGCTCGCTTTCGGCCATGGCGTTCACTTCTGTCTCGGTGCGCCGCTGGCCCGCGCCGAAGCCAGGATCGCCCTCGGCACCCTGCTGCGCCGCTTCCCCGACCTGCGGCTCACCGACCCGGACGAGGACCTGACCCGGCGCGAGGGCATCCTGCGCGGCATGGCGACGCTGCCGGTCAGCTTCAGCCCGGTGCCGACGAGCGGGCAGGCGTGAGCGGGGCACCGGCCGCGGGCGGCACCGCCGCGTTCGACGCCATCGCGCCCGACTACGACGCGTCGCGCGGCGGCACCGCCCGGGCGGTCGGCTTCGCCGACCAGCTGGCCCCGCTGCTCGACCCGGCCGCCGCGGTCCTCGACATCGGCGTCGGCACCGGCATCGTGGCGGCCGAGCTCACCGCGCGCGGCCACCGGGTGTTCGGGGTGGACCTGTCCCCCGGGATGCTGGCACGGGCCCGCGAACGGCTCGGCGCCCGGGTGGCGGTGGGCGACGCGGGCCGGCTGCCGGTCCGCACGGCGTCGGTGACCCAGGCGGTGTCCACCTGGCTGCTGCACGCGGGCCCCGACCCACGCGCGGTGTTCGCCGAGGTGGCGCGGGTGCTGCGGCCCGGCGGCCGCTATCTGGTGATCCCGGCCCGTGGCATGCGCCCCACGGACGACATCGGCCGGATCGTGGGCGAGCTCGAGGACCGCCTGGATCCCGGGGGTGCCCGCCAGGACGCTCCCGGACTCCTCGAACCGATCGCCGCCGCGCACGGGCTGCGCTACGAGGGCAGGGCGAGCGAACGTCCCGCCGTCTTCCGCGTCTCACCGGACCAGATGGCCCGCTCGATCGCTGGCGGCCGGCTCTTCACCGGCGCCTGGCAGGTCCGCGAGGAGGACCTGGGCCTCGTGGCGGAGGCCTGCGCACGGCTGCGCGCCCTGCCGGACCCGGAGCTGCCGCGGGTGCGGGAGATGGCGGACTTCGTGATGGTCTTCCGGCGCGTGGACTGAAGCGGGCCGCGCGGAGCCGGAGGACGGCGCTCCCGCGGCGGGCGCACGGAGCCGGGGACGGCGCTCCCTCGGCGGGCGCGCCGTCCTCCGCCGCCGCTTACCGCCCGTACCGGAGAGCCGCCGCGTAGGCCTCGTCCGGGTCGAGGCGGCGCAGTTCCTCGGCGATGAGCTCGGCCGTGGTGCGGACCTTGAGGGCCATCACGCGCGTCGGCTGGCCCGGGATGGACAGATGGGCCACCGGGCCGTCGGGGCGGTCGATGCGGATCTCGCCGTCGGGCGTGCCCATCCGGACGGCCGTGACGACGGGCCCGTCGGTGACGACCCGCTCGACGGGGACGTCGAGACGGTCGCCGAACCAGCGGGCGAGGAGCTCCGCGCTGGGGTTCTCCGCCTCGCTCTCCACGGCGGCCGAGGTCACCGTCGTCCTGGCCTGGTCGAGCGCGGCGGCCAGCAGGGAGCGCCAGGGCGTGAGCCGGGTCCAGGCGAGGTCGGTGTCGCCCGGCGCGTACGAGGCGGCGCGGGCCGCGAGCGCGCCGAGCGGGTCCTCGACGGCGTACGTGTCGGTGATCCGGCGCTGGGCGAGCGAGCCCAGCGGGTCCTTGGAGGGCACCTCGGGTGCGTCGACCGGCCACCAGACGACCACGGGCGCGTCCGGCAGGAGCAGCGGCAGGACGACGGAGTCGGCGCGGCGGGCCACTTCTCCGTGCATCCGGAGCAGCACCGTCTCGCCGGCTCCGGCGTCGGTGCCGACCCGGACCTCGGCGTCGAGCCGGGGCTCGTTGCGGGCGCGGGGGGAGCGGGCGTGCCGCTTGATGACCACGAGGGTGCGCGAAGGGTGCTCGCGCGCGGCCTCGTTGGCGGCCTTCACCGCGTCGTACGCGTGCTCCTCGTCGGTGACGATGACCAGCGTGAGGACCATCCCGACGGCGGGCGTGCCGACGGCGCGTCGGCCCTCCAGGATCGCCTTGTTGATCTTGCTGGAGTTGGTGTCCGTGAGATCGATCTTCATGACCGGCACCGGTCCCTTCCGTCGCGTCCCTCGCGCTCGTCGCGTCCCTCGCGTACCTCGCGTACCCGCATGCGCGGTTCCCCCTGCTCTCCCCGTAGCGCCGGATCGGCTCCGGATCTTCCCGCACAGTATTCAGGTACGGGACACCGTCCAGGCGTCGCGGACCCGGCCAAGATCCGGAAGAGACGGCCTAGGACCCGTCGCCGACCGAGAGCACCAGCTTGCCCCTCGTGTGCCCTTCGCTGTTGAGGCGCCAGGCCTCCGCGGCATCCCGCAGCGGCAGCACCTTCTCGACGAAGACGGTGAGCCGGCCCTCGTCCGCGAGTGCGGCGAGCGTCGTGAGGCCGGCGCCGTCCGGCCGTACCCAGACGTAGTGGCCGCCGAGGGCCGCGGCCCGGTGGTCGGCCACGGAGGCGAGCCGGTCCGGGGAACGCAGCAGGTCGAGGGAGACGTCGACGGACTCGCCGCCGACGAAGTCGAGCGCGGCGTCGACGCCGTCGGGGGCCAGGGCCCGGACCCGGTCGGCGAGACCCGGGCCGTACGCCACGGGGTCGGCGCCGAGACCGCGCAGGAAGTCGTGGTTGGCGGGGCTCGCGGTGCCGATGACCCGGGCGCCGCGGGCGGTCAGGATCTGGACGGCGAGCGAACCCACGCCGCCCGCCGCCGCGTGCACCAGGACGGTGTCCCCGGCGCCCGCCCCGACCCGGTCGGCGGACTGCAGGGCGGTGAGTCCGGCGAGCGGGAGGCCCGCGGCCTGGGCCCAGCTGAGCGCGCGGGGCTTGCGGGCGAGCATGCGGACCTGGGCGGCGACCTGCTCCGCGTAACCCCCGTGCTCGGCGCTGTCCTTGCGGATGTAGCCGATGACCTCGTCGCCGGGGGCGAACTCGGTGGAGTCGAGCCCGTTGCGCTCGACCACACCGGCGATGTCCCAGCCGGGGATCATCGGGAAGTGGGACACCATGATCGGGTCGAGGCCGCCCGCGGCGAGCTTCCAGTCCACCGGGTTGACGCCGGCGGCCGCGACGCGCACCAGGACCTCGCCGGGGGCGACCTTGGGCTCGGGGAGCTCCGTCAGGGTGAGGGCGTCGGCTCCCCCGTACTCCGGCATGGCCATGGCCTTCACGGTGTCAGCTCTCCCTCTCGCGGGCGCTGGTGTGCTCCGGCTCGGGCTCGTCGTCGGGCTCGGCCCGGCCGGCGTCCTCGGCGGAGGAGTCGTCGGGCTGCGGGGAGGCGATGGCCTCGGCACGGCGGCCGACGACGGCCGCGGCGGCGAGCGCCGTGCCGAGGAAGGCGGTGGCGACCACCCAGGGCCGGTCGAGGACGTGCCCGGTGGCGTGGTCGAGCGAGAGCCGCCCGGCACCGGTGACCCCGATGGCGGCCGCGGTGAAGCCGAGGAAGGCGGGGTACTCGTAGCCACCGCTCATGGCGAAGAAGCCGGACGGGGCGTGTACGGAGACCGCGCCGGCCATGGCGCCCGCGGCGGCGGCACCGGCCGCGGGCGTCGCGAGGCCGAGAGCGAGCAGCGCGCCGCCGCCCGCCTCGCCCAGGCCGGCGGCGACGGCGCTCTGCCGGCCGGGGCGGAAGCCCATGGCCTCCATCGCCTTGGTGGTGCCCTCGATCCCGCCTCCGCCGAACCAGCCGAAGAGCTTCTGCGCGCCGTGCGCGACGAGCACGGCACCGGTGCCGACCCGGAGGACGAGCAACCCGAGGTCGCGTCGGTTGAATGCGGTCATGTCGGTCTCCCGTTGCGGATACGGGTGCGGCGGGTGCGCGCGCCCTGCACAGTCGCTCTCCACTCTGCGCCGGACCACGGCTCCGTCGGATGCGCTGATCGTCCATACAGGTCATCTTTTGCGGCGTTCGTCCCGTACTGCTTGAGTGAGAGCGCCGCGGACGACCCTCAGACGGGCCGCCGGGCGCCCTCGCCGAGGGCGCGACAAGAGGAGTGGAGCAAGACCATGTCGCAGACTCATGACCGGCCGGCGCGGGAGGACGTGCCGGCCGGACCGCTCGGCCTGCTGGCCGGTGTGGCCTGGCAGGCGCTGCTGGTCGCCGGGGTCGTCTCCCTGGTCCTGGGTGTCCTCGTGCTGGTGTGGCCGAAGGCCACGCTGACCGTCGTCGGCGTGCTCTTCGGTCTGTATCTGGTGGTCAGCGGCGCGCTGCAGCTGGTCACCGCCTTCGGTACCCACGTGCGGACATCGCTGCGGGTGATGGCGTTCATCAGCGGCTCGCTGGGAATCCTGCTCGGCCTGTTCTGCTTCCGGGACGCGACGCAGTCGATCCTGCTGCTCGCGTTGTGGATCGGCATCGGCTGGCTGTTCCGCGGGATCACCCAGACCGTGGCGGCCGCCTCGGACCCGGACATGCCGGCCCGCGGCTGGCAGATCGCTCTGGGTGTCATCAGCGCGCTGGCCGGTGTGGTGCTGATCGAGTCGCCGCTGGAGTCGGTGCGCGTGCTCACCGTGCTCGGCGGCATCTGGCTGCTCGTCGTCGGCGTGGCGGAGATCGTGACGGCCTTCACCGTCCGCTCGCGCGCCAAGCGGATTCCGGCCGGCGCCTGAGACCGGACCGGGCGGTGGAGCCGCGCGCACGCGCAGGTGGTCGGCGTGCCCGTGACCCGCCTGGTCGCGCGTCGCGCGTCCACGACCCGCCGACCACGGCCTTCTGACCCTGCGCTACATTTTGCCGGTCCTTGACCGCGATCATTCACGATCACTTCCTTCCGGAGCCGGCATCCCATGAGCGACATCGTCAACGGCCTCGGCCGGACCACCGCGTACGGCGCCCTCGGCGTCGTCCTGCTGATCCTCGGCATCGTCCTCGTCGACATCCTGACGCCCGGCAAGCTCGGCCGGCAGATCTGGGAGGACCGCAACCGCAACGCGTCGATCCTGCTCAGCTCCGCGCTGCTCGGCATAGGCGGCATCGTGTTCACGGCGATCTGGACGACCTACGACGACTTCGCCAAGGGCCTGCTGTCCACCGCCGCGTTCGGTCTGCTGGGCCTCGTGCTGATGGCCGTCGCCTTCCTGGTCGTCGACCTCGTCACGCCCGGCAAGCTGGGCGCGACCCTGGTCGACCCGGAGCCGCACCCGGCGGTGTGGGTGACGGCCTCCTGCAACCTGGCCGTGGCGGCGATCGTCTCCGCCTCGATCGCCTGACGCACGCCGACCGGACGCTCCCCGGCCCTCCTCCACGGCCAGGCGTCGCGAGCCCGGCCTCATCGGCGAGAACCCCCTCGGCCGTTTCTTTCGGATCAGGGCCGGACAGGCACTAGCTTCCCGGATCCGCCGGCTCGACCTCCAGGAAGCGGTGCCGGCGCGGGCCCCGGTAGAGGAGCGCGTCCCAGCCGAACCGCTCCAGGGCCGCGGCGCAGGCACCGAGGGCGGCTTCCTCCTCATGGCCGGCACCGGATCCCGGCGGGCCGAGCCATTCCACGACGGCGGTGCCGGGGCGGTCGCCCGGTGTCACGCGATAGCCGCTGGCGACGCGGGTGCCGGAGGCGTCCAGGGCCGAGGGCGGCTGCCCGGCCGCCTCCAGGACCAGCGCCACCGCCCGCACCGGCTGCCGGCGCTCCCACTCGGCGGGCCGGGCGGCCGGGTCCTCGCCCTGACGGCCGGTCACGCGCCGGATCTGGCGCAGCCCCTCGACCGCCGCCCGCACCTCGCGTGAGCGCTGCTCCGCGTCGGGTCCGGGCAGCGGCGGCCCGTCCCCGGTGGCCGCCTCGAAGCCGCCGCTCACAGCAGCCGCCGGATGTCGCCGCGGACCCGGTAGAAGCCGCCGGACGCCGGGTGCAGGGCGTCGACGACATAGCGGGCGCCCGGCTGGCGGATGGCGCGCGGGAACTGCACGTTCCACCCGGGCTCGTAGCCCTCGGTCACCACGTGGACCCGCATCCGGCCGCCTTCCTGGACACATTCCACGACCACCGACCCGGCCGGCACGGTGCTGACCGCGTCGACGGCGGCGACCGTGGTCGCCGGGGCGTACGTGGGCAGGGCCGCGGCGAGCTTGACGTCCTGGGCGACCGGGACGGTGCCCTGCTGGGCGGCGGCGATGGCCGCCTCGCTCGCGTCCACGCACAGCAGCGAGCCGTCCGTGGTCACCAGGTAAAGGCGCTCGTCGCGGTACTGCATGGAGAGCGCCGAGCCGCCTCCGGTGCCCAGCTTCCACAGCCGGGTGCCGTCCTCGGCGAAGCAGTAGACGGACGAGGCGCTGTCGCCCGCGAAGACGAAGCGGCCGCCGGGCGAGGTGGCGCACGAGTACACCACGCTGTCGCAGGCGTACACCGCCTCGGTCCTGCCGTCCTTCTTGGCGAGGCGGTGCACCTTGCGGCGGCCGGTGCCCGCGTAGACCGCGGTGTCCTCCTGCCAGCCGAACAGCACGCCGCCCTCGGTGGCGGTGTGCCAGAGCTCCTGCCCGCCGTCGGGCGTGTGGGCGGTGACGCCCCGGCTGTCGCCGTAGTACACGGCGTCGGCGTCCGCGCGCACCATCCAGGCGTGTTCGCCGCGGCCGCCCCGCGACCACTGGTGCTCGTCCTCGTGGTCGATGACGGTGAGCCGGCCCGAGCGGTCGGCGACGTTGAGCACGCCCTCGTGGATGTCGAGCCAGAAGATGTCGACGTCGGCGGCGATGTCGTAGGCGGCGAAGGGCAGCTTGGACGACAGGTCGTACACCCGGCCGTCGTCGCAGCCCGCGTAGATCCAGAAGTCGTCGGCGACCAGGCACTTGACGCCGTCGGGCAGGCTGAAACGGGCCAGGACCTCGCCGGTGTGGCCGAGGGTGAAGACCTCGCCCGCCTGGTTGCCGACCCAGCAGCGCTCGTCGTCGACGTGGATGCCGAAGGCCGCGGAACCGGTGCGGAAGCGCCACAGCACGGGCGCGACGGCGCGGGCCGTGGACGGCGCGGAGGTGACGGCGCGCCGGGTGACCGAGCGCGGCGCGCGCTGTCCCTGGACCGCCGGCGCGTACCCCTTGCGGACCTTCTCCCCTATCTTCTTCGCCGCCGCTGCCTGGGCCTTCTCGGCCGTCGGGAAGGTCGAGGTCTGTGTCTGCCCGGCCGCGCCGATCCGTCCGTAACGGACCGACACCACCGTGCCGTCCACCGTCACTTCGTAGAACTTGTGCGCGCCGCCGCCGTCCTGCGACAGCTCCAGATAGGTCTTCGTCGTCATGTCCTGAACGGTAGGGGGAGGCACTGACAACGGGCCGGCGACGCGTAGGCGCCGGAGGACCAAAGTCCGTCCTGTTCAGGACTTTCGTCGCGGCATTCCGGACATTGACCCCTGTGACGATGGTTTCTGAAGATCATCCGACACGTCGTCATCTCGTCACCTCGTCGAGTGACGGCCGGAAGGGCCTGATGACCGAGCAACAGAAGCGGCCCCTGCCCGTGCGCGTGCGCTTCCACGCCGACGGCATACCGATGGACGACCTGTTCCGCGCCGACCCGAAGCCCGCGACGACACCCATGACGTCGCCCATGACGTCGCCCACGACGACGCCTCCGGCGACGTCTCCGACAGCGGACCTGGCGGCGGACCTGGCGGCGGTCCTCCCGGCGGTGCCCCAGCCGGCCCGGCCCGGGTCCTCCGGGCGGCCGGAGTCCCGGCAACGGACCGCCGACGCGCGTGAACTGCCGCATCGGCCGCCGCCCGACGAGCCCGAGCTCGTCGAGCGCAACGGCCCCGCGCTGCCCGGCTGGTGCGCCGTCCTCGTCGGTCTGACGGCGCTCGGCGCCGCGACCGCGCTGCTGTGGCGGGCCCGGCCGCTGCGCACGGTCCAGCTGCTGCCGTGGGAGTGGGCCGCGCTCGGCGGCTGCGCCGTGGTCGCCGTGCTGGCCTTCGGCGGGCTCACCCGTGGCCGTACGGGATCCGCGTGGGTGCTCTCGCTGTTCGGCCGCTACCGGGGCAGCGTGCGGCGCACCGGACTGGTCTGGATCAGCCCGTTCGTGCTGCGCCGCCGGATCGACGTACGCCTGCGGCACTGGCGCAGCGAGCCGATCGCCGTGGTCGACGCGGAGGGCGCGGCGCTGCGCGTGGTGGTGCTCGTCGTGTGGTCGGTACGGGACACGGCCCGGGCCCTGCTCTTCGTGGACGACCACCTGGACTACCTGCGCGAGCAGGTGGAGGCGGCTGCCGCGCGCGTCCTGTCCCAGCTGCCGGCCGACGCCTTCCGTGGCGACGGTCCCACGCTGCGCGACGCGGAGGCGGTGGGCGCGCGGCTGACCCGGCTGCTCGCCGCGGAGTGCCGGCCCGTCGGCGTCGCGGTCTTCTCGGCGCAGCCGACCCGCATCGAGTACGCGCCCGAGGTGGCGGCGGCGATGCGGCGGCGGCAGATCGCGGCGCTCGACGCCAGGCACCGGGACTCCGTGCTGACGAGCGTGATCGACGCCGTGGACGACACGGTGACGCGGCTGACGACCCGCGGGCTCGTCGAGCTCGACGACTTCGAACGCCAGGCCCTGGTCAAGGATCTGACCGTGGCCTTCTACACCCGGCGGGGCGGACTGCCCGACCAGGGACAGGAGTGAGAGGAAGGATGCGCGTGCACGTGCGGGACGACGACACCCTGGACCTGCGGGTTCCCGGGTTCACGGACGAGATGCCCGGAGGCGGCTGCGACTGCGCGGGCTGCGCGGCGGCCCGGAGCGCCGCGCGCGCCGAGCGCGGCGGCGGTCCCGCGGCACTGCGCGGGGTGCGCTGCGCCGTCGTGGCGACGCTCGGCGCGGTGGCGCTCGCGGGCACCGGCGCGGGCCCGGCCTCGGCCGAACCGGCCCCCTCGCACGCGGGCCGGGACGGCTCGCGGTACTGGTACAAGAACGCGGCCGGGGCGTGGCGTTGGACGAGCCACTACGACACGTACCTGAGGAACGGCGCGGGTGCGGCGCCGGCGGCGGAGCGGTCCGGCGCGGGGCAGCGGCGCTCCGCCGGGGAGCCGGTCTTCCGTGGGCGGCGGGGCTGGGACGCCCGGGACCGCGTCTACTGGTTCAGGAACGGCGGCCACTGGTACTGGACCAGCCACCGGTGGAAGTACGAGCAGCGGACGGGCGCGAAGGCCGGTGACCGGGGCCCCACGGCCGGCTCCGGCTCCTCGGGCGGGTCCCGGGGCGGCTCATCGGGCGGGACCGTGCGGGGCTGGACGGTGCCGGTCTCGTCGTACGTCTTCACCGGCTCTTACGGCCAGCACGGCTCCTGGTCGAAGGGCTATCACACCGGGCAGGACTTCGCGGTGCCGTCCGGCACCACGGTCCGCGCGGTCGGGCCGGGCCGGGTCGTCCGCGCGGGCTACGACCGGAGTTACGGCAACGAGGTGGTGATCCGGCACGCGGACGGCCGCTACACCCAGTACGCCCACCTGTCGCGCATCGACGTGTCGGTGGGCCGGAGCGTCTCGGGCGGGCAGCGCATCGGCCGCTCCGGCGCGACGGGCCGGGTGACGGGCCCGCACCTGCACTTCGAGGTGCGGACCACGCCGTACTTCGGCTCGGACGTCAGCCCGCTGGCGTACCTGCGGGCCCACGGGGTGCGGGTCTAGGCCGCGGGGACGGGGTTCTCCTTGAGGGTGATCCGGCCCTTGCGGAGGGTCGCGACGCGCGGGGCGCGGCGGGCGATGGCGCTGTCGTGGGTGACCATCACGAAGGTCAGGCCGTGCTCCTTCCAGAGCCCTTCGAGCAGGTCCACGATCTCGTCGCGCATCGACTCGTCGAGGTTGCCGGTGGGTTCGTCGGCGAGCAGCACCTTGGGCTGCTTGACCAGGGCCCGGGCGACGGCGACGCGCTGCTGCTGGCCGCCGGACAGCTCCGAGGGCAGATGGCCGGCGCGCTCGCCGAGGCCGACGGATTCCAGGGCCTCGGCGGCGCGGCGGCGGCGTTCGGGCGCGCGGACGCCGAGCGGGACCAGTGCGGTCTCCACGTTCTCCTGGGCGGTGAGCGTGGGGATCAGGTTGAAGCTCTGGAAGACGAAGCCGATGAGCCGGCTGCGCAGGTCCGTGAGGCGGCGCTCGGAGATCGTCGCCAGGTCGGTGCCGTCGAGCAGGACGCTGCCCGAGCTGGGCCGGTCGAGGCCGCCGAGCATCTGCAGCAGCGTGGACTTGCCGCCGCCGGTGGGGCCCTGGATGACCAGCCGGTCACCCTCCCGGACGGTCAGGTCGATGCCGTCGAGGGCGTCGACCTTCTCCTGGCCGCGCCGGTACTGCTTGGTGACGCCGGTGAGTTCGTACATGGTTCCAACTCCTGTGGTACGGGGTGGGGTCGGGCGGGCGGCGCCCGCGGGGCTACTCGACGCGGCGCAGCGCGTCCGCCGGGCGCAGCCGGGACGCACGCCAGGCACCGAAGGCGCCCGCGACGAGGCCGCCGCCGAGGGCGAGGAGGACGGCGAGGCCGACGGTGGTGAGGCTGACCGGGGCGGTGAGGGCGATGTCGAGGGTCTTGCCGAGGGCTTCGGCGGCGCCGGGCCCGCCGGGTCCGCCGCCCACGACCAGCCGCCCGCCGCCGGGTCCGCCGAGGCCGGCGCCCGCGCCGAGTTCGGCGGTGAGGGTGGGGCTGACGGCGGTGACGAGCCAGGCGCCGCCGAGGCCGGCCGCGATGCCGAGGACGCCGCCGATGAGGCCGTTGACCAGGGCCTCGCCGACGACCTGCCGGGTGACCCGGCCGCTCTTCCAGCCGAGGGCCTTGAGGGTGCCGAACTCGCGGACGCGGCGGCTGACGGCGGAGGAGGTGAGGAGGCCGGCGACGAGGACGGCGGCGAGCAGCACCGCGTACGAGAGCCAGCGGCCGACGGTGGTGGCGAGGCCGGCGGCGGTGTCGAGCGAGCCGGACACGGTCTGGGCGAGGTCGGCGGAGGTGGTGACGGTGGTGCCGGTGACGTTCTTCTGGATGGCGGCCTTGACGGTGTCGATCTCCTTGGAGTCGGTGGCCTTCACGTAGACCGTGGTGACCTTGCCCTGGGACCCGGAGAGCGTCTGCGCCTGCTTCAGCGGCAGGTAGACCTGGGCGGCGGCCTGGCCGCTGTCGGCGGTGGCGATGCCGACGACGGTGAGCTCGACGCCCTTCACGGTGAGGGTCTTGCCGACGGACAGGCCCTCCTGCCTGGCGTAGGCGCTGTCGAGGATCGCGACCTTGGCGTCCGTCTCCTTGGTGGTGAAGCCGCGGCCCGAGGTGAGGGCGGAGGTGGTGAGGGGGCCGAGGTCGGGCGTGGTGACGTCGGTGCCGTAGAGGGTGAAGGAGTCGACGTCGAAGGCCGCGCCGCCGCCGGTGACGGTGTCACCGGGGCCGGAGCCGCCGCCCGGACCGCCGGGGCCGCCGGGCTGTGCGGCCTGGCCGCGCTGGATCTCGCCGCGCTGGAACTCGCCGTTGATCCTGAGGTTGACCAGGCTGAGGCCGCCGACCGCCTTGGCGACGCCGTCCTGCTTCGCGACGGTGGCGACGGTGGAGTCGGGGAGGGTCTGGAAGCCCTGCACCATCAGCCGGTCGCTGCTCTGTTCCTCGCCGTCGTCCCGGCCCTTGAACTCGAAGCGGGGCCGCTGGGGCTGCTGCCCGGTGCCGGGCTGCTCCCGCGCCTTGGTGACCGTGAGGTCCGTCCCGAGCCCGTAGAGCGATTCGAGGACCTTGTCCTGGGCCTGCTTCATGCCGGACGAGACGGAGTTGACGACGATGACCAGCGCGATGCCGAGCGCGAGCCCGGAGGCGACGACCAGCGCCGCCTTTCTGCGACGGCGCAGCTCGCGCCGGAGGTAGGTGAAGAACATGGGCGCGAAGCTAGGAGCGCCCCGTGATGAGCGGATAAGGCCCGGGTGAGAGCGGGATGAGAGTGTGCGGCCCGGCCTTCCCCCGCGCCCGGCACTCGGCCGGGGCGGAGGGCCGACGGGCTGCGTCGGCGGGGCTCGGCCGGGGCGACAGCGCCCGGGCGCGCCGTTCGGGCCGGCGAGGCGACCGGGTGTCAGCCGCCGTACGCGAGAGGGTCGGACAGGATGTCGCGGAGCACCAGGGCGGCCGCGCCCCGGGCGGCGTCGGCGGTGCCGGTGGCCGCGCGGAGCCGGCCCTTGGCCGGGGACCAGAGCCCGGAGACCACCCGGCGGGCGAGTTCGGCCTCGGCGGCGGGCGCGATCCAGGGCATGAGGCGCGGGTACGTCCCGCCGAGGACGACGGCCTGCGGGTCGAGCAGGTTCACCGCGCCCGAGACGGCGACGCCGAGCATCCGGCCGGCCTCGTCGAGCGCGGCCAGCGCGCGCGGCTCGCCCTCCTCGGCCCGCCGCACGAGAACGTCGATGCCGCGCGCCCCCGCGGCGCGCAGCAGCGCCGACTGGCCCGCGTACCGCTCCAGGCAGCCGTTGGAGCCGCAGCGGCAGCGCGGCCCGTCGGGCCTGACGGTCAGATGGCCGATCTCGCCGGCGAAACCGTGGGCGCCGCGCAGCAGTTCGCCGTCGAGGACGATCGCCCCTCCGACGCCGATCTCGCCGGTGACGTGCAGGAAGCTGCGGACGTCACCGAGGTCGCCGAACCACAGCTCGGCGAGGGCGGCGACATTGGCCTCGTTGTCGGAGGCTACGGGCAGGGCGGGGGCTCCGGCGGGCCGGGCGCCGGCGAGCGCACGGGCGAACAGGGCGTCCGCGTCGACCCGGTTCCAGCCGAGGTTGGGTGCCTGCTGGACGGTGCCGCCGGACACCAGGCCGGGCAGCGCGAGCCGCACGCCGGTGGGCCGCAGGTCCCGCTCGGCGGCCTCGGCGAGCACGTCGGCGGCGACGCCGGCCGCGCGGCGCAGCACCTCGACGGGGGCGAGGGCGCGGTTGTCGAGGCGGACGGTGCGGCGGACCCGGTCGGCGCCGCCGAGGTCGGCGACGCACACGCTCACGTAGTCGACGTTGAGCTCGACGCCCAGCCCGGCAGGTCCGGTGTCCGCGGGCTTGAGGACGGTGCCGGGGCGGCCCGCCTGGCCGCTGAACGTCTTGCCGGACTCGACGAGCAGGCCGCTTTCCAGGAGCTGTTCGACGAGCGAGGACACGGCGGCGCGGGTGAGGCCGACGCGGGCCGCGACCGCCGCGCGCGTGGTCTCGCCCGCCTCGTGCACGGTGCGCAGCACGAGGCTCAGGTTGTGCCGGCGTACGCCCGCCTTGTCGGCCTTGGGTTCCGGGGTGTCCCTGCGGGTCTTCATCGTGGCCAGAGCCTAACCGCAGCGCTGCCGAACGGCCGGTCGAATACCTCGCCGGACTGCCGGCTGGATACCTCGCCGGACTGCCGGGCGGATACTTCCCCGGCCGCCCGGGCGGATACCTCCCCGGGCAGTCGGGCGGATGCCACCCCGGGCAGCGGGGGGATCGGGGGCCGGTCGTGGAGCGATCGCGGGGCTGACCGTGGGCGGGCAGCGGCGCTGGTCGCGGGGCGGGCCGTGCGGCAGAAACAGTTCGGTCACCGAACTCTTTGCGTTAGGGTCTGTCCATGACACTTCCGCGTACCTACAGCGGGCAGAGCTGCGCCCTCTCCCGCTCGATGGAGATCGTCGGCGAGCGCTGGACGCTGCTGATCGTGCGGGACGCGTTCCACGGCGTGCGCCGCTTCGGCGAGTTCGCCGCGCATCTCTCGGTCCCGCGCGCCGTGCTCACCGACCGGCTCGGCACGCTCACCGCGGCCGGAGTGCTCGAACGCCGCCCCGACACCGGCCGGCGCGAGGTGTACGTGCTCACCCCCAAGGGCGTCGGGCTCTGGCCCGCGGTCCGCGCGCTCAGCGAGTGGGGCGACCGCTTCTACCCGGCGGAGGGCGGGCCGCGCCGCGTCTACGTCCACGTGGCCGACGACGCCCCGGTCGGCGAGGACGGCCGCTGTACGGACTGCGGTGACTCCGTCCCCGTGGCCGACCTGGTCGTCACCCCGGGGCCCGGTGTGGCGCCCGCCGGGCCCGACGCCGATCCCGTGACGGCCGCGCTGGCCCGGCCGCACCGGCTGCTCACCCCGCTTCTCCCCCAACCCGCCCACAGAGAGGTCGTAGAACGATGAGGATCCTGGTCGTCGGCGCCGGTGCCACCGGTGGCTACTTCGGCGCCATGCTCGCCCGTGCCGGACAGGACGTCACCTTCCTCGTCCGCCCCGCCCGCGCCGAGACACTGCGCCGGCGCGGGCTGCGGGTCGTGGGCAGGAGCGAGGAGTTGCGGGTCGATCCCGTGCTGCTCACCGCCGACGAGCTGGCCGCCGCGCCGGAGCCGTACGACCTGGTGCTGCTGTCGGTCAAGGCGACCGCCCTCACGGCGGCGACGGAGGACCTGGCCCCGGCCGTCGGACCGGACACGGCGATCGTCCCGCAGCTCAACGGGCTCGCCCATCTCGACGTCCTCACCGCCCGGTTCGGCGCGGAGCGGGTGCTCGGCGGGGTCTCGAAGGTGGTCACCACCCTCGACGACGAGGGCGACATCCTGCGGCTCGCGCCGCTCGCGCACCTCACCGTCGGCGAGCAGGACGGCACCGTCTCGCCGCGCGTGGAGGCGATCCGCAAGGTCCTCGCCGACGCGGGCATCGACACGCGCGCGCCCGGGAACGTGCTCACCGCCATGTGGCACAAGTGGGTCTTCATCACCACCTTCGGCGCCCTCACCAGCCTGATGCGCGGCACGGTCGGCGAGATCAACGGGCAGCCGGGCGGCACGGAGCTGGCGACCCGCCTCCTCGACGAGGCCTCCGCCGTGGCGGCCGCCGCCGGTCACCCGGTGCCCGAGGCGGAGCGCCGGGCGAGCCTGGACGTGGTGACGGCCACCGGGTCCCCCATGGTGCCGTCGCTCTACCGCGATCTCACGGCGGGCCGTCCCACCGAGGTCGAGCACCTCTTCGGCGACCTGACGGACCGGGCCCGCGCACTCGGCGTGCCGACGCCCCTGCTCGACCTGGCGACCCTGCACCTGCGGATCCACCAGGCGCGGGTCACCTCGGGGGCCTGAGGGCCGGCCGCCTCACGGGGCGACGAAGAGCCGGGGAAAGCGGGGGCCGAGCCAGGGTCTGCGGCCCCAGGCGAGCGCCCTGCCGGTCGCCATGACGGGGACCGGGTCGATGCGTCCCAGCGCCATCAGCAGGAAGGCGACGGGCTCCGTCAGGATCGTGCAGTCGGCGCGGTCGACGGGGCCCTCGGCGGTCGTCACCCGCCCGTCGACGACCGTCGCGCCGAACTCGGCGCCGCCCCACAGCCGTACGCGGTAGCGGGCGGTGAGTCCGGCGACGGCGGCCGGGTCCGCGACCCGGGGCATCGCGGCGACCATGAACGGCAGGGTCAGCTCGACCCGGCGGCGGTCCAGCATGTGCGGGCGTCCGAGCGCCCGGGCCAGGTCGTAGCCGTGGCCGAGCATGTGGGTGAGGAGGTACGCGCCGAGCCCGGCCGGGCCGAACGGGCCCATCGGGGTCTCCACGACCTCGTCGGGCGCGCGTTCCTCGACGGCGTCGAGGAAGGCCAGGGCCTGGTCGTGGATCAGGTCCGCGAGCGGCCCGGCGGCCCGCTCGGGGAAGGCCGCCAGGGCTTCCTCGTTGGCGGCCGCGATGCTCTGCGGGCTGCCGTCGCCGTACGGGCGGGGCCGGCCCGCGGCCAGGTCCGCCATGAGTTCGTTGGCCTGGCCGAGATGGGCCGCGGTCTCACCGAAGGTCCAGGTCAGACGAGGCACCGCGCACCCGGTGTCGGGCGCGGCCCGTACGACCTCGGCGATGTCCCGTGCGGTGCCGCGTATCGCCTCGCCGAGTCCTTCCGGCAGCACGCCCATGTCTCCCCCGTTCACCCGCCCCGATGGATCAGGGCGCAAGAGTAGGGGGTGGCCCCGGCACCTGCCCAGGGCCGGGGCCACCCGTCCTGCCTCACGCCCTGGCGAGCCGCAGCGTGAGCAGCTGGAAGGGGCGCAGCTCGACGAGGACGCCGTCGCCCTCGACCCGTACCTCCTGCTCGTCCCTGGGCCGCTCCAGGAGGTCGCAGAGCCGGGCGCCGACGAGGGCGAAGCCGGCGGTGAGGCGGGTGCGGGCGCGGCCGCCCCGCGACTCGTAGAGGCGGACGACGACGTCGCCGCTGCCGTCGTCGGCGAGCTTGACCGCGCTGAGGACCACGGCCTCGTCGCCGACGCCCACCAGGGGCGCCACGTCGGCGCCGCCGGGCACCCGCCGCTCGGGCAGGTTGATCCGGTAGCCCTCGCGGACCGCGTCGCCCACGCTCGCGCCGGGCACGAGGGCGTGCCGGAAGCGGTGGAGGCCCTGGTCGGTGTGCGGGTCGGGGAAGCGGGGGGCGCGGAGCAGGGAGACCCGTACGGTGGTGGTCGTGCCGCCGTCCTCCGGCCGTACGGTGCGGGTGACGTCGTGACCGTACGTGGAGGCGGTGACGAGGGAGACGCCCCAGCCGGGCTCCTCGAAGTGGACGAACCGGTGGTTGCAGGCCTCGAACTTGGCGGCCTCCCAACTGGTGTTGGTGTGGGTGGGGCGGTACAGGTGTCCGAACTGGGTCTCGGCGGCGTAGCGGTCGGTGTGCAGGTCGAGCGGGAAGGCGGCCTTGAGGAACTTCTCCGTCTCGTGCCAGTCCACCTCGGTGCCGAGGTCGAGGCGCCCGGCGCCCGCGGTGAGGGTCAGGGTCTGGACGGCGGTCGACGCGCCGAAGGAGCGGGTGACGCGGACGGACACGGCGTCCGGGGAGTCGGCGACGACGGTCAGGTCGTCGAGGCCGGTCAGGTCGGTGACGGTGTTGCGGTAGAAGCGGTCGACGTCCCAGGCGTCCCACATGTTGGGGAAGTCGGGGTGCAGCTGGAGGAGGTTCGCGGCGGTGCCGGGGGCGACGGTCTCGCGGCCCGTGCCGAGGTCGACGACGGAGACGAGGAGTCCGCGCCCGTCCACGACGGCCCGCAGCAGCCCGTTGTCGAGGACGAAGCCGCCTCCGTCACGGGGTTCGACGGTGCAGCGGCCGGGTGCGGCGGCCAGGGTGCCGGCGCGGCGGGCACCGCCCGCGGGGACGCCGGCGGAGGCGTGCGGGGCGCTGTTGAAGACGACCTCGGTGTCTCCCGGTCCCGCGAGGGCCCGCTGGGCTCGGTCGATGATGCCGCCGAGCTCCTCGGCGACGGCGGCGTAGGTGCGTTCGGCCTCGCGGTGCACCCAGGCGATCGAGGAGCCGGGCAGGATGTCGTGGAACTGGTGCAGCAGCACCGTCTTCCAGATGCGGTCCAACTCGGCGTACGGGTAGGGGAACCCGGTCCGGACGGCGGCGGTGGCGGACCACAGCTCGGCCTCGCGCAGCAGGTTCTCGCTCGCCCGGTTGCCCTGCTTGGTGCGCGCCTGGCTGGTGAGGGTCGCGCGGTGCAGTTCCAGGTACAGCTCACCGACCCAGACGGGCGGCTCGGGGTACTCGGCCTGGGCCTTGGCGAAGAACTCGGCGGGCCGCTCCCAGCGGACCGTGGCCGAGCCTTCGAGGTCGCGCAGCCGGGCCGCCTTGGCGATCATCTCGCGCGTGGTGCCGCCGCCTCCGTCGCCCCAGCCGGTGGGTGCGAGGGAGCGCCGGGCGCGGCCCTTGTCCTTGAAGTTCCGTACGGCGTGGGCGATCTCCTTGCCCCGCATGGAGCAGTTGTAGGTGTCGATCGGCGGGAAGTGGGTGAAGATCCGGGTGCCGTCGACGCCTTCCCACCAGAAGGTGTGGTGCGGGAAGGAGTTGACCTGGCTCCAGGAGATCTTCTGGGTGAGCAGCCACTTCGAGCCGGCCTCCTTGATGATCTGCGGGAGTCCGCCGGCGAAGCCGAAGGTGTCGGGCAGCCAGGCCTCCTCGTTCTCGACGCCGAACTCGTCGAGGAAGAAGCGCTTTCCGTGCACGAACTGGCGGGCCATCGCCTCCGACGAGGGCATGTTGGTGTCGGACTCGACCCACATGCCGCCCGCCGGGACGAAGCGGCCCTCGGCGACGGCCTTCTTGACCCGGGCGTAGACCTCGGGCCGGTGCTCCTTGATCCAGGCGTACTGCTGGGCCTGGGACATCGTGTAGACGAAGTCCGGCTGGTCCTCCAGGAGCGCGGTCATGTTGGCCGTGGTCCGGGCCACCTTCCGTACGGTCTCGCGCAGCGGCCAGAGCCAGGCCGAGTCGATGTGGGCGTGGCCGACGGCGCTGATGCGGTGGGCGGAGGGCTCGGCGGGCGAGGCGAGGACGCCGGCGAGCTCGGCGCGGGCCGCGGCGGCGGTGCCGTTGACGTCCTGGAGGTCGACGGCGTCGAGGGCGCGCTCGACGGCCCGCAGGACGTCCCAGCGGCGGGCGCCCTCGACGGGCAGCTCGGCCATCAGCTCGCCGAGCACCTCCAGGTCGCTGACGAGCTCCCACACCGTCCCGTCGAAGACGGCGAGGTCGAGCCGGGCCAGCCGGTACTGCGGCCGGTCGCCCGCGGTGTCCTTGTCGCCGAGGTCGGTGGGCAGGAACGGGTGGTAGTCGAGGATCACCGGGTTGGACGCGGCCTCCACGTGCAGCAGCACCTCCTCGCCGCCGGCCGCCGGGGCGGCGATCCGCACCCACTGGTTGCGCGGGTGGAGACCCTTCACCGGGGTGCCGTCGGGGCGGTAGACGAGGCCTTCGCACTGGAAGCCGGGCATGTTGGCGTCGAAGCCGAGGTCGATCAGCGCCTCGACGGTGCGGCCCGCCCACTCCTCCGGCACCCTGCCGGAGACGGTGAGCCAGCTCGTGCCCCAGGGCGCGCCCCAGGCGTCGCCGACGGCGATCGGGGCACGGGGTGCGGCGAGGCCCTGGGCGACCGGGACGGGTTCGCCGGGTGCGGTCCAGATGCCGGCCTGGAGGGGGACGGACTCGGGGTACACGGCCGGTCGGATGCGTTCGTCGAGGACGCGCTTGAGGCGGGACTCGACGAGGCTTCGGTCGTCATGCATGCGGAGCACTCCGTGGGTGGGAGGTGCGGATACGGGTCGTGGGTGGGCACGTCGGGTCGGGTCAGGGCGGGTCAGGTGGCCGGGCCGGCGAGTGGCGCCGTCGGACCGTGGGTCCGGCGGTGGCCGGGGCCTTCCGGCGTCACCGGGCGCGGGGCCCCGGCCCCCCGCACCCCGGTCGGGGCCGGGGGCCAGTTGGCGGTTTGCCCGGGCGGGCCGGGGGGGGGGGGCGGCGGGGCGGGGGGCCCCGCCCCCCCCCCAGC
>NZ_JBHXTJ010000002.1:0-169498 GCF_042677525.1 Streptomyces sp. NPDC127114
ACGAGGCCATGAAGATCGCCGAACAGATGGAGAAGGACGGCGTCACGAGCGGCGAGCCCACCGTCTCCGTCGCCGGCTGACCCGGCCGCCACCGGACGTTCTCCCCCAGTGATTTGACGAGGAGTCACCATGACGTATGTCATCGCGCAGCCCTGCGTCGACGTGAAGGACAAGGCCTGCATCGACGAATGTCCGGTGGACTGCATTTACGAGGGCCGGAGGTCCCTGTACATCCACCCGGACGAATGCGTCGACTGCGGTGCCTGCGAGCCCGTCTGCCCCGTCGAGGCGATCTTCTACGAGGACGACCTCCCGGCGGAGTGGAAGGCGTACCGGACGGCGAACGCCGAGTTCTTCGACGAGCTCGGCTCGCCCGGCGGCGCCGCCGGTCAGGGACTCGTCGAGCGCGACCACCCCTTCGTCGGGGGACAGCCCGTCCGGGTGTCGTGAGTCCCCGGAAGCCGGTGACGAGCGGCAGTCCGGACGGGACCGGCCGGGCTGCCGCCACACCGCAGTTACTTCCGGTAATCCCGCGATAGCCGCGAGTTCCGGGTATGCCTTTTGTTAACGGGGCCTTTAACGATGTTTTGGCAGGTCAGCTGGCCAAAAACAGCGTAAATCGGATGACCCGGAGTTGGGGGCTCCCCAACCAGCACATCGTGGGCTTAACTTATGGCCATGACCTCCCCGCGCTCCACCTACGGAGGCGGTTACTACACCGCGCCGTCGTTCCCCGACACCCCGATCTACGACTCCCTCGTCGCAGAACGGGGCACGCCTCAGATCGCCCCGATCCGAGTGCCCTCCGCGTACGACACCGGCAACGGCTACTCCGGAAGCAGCAGCTATCTGCCGGCGCTGCCCGCGGCCCTGCCCGCCCTCCCGGCGGCGCCCACCCCGCAGCCCGCCCCCGCCTACGGCGGCCACGGCGGCTACGGCTATCCGCAGCCCGCGCCGCAGATGGCGCCCGCCGCCCACGCTCCGGCGACCCAGCTGATGGCCCCCGTGCCGCTGCAGCCCACGCCCACCCCGTACATCCCGCAGCAGCCCGCCGCCTCGCGCGGCTACGGCTATCCGGGCCCGCAGGCGCCGCAGCAGCCGCGCCCGGCGGCCGGCGGGTACGAGGCGATGCGCCCGGCGGCCCCGCGACCCGCCGCGCCCGCGCCGTACGAGGACCCGTACAACCGCCCGTACCAGGGCCGCGGATACTGATTCCCGGAGCGGCGGGGCGACTGGCAGGATGAGGGCATGCCGATTCCTGTTGTGCGCTCCGTCCACGTCCACCCGGTCAAGGCACTGCGCGGGTTCTCCCCCGCGGAGGCGGAGGTCGAGCCATGGGGACTGGCCGGCGACCGCCGCTGGACCGTGGTGGACACCGTGGGCAAGGTCGTCACCCAACGCCAGCACGCACGGCTGGCGTTGGCCGCGGCCGAGCTGCTCCCGGACGGCGGCGTCCGGCTGTCCGGGCCCGGTCGTGAGCCGCTGACGGTGGAGGTGCCGCGCCCCTCCGCGGCGGGCGGGACGGTCACGGTGGACGTCTTCGGCACGAAGGTCGAGGCGGTGCCCGCCGACCCCTCGGCGGACGCGTGGTTCCGCGCCTATCTGGGCGGCGACGTGCGGCTCGTCCACATGGACGACCCGGCCCGGCGCCGGCCCGTCGACCCCGACTACGCGCTGCCCGGCGAGACCGTCAGCTTCGCCGACGGCTATCCGCTGCTCGTCACCACCACCTCCTCGCTGGACGCCCTCAACTCCCTGATCGCCCAGGGCGATCACGCCGACGAGGGCCCCCTTCCCATGAACCGCTTCCGGCCCAACGTCGTCGTCGACGGCACCGCGCCGTGGGCCGAGGACGGCTGGCGGCGGCTCTCCATCGGCGACGTCGTGTTCCGGGTCGCCAGGAACTGCGGCCGGTGCGTGGTCACCACCACCGACCAGGGGACCGGTGAGCGCGGCAAGGAGCCGCTGCGCACCCTGGCCCGGCACCGCAAGGACGGCAGCCGGCTGATCTTCGGCCAGAACCTGGTCCCCGAGCAGCGCGGGATCATCCGGGTCGGCGACCCGGTCAAGATCCTCGACTGATTTGCCTCCCGACAGGCGCGGAACCCGCCCCCGGGGCACACTCGTTGGAAGAGCGGAAAACGCCGGGCGGCCCGGCCCGTTCCGGGCCGTCGACGAGACGAGGGGGTGCGGAGCGTGCGTGCAGCCACCGGGCTCTGGCGCTGGCGGCACAATCCCCTGCGCCGGACCACCGACCTGGTCGAGGCCTGGGTGGCCCTGACGGCCGCCCTGCTGCTGTGTCTGGCCGTGCCGGCGGCCGGCTGGGCCGCCGGGGTCTCCGCGAACACGTCGCTGCAGCGCTCGGTCCGCCTCCAGCACGAGGAGCGGGTCCCGACCGTCGCCCAGGTGGTGCGCGCCGCCACCGAGCGCAGCCCGGAGCGGAGCGCCGAGCTGGGCGAGGAGCAGCGACTGCGGCCCGCCGTCGTGGCGAACTGGACGGCGCCCGACGGCACCCCGCGCACCGGCACGGTGACCACCGCGCGGGAGCACGCGCATCCCGGTGACGTCTTCCCGCTGTGGACCGACCGCTCGGGGCGGGCCGTGACCCCGCCGATGCACCCCGAGACGGCCCGCGCCCACGCGCTGATCGCGGGGCTCACCGTGGCCCTGCTCGCCGGCTTCCTGGTCGAGACCGCGCGTCGGCTCGTCGTACACCGCCTGGTGCGGCGGCGGTACGCGCGTCTGGACCGGGCGTGGGCCCAGGTCGGTCCGGACTGGGGGCGCACGGGCACGGGCAGCTGACCTGGGGGCGGAGAGGCGGGCGACCCGTCAACTCGACGGCGCCGCGCGCGCTACGGTGGGGCATCGGTTCAGCGACGGCGCACGAGGTGGGGGCAGAGCACACCCATGGCACAGGGCACGGTCCAGGTGACGCACACCGGCACGTCGCGGTGGCGGCGCCGCACGGGCGAGTACCCCTCTCTCGCCGCCGCCCTGGAGGCCGCGGGCGACGGGGACGTCCTCACCGTGGCCCCGGGCACGTACCGGGAGAACCTGGTGGTCCACCGGGCCGTCACCCTGCGGGGCGGTGACGGTGCCGTCGGCTCGGTGCGGATCGCGCCCGCCGACGGGGTGCCGCTGACCGTGCGGGCCTCGGCCACCCTGCAGGACCTGCACATCGAGGGGCAGGACGCCGCCGCCCCGGCGCTGCTGGTCGAGGACGGCAGCCCGGAACTGCTCGACCTGCGGATCGTCACCCGCTCGGCGGCCGGGATCGAGGTGCGCGGCACGGCCCGGCCCACGGTCCGGCGGGCCACGGTCGACAACCCGGCGGGCGTCGGGATCGCCGTGCTCGACGGCGCGGGCGGGGTGTTCGAGGAGTGCGAGGTCGTCTCCGCCGGCCAGTCCGGCGTCTCCGTGCGCGGCGGCGCGCAGCCGCGGCTCGAACGGTGCCGGGTGCACCACGCCTCGGGCGCCGGGATCACCGTCACCGGCGAGGGCAGCGCGCTGGAGGGCATCGGCTGCGAGGTGTACGAGACCAAGGGCGCCGGGCTGCAGATCGCCTCCCGGGCCACCGCGCACCTCAGCGACTCCTCGGTGCACCGGACCTCCGCCGACGGCATCACCCTGGACACGGACGCGGTGCTCACCCTGTCCGACTGCGACATCCACGACGTGCCCGAGAACGCCGTGGACCTGCGCTCCCGCTCGGTGCTCACGCTGACCCGTTCGACGGTGCGGCGCTTCGGGCGCAACGGTCTGTCCGTGTGGGACCCGGGCACGCGGGTGGACGCGAACCGGTGCGAGATCCACGACAGCACGGGGGACTACCCGGCGGTCTGGGTGAGCGACGGCGCGACGGCCGTGCTGGACGCGTGCCGGGTCCACGACGTGCCCGACGCGCTGTTCGTGCTCGACCGCGGCTCGCGCGCCGACGTCGTCGACAGCGATCTGTCGCAGGTGCGGAACACGGCCGTGTCGGTGAGCGACGGGGCCACCGCCCAGCTGGACGACTGCCGGATCCGCGAGGCGTCCACGGGCGCCTGGTTCCGGGACCACGGCAGCGGCGGCACGCTGGGCGGCTGCACGATCGACGCCGTGCAGACCGGCGTCATCGTCACCAAGGGCGCCGACCCGACGATCGAGCGGTGCACGGTCACCTCTCCCGCCGAGGCCGGCTTCTACGTGTCGGCGGAGGGCCGCGGTTCCTTCCTCGGCTGCCGGGTGACCGGCAGCGGCGGGTACGGCTTCCACGTGATGGACGGCTGCCGGACCACGCTGCGCACCTGCCGTACGGAGCGGTGCGCGCGCGGCGGTTACGAGTTCCCCGAGGACGGGCCGGTCGTCGAGGACTGCACCAGCGACGAGAGCCAGCTGCGCGGCCACCCGGTGCCCCAGGCCGGCGGCGTCCTGACGGCGACCCGGTCGGGCGGGCTGCTCGACACGGTCCCCGCGCCCCGCTCCCCCGCCGTGTCGCCCGGTCCGGTGGCGCCGGCTCCGGCCGCCGCGCGCTCCTCGCAGGAGGTGCTCGGCGAACTGGACGCGCTGGTGGGCCTGGAGAGCGTCAAGCACGAGGTGCGGACGCTCACCAACATGATCGAGGTGGGCCGGCGCCGCCAGGAGGCCGGGCTGAAGGCGGTGTCCGCCCGTCGGCACCTGGTCTTCACCGGCAACCCGGGTACGGGCAAGACGACGGTGGCCCGGCTGTACGGCGAGGTGCTGGCCTCCCTCGGGGTGCTGGAGCGCGGGCACCTGGTCGAGGTCTCCCGGGTGGACCTGGTGGGCGAGCACATCGGCTCGACGGCCATCCGTACGCAGGAGGCCTTCGACCGGGCGCGCGGCGGGGTGCTGTTCGTGGACGAGGCGTACGCGCTGGCTCCCGAGGACTCGGGCAGGGACTTCGGCCGCGAGGCGATCGACACCCTGGTGAAGCTGATGGAGGACCACCGGGACGCGGTGGTGGTGATCGCGGCCGGGTACACGGCGGAGATGGAGCGCTTCCTGACCGTCAACCCGGGTGTGGCGTCCCGCTTCTCACGGACCATCAGCTTCTCGGACTACGAGCCGGAGGAGCTGCTGCGGATCGTCGAGCAGCAGGCGGAGGAGCACGAGTACCGGCTCGCGGAGGGCAGCGGCGAGGCGCTGGTGAAGTACTTCGCCGGGCTGCCGAAGGGCCCCACGTTCGGCAACGGCCGTACCGCGCGGCAGACGTTCGAGGCGATGGTGGAGCGGCACGCGGGCCGGGTCGCCGCGCTCGCGGAGCCGAGCACGGACGACCTGACCCTGCTCTATCCGGAGGACCTTCCCGAACTCGCCTGAGGGGCGGCGGTGTTGTCGCGCTGCCGGGGCAGTGCGGGCGGCAGCAGGTCGAGCAGTGCGGTGCGTGCTTCGTCGAAGGCCGGATCGGCCTGGTAGTCGGAGTGCCCCAGGATCGGTTCGGGCAGCGGGTGTTCGCGGGTGCGGCCGTACGCGACGGGGTCGAGCAGCTCGGCCCGGTCGACGGCCGGGCGGCCGTCCCGGGCGGGGACGCGGACGGGGCCGCCGATCGGGTCGGTGGCCCGGTACAGGTTGCTCCAGCAGTGCACGGTGCGGTGGAGGCCGCGCAGCGACTCGGGGCCGAAGTAGGCCGGGAACCAGCGCCCGTAGAGCCGTTCGAGCGGCGAGCCGTAGGTGAGCAGCGCGACCCGGCCGCGGGTGGCGGGCGGCAGCTGCCAGACCGCGGCGGCGGCGAGCACGCTGCCCTGGGAGTGGCCGGAGATGACGAGCCGGCCGCCGGTCCGCCGGGTCCAGGAGCTCATCCGCCAGGTGAGGTCGGGTACGGCGCGTTCGGCGTAGCAGGGCGGGGCGAAGGGGTGGGCGGCGCGCGGCCAGAAGGTGCCGACGTCCCAGAGGATGCCGATGGTGCGGCGCGCGGAGGCGTCCTTGTAGGCGCGGCGGCCCCAGGTGACGAAGAGGAGGGCGCCGAAGCCGATCATCCAGGAGCCGAGCGCCTGGGCGGCGGTGGCGGCCGAGGCGATCGCCGGGTGGGCGCCGTCGAAGGCCCGGCCCGGGACGTTCCCGCTGGCCCAGGCGCCGGCGACGGAGGCCGCGCCGAGGAGCAGGGTGGCGCCGGAGACGACGCCGATGAGGAGGGGCGCGGAGTCGGTGAGCCCGGCGCGGGCGCGGCTCGCGGCGATCTGGTCGGTGCGCAGCCGGTCCGGGTCGGCGGCTCCGTAGTCGGCGTCGACGGCGGTGCGGAGCCTGCGGGCGGCGAGCACGGTGCGGGCGGCGAGCAGCGCGGCGGGCACGACGAGCAGCAGGAGCAGGACGGGTATCACGGAGGCCTGCCAGCTGAGCAGGACGGGCGGTCCGGTGATGAGGCCGTCGCCGGTGCCGGGTGTGCCCGGGCCGTCGAGCCAGTCGGCGACCCGCTGGGCGACTCCGCCGGACATCACGCCGCCGAGGGCGCAGGCCAGCATGGCGGTGGCGGGGCCGCCCAGGCCGTACAAGGCGGTGCGGGGGTCGCGGCGGGGCCGGTGGAGGAGCAGGGCGACGGCGCCGAGGGCGACGACCAGGCCGCCCTGGGCGAGGGTGAGGACGCCGAAGACGGTGTTGCCGGGCAGGGTGCCGGCGGAGACCCAGCCGGGGCGGGACCAGGCGGTGTGCGCGGCGGTGAGCGCGAGGACCAGCAGGGCGGTGGCGGGCAGCCAGGAGACGAGGGCGCGTTCGATCCGCAGGTCGAGCCGGTTCTCGCTGCGGCCGCGGCGGCAGACCACCCACAGCACCAGGGCGGCGAGGACGCCGACGGCGCCCTGGAGGAGCCAGCCGAGGAGTTCTCGCGCGCCGCCGGCCGCGGCCCGGTGGTCCTGGCCTGCGGCGGCCGCGGCGAGGGCGGCGGCGACGGTGAGGAACCCGGCGGCGGTGTGGGCGGCGCGCAGCCGGGCGACGAGCCGGCGGCCGTACCAGAATCCTGGCCGGCCGAGGGCGGGCCGCAGTTCGACGGGAGTGGCGGCGGTGGGGCTGGCGGCGTCGGCGGCCTCGGTGTCGGAGCCGGCGGGCTCCTGCGCTCCGGGGGCCGGGTCGGCGGGTGCGTCGGGGTCGGCGTCGTAGCCGGTGGGCGGGCGCTGGGCCTCGTAGGCGCTCCAGGTCCGGTTGGAGAGGTACCAGAGCAGGCCGACGAGCGCCGTGGGGACGAGCGCGGCGAGCGCGAGGCGGCGGCCGGGCTGCGACCACCAGCCGCCGCGCTCGGCGGAGAGGAAGCCGAGCCAGGAACGCTGTCCGGCACAGGCGCCGGAGCCCGCGCACTGCCAGGCCGTGAGGTCGAGGGCGACCTCGCAGGCCGCGGCGGTGAGGAGCACGGTGAGGGTGAGCGCGACGAGCCGGACCAGGACGCCGTAGAGGCGGACGAGCCGGGCGCGGCCCTCGGTGGGCGGGCGCATCCAGTGGGCGAGGTTGGCGACCATGAACGGCAGGAGCAGCAGCCACAGGGCGCGGGCGCCGTTCCCGGAGGTCAGGTTGGACCAGCAGTACGCCTCCGGGACCGGCCGGTCCGCGTACCGCTCGGGGTGGTCCTCGGCGTCGACGTCGTCCCTGCGGCGGTGCATCGCCGCGGTCCGGTCACCGGTGACCCGCACCGTGCGCGGGTCGTCCAGCATGTCGGCCGCGGTGGCTCCGCCCACGCCGTGGACGAGCAGTTCGAGCGCCGCACCCCCGCTCTGCGGGTCGGGTGGGGCAGGGGACACTTCGGGGACTCGCTTCCTGAGTGGGAGGATCGAGGTGGGAGGATTCGACGGCAGGCACCAGGATCGCGGAAGGCGGCGCCCGACGGGACCGCTCTCACCGAATCCGACGCCCCTTTACCCGATTTCCTGGATTCCCCTCGGAAAGGACCGGCACCGGCGGTGAGTGACAATCAGAACCTCCTCGCGGAGCAGCGGCGCGCCCTGATTCTCGACGAGGTGCGCCGTCGCGGAGGCGTACGGGTCAACGAGCTGACCCGCCGTCTCAACGTCTCCGACATGACGGTCCGCCGGGACCTGGACGCGCTGGCCCGGCAGGGCATGGTGGCCAAGGTGCACGGCGGCGCGGTGCCGGTGGTCGAGACGAGCACGCACGAGCCGGGCTTCGAGGCGAAGTCGGAGCTCGAGCTGGGCGCCAAGGAGGAGATCGCCCGGGCCGCGGCGCGGATGGTGCGCCCGGGGACGGCCATCGCGCTGTCGGGCGGTACGACGACGTACGCGCTGGCGCGGCACCTGCTGGACGTGCCGGACCTGACGGTGGTGACGAACTCGGTGCGGGTCGCGGACGTGTTCCACGAGGCGCAGCCGGCGGGCTCCGGCGCGGAGCCGCGGCCCGGGGCGGCGACGGTGGTGCTGACGGGCGGGGTGCGGACGCCGTCGGACGCGCTGGTGGGTCCGGTGGCGGACCAGGCGATCCGTTCGCTCCACTTCGACGCGCTGTTCCTCGGCGTGCACGGCATCTCGGTGGAGGCCGGTCTGTCGACGCCCAACCTGGCGGAGGCGGAGACCAACCGGCGTCTGGTCCGCTCGGCGCGTCGGGTGGTGGTGGTCGCGGACCACACCAAGTGGGGGACGGTGGGCCTGAGTTCCTTCGCGACGCTGGACGAGGTGGACACGCTGGTGACGGACCGGGGCGTGTCGGAGCGGGTGCGCGAGGAGATGGCGGAGCATCTGCCGGGTCTGGTGGTGGCGGGCGAGGAGGACGCGGACGAGGGGCCCGAGGGCCCGGACGCGGCGGGCGCGGCGGAGTGAGCCGGTTCCGGATCGAGCGGGTCACGGCGTTGCCGCCCGCCGAGGCGTGGCGGCGGCTGACGGACTGGCCGGCGCACGGTGAGCTGGTCCCGTTGACCCGCACGAGGGTCCTGACGCCGGGCCCGGACCGGGTGGGCACCCGTTTCACGGCGCGCACGGGCGTCGGCCGGTTCGGCTTCGACGACCCGATGGAGGTGGTGCGCCTGGAGCCGCCCGCACCGGGCCGTACGGGTGTGTGCCGGCTGGTGAAGCGGGGCCGGGTGGTGCGCGGCCGGGCCTCGTTCGAGGTGTCCGGGACGGCCTCGGGCGGCAGCCTCGTGGTGTGGGTCGAGGAGCTGCGGGTGTGGGGCGTGCCGGCCGTTCTCGACCCGGCGCTGGCGGCGGCGGGACGGCTCGTGTTCGGACGCGCGCTCGACGGACTGCTGCGTAACTGACGGGTTGTCAGTTACGGTGGTGGGCCCACGACCCGTCCGACGGGAGGAACGGCCATGCCACGCCGACTCCGGCCGGTGGAGCTCGACTTCACCGAGTCAGCACCTCTTCGCCTGGTGTTCACCGCCGACCTGACCGCTCCGCCCGCCGCGGTCTACCGCTCGCTCGCGGTGGAACTGGGCAGTACTCCCGCGTGGTTCACCGCGGTCACGGCCGCGACGCCCACCGACGGCGGCGCCGGGAGGACGGTCCGGCTGCGCGGCGGGATCGAGTTCCGCGAGACGATCCTGGCGAGCGACCCGGCCGTCCGTTACGCGTATCGGGTCGACGAGACCAACGCGCCGGGCGTCACCGCCCTCCTGGAGGAGTGGGCCCTCTCCCCCGCCGCGGACGGCACCCGGGTCCGCTGGACCATGGCGGTCGACGGCAACGGGGCGTGCAGGACGGTCATGCGGCTGGCCCGGCCGGGCGTCGGCAGGTCGTTCCGCGACGCGATGCGCAGCCTGGACCGGCGGCTCACTCCGGCCAGACTCCCGTCGCAAGGAACTGCTCGATAGCCGCGCTGTACGGCGTGATGTCGAGGCCCTGCCCGGCCAGCCACTCGTCCGAGTAGTACTTGTCGAGGTAGCGCTCGCCCGGGTCGCAGATGAGGGTGACGACGCTGCCGGTGCGCCCGTCGGCGACCATCTCGGCGACGATCTTCAGCGCGCTCCACAGGCCGGTGCCGGTGGAGCCGCCCGCCTTGCGGCCGATGGCGGTCTCCAGGGCGCGCACGGCGGCCACGCTCGCCGCGTCGGGCACCTTCATCATGCGGTCGACGGCGCCGGGCACGAAGCTCGGCTCCATGCGGGGCCGGCCGATGCCCTCGATGCGCGAGCCGCAGTCGGCGGTGGCGTCCGGGTCCTCGTGCACCCAGCCGTCGAAGAAGCAGGAGTTCTCGGGGTCGGCCACGCAGATGCGGGTGTCGTACTGCATGTAGTGGACGTAGCGGGCGATGGTCGCCGAGGTGCCGCCGGTGCCGGCCGTGGCGACGATCCACGCGGGCTCGGGGTAGCGCTCCAGCTTCAGCTGCTGGTACATCGACTCGGCGATGTTGTTGTTGCCGCGCCAGTCGGTGGCCCGTTCGGCGTAGGTGAACTGGTCCATGTAGTGGCCGCCGGTGCGCGCGGCGAGGGCGGCGGCCTCCTCGTACATCGTCCGCGAGTCGTCGACGAAGTGGCACTGCCCGCCGTGGAACTCGATGAGCCGGCACTTCTCGGGGCTGGTGGTGCGGGGCATGACGGCGATGAAGGGGACGCCGATCAGCTTGGCGAAGTACGCCTCGGACACGGCCGTCGAGCCGCTGGAGGCCTCGATGACGGGCGCGCCGGGCCGGATCCAGCCGTTGCACAGGCCGTAGAGGAACAGGGAGCGGGCGAGCCGGTGCTTGAGGCTGCCGGTGGGGTGGGTCGACTCGTCCTTGAGGTACAGGTCGATGCCCCAGCTCTCGGGCAGCGGGAAGCGCAGCAGATGGGTGTCGGCCGAGCGGTTGGCGTCGGCGTGGACCTTGCGGACGGCCTCCTTCAGCCAGGAGCGGTACGCGGCGTCGCTGCGGTCGACGTCGACGGTGGCCATCGGGCTTGCGGTGCTGGTCATGCGTGCGTGCCTCTTCTCGTGCTGCCCCGGGGATTGCCCACGGGCTTGCCCAGGCGTTGCCCAGAGGGTCGCCCACCACTCGACAATACCGCTCTCACCTGGGCAAACGTTCCCTTTGAGGCTCCATAGGAGTGCCTTGCAGTCGCCGGTGCCGAGGGCGTTCTGGTGCCGGTGGCCGCGGCCCGGCACACTGGGGGCAGGCATTCTGCGCGAAGGGGGCGGAGCACCATGTCGGAGCCCGAGTTCACGGCCACGGGGGTACGCATCGACCGCTGGCCCCGTTCACTGACCCGTGCGGGCGAGGTCCGCATCGAGGACGGGCGGCTGTCGCTCCTGACGAGTTACGGCAGCGAGATCGACAGCGCGCCGCTGGGCAAGGTCCGCGCGGGCCGGCCCTGGTTCGCCGGGCCCGACGAGGCGGTGGCGACGGTGAACGGCACCCGCTACCGGATCTCGGGCTCCGGCCGCCTGCTCGAAGCCCTGAAGAAGGCCACGACGAACTCCTGACCGAGCCCGAACGTGTACGGCCCGAGCCGTTACGAGTGACCGGCCGGAACCGCCACACGTGTCCGGCCCAGGCCACCGGACGTATACGGCCCGGGCCACCGAACGTGTACGGCCCGAGCCGCCAGACGTGTCCGATCCGGGCCGTGAGACGCCCGCACTCCGGGCCGCGACACGGCTCTGACCTGCGCGTTGTCGCCGCAAGTTGCGGCGTCGTCACCACTGGTTCACCCTGGAACCACCTCACCGAGGGTTTACCGGCGGTGACGCTGCGAACCAGCCACCGTCCTGCTACACCGCATGACAGATCCGAACCTCCGTCTTCTTCCGGACCTCACTTCGGGGAGTCGCAGCCGTGATCAGCGAGCCCAGCAGGTACTGCACGGTGGAGCTCCAGGCCCTGCCGTCGCGGATCGGTCAGGTCCGCAGAATCGTTTCGGCGCACTTGCGCCACTGGCAGCTCGACGCCTTGATCGACCATGCCACGCTCGGTGTCACCGAGCTCCTGACCAATGTCCACCGGCACGCCCAGCCGGACAAGACGTGCACCGTCGAGGTCGAGCTGCTCCTCGACCGGCTCACCGTCTCCGTCCGCGACAACGATCCCCGGATACCGGACGTCGCCGAACCCTGCGCCACGAACGACGAGTTCGCGACCTCCGGACGCGGCCTCGCCATCATCGCGGCGATGAGCGAGAGCTGGGGCGCCCGCCCGCACGGCGACTCCGGCAAGGTCGTCTGGTTCACGCTCCAGGCACCCGCCCCTGCCGTCGCCCCGCCCCTGCGCGACCATGTCGTCCACGGCGCCACGACCGTCGGCCCGTTCGCCGACCTCCCGTTGGAGCCGGTCCCGTTCGGCCTGCCGAACGAGCCGATGCGTACGCCCGCGGCGGCGCGCCCGGCCCTGACGTACTGAGGGGCACGCTCACTGACGCGCCGACGTTCCGACGCGCACACCTCGTACGGGCGACACCGGCGGCGTCGCCCGTACGAGGTGTCCCCTCACTCCACGACGTCCGGAGTGCCGGCGAAGGCCCGGGGCACGGCGACCCGGGCTGCGGCGCGGCGGGTGGCGGCCGGGAGGGCGGTCGTGGTCATGCCCGCCGCCCCTTGTCCCCGCCGAGCCGGCCGAACTGCTCCTCCAGGACGGTCAGCCGGCGCCAGTACTCGTCCTCGTCGATCTCGCCGGCCGCGAAGCGGTGGCCGAGCAGCGCGATCGGCGAGCGCTCGTCGACGCCGGCGGACGGGCCGGGGCCGCCGAGGAAGCCGGGGCCGTGGTGGCGGCGCCGGCCGAAGCGGCGCAGGACGGCGACCACGGTGACGATCACGGCCGCCCAGACGAGCGGGAAGAAGAGGACCCAGGGGCCTGGGCCCGCGTGGGCGAAGGTGTTCATCGTCGTTCAGCTCCTCGTACGTGCGTGGCTTCGGTGACGCTTCGAGACTCGCTCCGCAGGGGCCCCCGGGTCGTCGTACGGCCAGCGGCTTCGCGCGTACGACGACGGGAGTAGGAGGAGGCCGGGCGGCTGCTCCTGGAGTCTGTACCTACTGGTATGTACGGTGACTGCATGAGTACGCGTACGGGCGCGAGCACGTCCACCGGTCCTGCCACGAGCGCGGGCGCAGCCACGAGCGCGCCCGAGCGCCTGGTCGAGGCCACTCGCGAGCTGCTGTGGGAGCGCGGCTACGTCGGCACCAGCCCCAAGGCCATCCAGCAGGCGGCCGGAGCGGGCCAGGGCAGCATGTACCACCACTTCGCCGGCAAGCCCGACCTGGCCCTCGCCGCCATCCGGCGCACCGCGGACGAGATGCGGGCGGGCGCCGAGCGGGTGCTCGGCGGGCAGGGGACGGCGTACGCCCGGATCGAGGCGTATCTGCTGCGCGAGCGCGACGTGCTGCGCGGCTGCCCTGTGGGGCGGCTGACGATGGATCCCGACGTGATCGCGAGCGACGAGCTGCGCGCGCCGGTGGACGAGACGCTGGACTGGCTGCGCGGCCGGCTCGCCGGAATCGTCCAGGAGGGCCTGGACACAGGGGAGTTCGACGGTCCGCTGAGCGCCGACGAGATCGCGTCGACGGTCGTCGCGACCGTCCAGGGCGGCTACGTCCTCGCCCGCGCCTCCGGCTCCGCCGCCGCCTTCGACACCGCCGTACGCGGACTGCTCGCGCTGCTGAGCCCCCGTACCCGTCACTGACCGACAGCGAGCCGAGGAGCCGAACCGTGCACGCCATGCAGTACGACATCACGCTGCCCGCCGACTACGACATGGAGATCATCCGCAAGCGGGTCGCGACCCGGGGCCATCTCCTGGACGATTTCCCCGGGCTCGGCCTCAAGGCGTACCTGATGCGCGAGCGCGAGGACGGCTCGCCGGTCAACCAGTATGCGCCGTTCTACCTCTGGGCCCGCGCTGCCGGGATGAACGACTTCCTGTGGGGCCCCGGCTTCCAGGGCATCGTGAACGACTTCGGCCGGCCCGTGGTCCAGCACTGGACGGTGCTCGCGTACGACGAGGGCCCGGCGGCCGCGGCATCGCCGCGCGGCGCGACCCGGCAGCGCCGTCCGCTGCCCGACGGCGTCCCGCCCGCCGAGGCGATCGCCGCCGAACTCGACCGCCACGCCCGGGAGTCGACGGACGAGGGCGTGGTGGCACGGGCGCTCGCCGTCGACCCGCGCCACTGGGAACTGCTGACCTTCACGCTGTGGGCCGAAGCGACCCCGGCAGCGGCACCGGACGAGCCGGTCGACCGCTTCCAGGTGCTGCACCTGTCGGCGCCGGGCCGGCGGGACCTCCCGCACGGCCGGCTGTGGTGAGGCGGCTGGCCGGCTGAACCGGCTCGTCTCGTGAACCGGCTCGTCTCGTGAACCGGCTCGTCTCGTGAACCGGCTCGTCGGCTGAACCGGCTGGTCGACTACTCCGGTTGGTCGACTGCGCTCGGCTGGTCCGCTACTCCCGGCTGGTCGACCGCGCTGGACTGGTCGACTACTCCGGTTGGTCGATCGCGCTCGGCTGGTCGACTGCTCCCCGTTGGTCGACCCCGCTCAACTGGCCGACCACTCCCGGCTGGTCGACCGCACTCAACTCGTCGGCCACTCCCGGTTGGTCGACTGCGCGCGGCGGGTCGCGCGCAGTCGACCGCGGCGCCCGGCGGGCGCCGGTCAGCCGACGCGCGCGGCGACGGCCCGGGCGCAGTCGACGGACTCGGCGTGCGAGGTGTCAACCTCCAGGTCGTAGCTCACGCCCTCGTGGACGAGGTCCGCCTGCAGGGCGGCCATGCCGGGGGTGCGGTCGCCACGGGCGACCTCGCGGGCTGCGGCGACCTCGGCGTCGCAGCGGACGCCGACCCAGAGCACGTCCAGGCCGGCGGTGGCCTCGCGCCAGCGTTCCTGGGAGGCGGCGCCGCCGAGGAAGACGTCGTCGACGACGATCCGGGCGCCCGCCCGGACCATCGCCACGACGCCCGTCGTCCAGGCCTTCTCCAGGACCCGGAACTCCGCCCCGACGCTCACACCGCCGTCCTCGGCGAACTCGATCCCGCCCTCCGCGCCCTGCAGCTTCTCCGGCAGCGCGTCGACGAAGTCGTCGACGCTGAAGGCCAGCCAGTGGCCGGGCAGTACGTCCTGGAGGCAACGGGCCATCCGGGACTTCCCGGAGCTGGAACCGCCGTTCAGAATGATCATCTGGGTCGTCACGGCGTCACCCTAGGGCGCACGAGGAGCGGAGCCCAGCGGATTTCAGCCGACCGGCACCAGCGTCAGATAGGCGATGCCGAGGACGGAGCGGTAGCCGAGCCACTGCCCGCGCTGGCGGTCGACCCGGGCGCGGGTCTCCGCGGCGAGCGGGTGGTCCGGGTGGGCGGCGAGCCAGACCTCGGTGGCGTGCCGGTAACCGGACTCGAACTCCTCCCACTCCTCAGGGCTCGCGGTCTCGATCCAGGCCGGGCGGAAGCCCGCCTCGATCGCGAGGTCGACGAGGCCGTCGAGCGTGGGGTGGTCGTCGACACCGGCGCCGGGCCACATCCGGGCGAGGTCGGCGTCGGTGGGAACGCGCTGCCAGAAGCCCTCGCCGAGCACGACGCGTCCTCCGGGCCGTACCAGGCGGCGCAGTTCGCGCAGCACGACGGCCAGGTCGTACGGCGCCTCGGGGTCGCACAGCGCCTGGCCGGAACCGAGGCAGAGCACGGCGTCGGCGGGGCCGCGGGTCGTGCCGAACCCGGACTCCTCGACGTACTCGACGCGGTCGGCGAGACCACGCTCGGCGGCGAGGCGGCGGCCGAGCGCGAGGTCGGCGCCGTTGATGTCGATGCCGAGCCCCTTGGCCTCGGGGGCGGCGTCGAGGACGCGCAGCAGCAACTCACCCCAGCCGCAGCCGATGTCGAGGACGGTGGCCGGCGAGGCGGCGGCGAGGCGGCCGATCATGCGGGCAGCGCGGTCCTCGGAGAGCGGGCCGTGGAAGGTGAGGCCGGTGCCGAGCGCCGGCGGCGCGGAGGCGTCCGCGCCGGCCGGGGACGAGGTGCGCACGGGATCGATCTTGGGTTCGGTCATGGAGCGCGACCTTACTCGGCGTCGACCGTGCCGCCCAGTGCTTTAAGGGGATCGTCGAGGACGGGCTGCCAGGCGAGTTCGGCGGCACCGACCAGGCTGTTGTGGTCGAGGGTGCACGGCAGGATCGGCACGCCGCCGCTGCGACCCCACAGGCTGCGGTCGGCGACGACGGCGCGAAGCCGTACGGGGTCGGCGCCGAGGAGTTCGCGGTGGAGGCCGCCGAGGATGATCCGGTCGGGGTTGAGGATGTTGACCAGTCCGGCGAGGCCCAGGCCGAGCCGGTCGATCAGCTCCTCGGTGGCGGCGCGGACCCCGGGGTCGTCGCGGTGGTCGCGGAGCAGGTCGCGGGCCTGCTGGAGGAGGGAGACCTCGGGTCCCGGCGCGCGGCCCGCGACGGTGAGGAAGGCGAGCGGGTCGGTCTCGACGTCGAGGCAGCCGCGCGAACCGCAGTGACAGGGGCGGCCCTCGGGGTTGACGGTGAGGTGGCCGACCTCCAGGGCGAGTCCCGAACTCCCGGTGTGCAGGCGGCCGTCGAGGACGAGCGCGCCTCCGACGCCCCGGTGTCCGGTGGCGACGCAGAGCAGGTCCCGGGCGCCGCGCCCCGCGCCGTGGCGGTGCTCGGCGAGGGCCGCCAGGTTGACGTCATTGCCGGTGAAGGCGGGACCCTCGATGCCGGCGGCGCGGACCTGCTCGGCGAAGATCTCGCGGACCGGAGCGCCGGCCGGCCACGCCAGGTGGAGCGGGTTGAGGGCGGTGCCCTCGGGCTCGGCGACGGCGGAAGGCGCGGCGAGCCCGGCGCCGACGCAGCGGCGCCCGCTGGCGCGGAGCAGCGCGGCCCCGGCCTCGACGACCGCGCCGAGCACCTGGGCCGGGTCCTCGGAGACCGTGACGCAGCCGGGGGCGGTGGCCTCGATGGTGCCGCCGAGTCCGACGAGGGCGGCGCGGAAGCCGTCGGCGTGGACCTGGGCGGCGAGGGCGACGGGGCCCTTCTCGTCGATGGCAAGACGGTGCGAGGGGCGGCCCTGGGAGCCTGCGGCGGCTCCTGGGTTGGAGTCGACGCGGATGAGGCCGAGGGCCTCTAGCTCGGCGGCGACGGCGCCGGCGGTGGCCCGGGTGACGCCGAGCTCCGCGGTGAGCACGGCGCGCGTCGGGGCCCGGCCCGTGTGCACGAGTTCGAGCGCGGGTCCGAGCGCGCTGCGCCCCCTGTCCAGCCGAGTCCGGGTCGTCGTCGCCTTGCCGTTCATGGGCCCGAGTCTCCCATGATCGCCCGCCCCGGGGCGCCCGCCTCCCGACTTCGGGCCTTCCGGCCCGATCCGCCGACCGGCCTGAAGGCCGGTTCCGCCCTCATCCGACGGTTCCGCTCCCGCGGCCGGCCCGTCGTGCCGTTCCGTTTCCGCGGCCCGCCGTCGTGCCGTACGGCTGCCAAGCGGCCCGTCCGTCGTGCCGTTCCGTTTCCGTGGCCCGTCGTCGTGCCCGTACCGGGGCGTGCGGGACCGGCGGGTTGAATCCGCCGGGCGGAGGCCCCTATCCTGAGTTTGTGCCGCTACTAAACAAAGTACGGACGGCCGTATCGGGGGGACCCGGCGGAGACACCGCCTCCCTCTCCCTGACCCGCCTCCGCGTCGCCCTGACCCTCTTCTTCGCCCTGGACGGCTTCCTCTTCGCCGGCTGGGTGGTCCGCATCCCTGCCATCAAGCAGCAGACCGGTGCGTCCGCCGGTGACCTCGGACTCGCGCTGCTCGGCGTGTCCGCCGGAGCCGTCGTCACCATGACGCTCACCGGACGCCTCTGCCGCCGTTACGGCAGCCACGCCGTCACCGTCGCCACCGCCGTCCTGCTCTCGCTCTCGCTCGCGCTGCCGCCGCTCACCCGCTCCCCGCTCGCCCTGGGCCTGGTCCTGCTCGTCTTCGGCGCGGCGTACGGCGGCATCAACGTCGCCATGAACAGCGCGGCCGTCATCCTCGTGGCCGCGCTCCGCAGGCCCGTGATGCCGAGCTTCCACGCCGCCTTCAGCCTCGGCGGCATGCTGGGCGCCGGACTCGGCGGCCTTGTCGCCGCCGGGCTCTCCCCCACCGCGCACCTGCTCTGCCTCACCGCCGCCGGTCTCGTCCTCACGGCCGTCGCCGGCCCCGTACTCCTGCGCCACCCCTCCCCCGCACCGCCCGAGGCTCTTCCGGCGAGGTCGGCCGGCGGGGCGCGGTCCGGCGAGACGCGGTCCGGTCAGGCACGATCCGGCGAGGCACGGTCGGGGGCGCGTGGAACCGTCCTCGTCTTCGGCGTGATCGCGCTGTGCACCGCGTACGGCGAGGGCGCACTGGCCGACTGGGGCGCCCTGCACCTGGCGCAGGACCTGCACGCGCACCCGGGCGTGGCGGCCGCCGGCTACTCGCTCTTCGCCCTCACGATGACCGCCGGCCGGCTCTCCGGCACCGCCCTGCTCGAACGCCTCGGCCAGACCCGCACCCTGGTCGCCGGCGGGCTCACCGCCGCCGCGGGCATGCTGCTCGGCGCGCTCGCGCCGACCGTCTGGGCGGCCCTGCTGGGCTTCGCGGTCACCGGCCTCGGCCTCGCCAACATCTTCCCGGTCGCCGTGGCGCGCGCCGGCGCCGTCGCGGGGCCGAGCGGCGTCGCCACCGCCTCCACGCTGGGCTACGGCGGCATGCTGCTCGGGCCGCCGTCCATCGGTTTCCTGGCCGACTGGTTCTCGCTGCCGGTCGCCCTCACCACGGTCGCGGTGCTCGCCGCCGGGGCCGCCGCGATGGGGCTCGCGACGCGCGGCAACAGGGCGGGCGGCCCCGCGCGGACCACGTAGGGACAGCCGGGAACGGCGCAGGGGGCGCGGAGGACGCAGACGCCGCCGAGAACGCGGAGGGGTGGTGTGGTGGGGAAAATCCGCCTGAGTTCCCGCGCCCGGGCGACATAATCCGCGGCATGGACACCCTGAGCATCGACACGCACATCGACGCGCTCGACACGGCGGGCAAGGCGCTTCTGGAAGCCGCGGCGGCGGCCGGGCCCGACGCCGAGGTCGCGACCTGCCCAGGCTGGCGGGTGCGCGACCTGCTGCGGCACACCACGACGGTCCACCGCTGGGCCACCGGGTTCGTCGCCGAGGGCCACGCCGCACCCCGCCCGATCAGCGGCGAGACCGATCTCGACGGCGACGCGCTCCTCTCGTACACCCGCGAGAACCACGCCCGGCTCGTCGAGGCCCTCCGCGAGGCGCCCGGCGGTCTGGAGTGCTGGACCTTCATGCCCGCCCCTTCGCCGCTGGCCTTCTGGGCGCGGCGCCAGGCACACGAGACGACCGTGCACCGGGCGGACGCCGAGTCGGCGCTCGCCGGCGGCCCCGGCCCCGTCGACCCGGCGCTCGCCGCCGACGGCGTGGACGAGCTGCTGCGCTCCTTCCACGCCCGTGACCGCAGCCGGGTCCGCACCGAGGAACCGCGCGTCCTGCGGATCCGCGCCACCGACACCGGTGACGTGTGGACCGTACGACTGTCCCCGGAGGTGCCGCACACCGTACGGAACGCTGACGGCCCGGCCGACTGCGAGCTGAGCGGGCCTGCCGACCGGCTCTATCTGACGCTGTGGAACCGGCTGCCGCAGGAGTCCGTGACCGTCACGGGCGACGCGTCGCTCGCCCGGCTGTGGCGGGAGAACTCGGCCGTGTAGCGGACGCCGCGGGGTTCATGACGCGGCCGCCGGCCTCAGCCCAGCCGGCCTCAGCCCAGCCAGCCCGGCCGGACCAGGCCCGACTCGTATGCCAGCACGACGAGTTGGGCCCGGTCGCGGGCGCCGAGCTTCACCATGGTGCGGCTCACATGGGTCTTGGCGGTGAGCGGGCTGACCACCAGACGCCGGGCGATCTCCTCGTTGGACAGGCCGAGGCCGACCAGCGCCATCACCTCGCGCTCCCGCTCGGTGAGTTCGTCGAGCCCGGTGGCCCGCGCGGGCACCTTGGAGCGGGCCGCGAACTCCTCGATCAGCCGCCGGGTCACGCCGGGCGAGAGCAGCGCGTCTCCGTCCGTCACCGCGCGCACGGCACGCAGCAGTTCCTCGGGCTCGGTGTCCTTCACCAGGAAGCCGGAGGCTCCGGAGCGGATGGCCTCGAAGACGTACTCGTCGAGCTCGAACGTGGTCAGCATCACCACCTTGACCCCGCCGAGCTCGGGGTCCCCGGTGATCTCGCGGGTGGCGGCGAGCCCGTCGAGCACCGGCATCCGGATGTCCATCAGGACGACGTCCGGGCGCAGTTCGCGCACCCGCGCCACCGCCTCCGCGCCGTCCGCCGCCTCGCCCGCCACCTCGACGTCGGGCTGGGCGTCCAGGAGCGCGCGGAAGCCGGCCCGTACCAGCGACTGGTCATCGGCGAGCAGGACACGGATCACGGTGACTCCTCGGAACGTACGGGGAGATGGGCGCGCACCCGGAAACCGCCGTCCGGCCGGGTGCCCGCCTCGATGGTGCCACCGAGCGCCGCGGCCCGCTCCCGCATTCCGGCGAGTCCGTTGCCGCTGCCTCCGGCGTCGCCGCCGGTGGCCGGACCTTCGTCGTCGATCCGCAGGTCGAGGACGTCGGAGCCGTAGTCGAGGACGACCGTGGCCGTCCGTGAACCCGAGTGGCGCACCACGTTGGTCAGCGCCTCCTGCACGATCCGGAACGCGGCGAGCTCGGTACCGGGCGGCAGCCGCCTGCGCCGTCCACGGATCTCGGTCCGTACGGTGAGGCCGGCCGCGGCGGCCTGGTCGACGAGCTCGGGGAGCCGGTCGAGAACGGGCGCGGGCGCGCGGGGCGCGTCTCCGGGCGTGCGGAGCGTGTCGAGCACCTGGCGCACCTCGCCCAGGGCCTCCTTGCTGGCCGACTTGATGGTGGTGAGGGCGGTGCGGGCCTGGTCCGGGTCCGAGTCGAGCAGGGCCAGGCCGACACCGGCCTGGACGTTGATCACGGAGAGGGAGTGGGCGAGGACGTCGTGGAGTTCGCGGGCGATCCGAAGCCGCTCCTCGTCGGCCCTGCGCCGCTCGGCGGCGGCCCGCTCGGCGCGTTCCCTGGCCCACTGCTCGCGGCGGACCCGGGCGAGTTCGGACGCGGCGAGGATCGCCACGACGAAGGCGGCGACCGGGAGTTCCTGTCCCCAGGGCGCGGCGACGTCCGCGGGCGGCGGCAGATGGCGGTAGAGCCAGTGGGCGAGCAGCAGGTGTCCGGCCCAGAGCAGTCCGAGGGCCCACCAGGCGGCCCGCCGGTGCCCGTGCACGACGGCGGCGAAGCAGGCGACGGCGACGGGCACGAACACCGGGCCGTACGGGTAGCCGGCGGCCAGATACGCCAGGGTCACCGCGGACACGCCGAGGACGACGGGCACCGGGTGGCGGTGACGCAGGAGCAGCGGCGCGGCGGCGAGCACGAGCAGGACGCGGCCGAGGACGTCGAGGGCGACGCGGTCGGGCTGGCCGCGGCCGGCGAACCCGGAGCCGACGAGCACGAGGACGGTGACGAGCAGGGTGGACCGCCACGGCAGCCCGCCACCGGAGTCACCCCTCGCCCAACGAGGCCGACCACCGTGCCAGGGCCCGCCGGACCGCGACTCGCCTCGCCACGGACCACGAGACCGTGACTCGCCTCGCCACGGACGGCCCGACCGCGGGGCCCGGCGGTCCGGTGGTCCGTCGCCGCCGGGGGCCGGTGTGCTGGTCGGCTCTTCGTCCATGCGGCCACGCTAGACGCGGCCGGGACACGGGTGCGTCAGCCGGGCGGGGTGGTCACCCGTACTCCACGAGGAGTAGGGGCGGTGGCGGGAGGGGCCGGAAGTCCGCGCGAAATCCCCTTGCTCAATGGTCAAGAATCGTTGACCATTGCTCGCATGCCTACCGATGATCTTCCCGAGACGTTCCACGTCACCACCGACGAGCAGCTACGCGCCGTTTCCAACCTCACGCGTCACCGGATCATGGCCGTGCTCCGCTTCGAACCGGCGACGATCACGCAGATCGCCGAGCGGGTGGGGCTCGCGAAGGGGAGTTCCAGCTATCACGTGCGGCTGCTGGAACGAGCCGGGCTGGTGAAGGTGGTGCGAACGCGGAAGGTCCGGGGGGTCACCGAGCGGTACTACGCGATGGCCGCGCGGGCGATCGTGCTGCCCGATCCTGGCGAGGGAGGTCCGGATGTGCTGATGCGGCATGCGGTGGCGGACCTGGAGGCGTCGCCGGCAGATGGCGAGCGGCATGTGGGGATGGCGCATCTGCGGCTCACGGAGGAGCAGTTCGCGGAGCTGGGGGCGCGGCTGCAGGCGCTGGCGGACGAGTACCGGGAGTTGTCCGATCCGTCGCTGCCGGACGCGTCACTCGTCTTCGCCCTGTTCCACCCGGCCATGCGCGGGCAGGCCGAAGGGGACGCCAGGTGACCTCAGTCCTTCGGAGGCTGCCGACGGGGTTCGGACGTCTGTGGACCGCGCAGACGATCTCCTCGCTCGGTGACGGGGTGTCGCATGCCGCGCTGCCGCTGCTCGCGTTGACGTTGACGCGGGATCCGATGGCGCTCGCCGTCGTCACGGCCGCCGGGACGCTGCCGTGGCTGCTCTTCGGTGTGCTCGGCGGTGCGCTGGTGGACCGCTGGGACCGCCGGCGCACGATGTGGGTCACGGACGCGGCGCGCGCCGTGCTGCTCGCGATACCCGCGGTAGCGGCCGCGCTCGACGTACTGAGCATTCCGCTGCTCGCGGCCGTCGCCTTCCTCCTCGGCCTCGGCGGACTCTTCTTCGACACGGCCGCCACGGCCTATCTGCCGGATCTGCTCGGCCGCGACCCCGCGCTCCTGGAGCGCGCCAACTCCCGCCTGCGCAGCACCCAGACAGCCATGTCCGGCTTCGCGGGGCCGCCTGCGGGAAGTGCCCTGCTCGCGCTCGGGCGGGCGGTTCCGCTGCTCGCCGACGCGGTCTCGTTCATGCTCTCGGCGCTGCTCGTACGTACGCTGCCCGCCATGCCGCGGCCCGTGCCGGAGGCCCGCGAAGGACTGCTTCGGCAGGCGCGTGACGGGGCCTCGTACGTCTTCCGGGACCGGTTGCTGCTCGGGCTCGCACTCCGCCCGGCGGTCGGGAACGTCGCCTTCCTCGCCGTGGAGACCGTCCTGGCCCTCTTCGCGCACGACCGCCTCGGCATCGACACCTACGGCTTCGGCCTGCTCCTCACGGCCGAGGCCACCGGCGGTCTGGTCGGTGCGGGCATCGCCTCCTTCCTCGGCCGACGACTCGGCACCGGCACCGCACTGACCTGCACAGCCGCCGTCGAAGGGCTTGCCATCCTGGGCCTGGCCACTGCCCCGAACCCGTACGTGGCCGGGCTGGCGCTCGCCGTCTGCGGGGCCGGCATGGGTGCCACCATGGTGCTCGCGCCCTCCCTCCGACAGGCCGTCGTCCCCGCCCACCTGATGGGCCGGGTCGCCTCCACCTCCCGCATGCTGGCCATGTGCGCCGCCCCCGTCGGGGCCTTCCTCGGCGGCTGGCTGGCCACCACCTACGACATCCGCACCCCGCTCTACGCCGCCGCCGTCCTCCTCCTGGCGATGACGGCTGTCACAGCATCCATGACCAGCAACCGCCGGGTCGAAGCGGCGCTGCGCGCCGCCGGCCCGGCCGGCGGTCCGGATGCCCCGGCAGCCAAGGATCCCGCCCAGGAGAGCGCACCCGACTTGTTGTGACGCCTGCCGCGAAGGCGTCAGAACATGAAGGCGTCAGAACATGAAGGCGTCAGAACACCTCGGGTGCCAGGCTCCGCTGGGCGCGACGAGTGGCAGGGCCGGTCGGTGGCCGCGGCTGCCGTGGCAGATCGCGCGGGCCGGGCGGTGGCGGAATTCCTGCACGGTGAGCGGCCGGTTCATCGGGCGTCGGCAGGTGTCGTCAACCGGGTCGGCCAGGGCGAGCAAGTGCGTCAGGGCCGCGGGAGCAGGCCGACCTCGCGGCCGAGGCGTTCGGCGGCGGTCGCGAAGAAGGCGTCGCGGTCCCCGACGATGTTGTCGAACTGCCCGAAGACCTCGAAGGAGATCAGCCCGAACAGCTCGGCCCACGCGGACACGAGGGCGGCGGCCAGCGGCGGCGGCAGATCCGGCGCGATGTCGGCGGCGAGCCGCTCCGCCTCGGCGCGCAGCGCGTCCGGCAACGGCGGCAGGGCGATGCCCTTGCCGCGGTAGGCGGCGCGGGCGACGGAGACGAGGAGCAGGCCGACCCGGGAGGCGGGGGCGACGGTGTCCTGCGGCGCGGTGTAGCCGGGCACCGGGGAGCCGTAGATGAGCGCGTACTCGTGGGGATGGTCGACCGCCCAGGCCCGTACGGCGCGGCAGACGGCGGTCCAGTGGGCGAGGTGGTCGCCGGGCGCGGCGGCCTCGGCCGTGGCGTGGGCGCGTTCGGCGGCGGCGCCCACGGAGTCGTAAGCGTCGATGATCAGCGCGGTCAGCAGGTCGTCTCGACTGGGGAAGTAGCGGTAGAGCGCGGAGGAGACCATGCCCAGTTCGCGGGCGACGGCGCGCAGCGAGAGCTTCGCGGCGCCTTCGGCGGCGAGCTGACGGCGGGCCTCGTCCTTGATGGCGGCGGTGATCTCGATCCGGGCGCGGGCGCGTGCTCCCTGGGCGGTCGTCATGGAGATCAGTGTGCCACGTTTCGGAGCACTGCACCGAAACGAGAGCACTGCTCTTGCTTACGAGCACCGATCCGTGCACACTGGTCCCAGAACGAGAGCAGCGCTCACGCTTCGGATCGCCGCTCGCGTTTAGGAGCAATGCTCACACTTCGGATCATCGCTCAGCTTTATGGGCACCGCTCGCACTCAAGAGCGTTGCCCACGCGTCAGGGCGCTGCTCACGCTTCAGAGCACCGCCTGCGGCGCTTCCGCTTCCGAGCCCGATCGCGTTCCAGAGCGGCGCTCACCCTTCAAAGCGACGATCACGGATCGGATCGGCGCTCACACACTCACCGGAGGCCCCCATGTCCGCCCAGCGCCCCACCGCACACGTCATCAAGCCCGGCTGGTTCACGGTCAACGTCATGAACCGCTTCGTCGCCTGGCTGACCCGCCGCGGCGTCAGCGTCTGGGGCTCCCGCGTCCTCGCCGTACGGGGCCGCAAGAGCGGCGAGTGGCGCCGCACCCCGGTCAACCTGCTGACCCTGGACGGGTCCCAGTACCTCGTGGCCCCGCGTGGCCACGTCCAGTGGACCCACAACATGCGGGCGGCCGGCGGCGGCGAGCTGCACCTCGGCCGGCACGTGCAGCCGTTCACGGCCGTCGAGGTCGCCGACGACGAGAAGCCCGCCCTGCTGCGCGCCTACCTGAAGCGCTGGAAGGCCGAGGTCGGCGTCTTCTTCCAGGGCGTCGGACCGGACTCCACGGACGAGGAGCTGCGCGCGATCGCACCCCGGCACCCCGTCTTCCGGATCACGGCCACCGACGCGTGAAGGCGGTGCGGACCTCCATGGTCCGCACCGCCCTCGTAGGGATGGCTCCCGAGGGACGCTCCCTCAGGAGGCGTCACTCATCAGGCCTCCGGCGCCCGCGCCTCCGGCGCCCGCGCCTCCGGCGCCTCGCCGCTGCCGTCACCACCGCGACCGTCGCCACCGCGACCGTCGCTGCCGCTACCGCCCTTGGCCCGGACGTCACCCCCGACTCCGCCGCCGTCAGCGTCGCCGCCGCCCTCCGGGCCTCCGTCGGCCCCGACGGCCCCGGCCCCGGCCCCGTCGGCCCCGTCCTTCTGGGGCGCGACGCCCCGGCCCGCCGGGCCCACGCCGACCGAGGTGTCCATCGAGCGGTCCAGCAGGTCGAGCGCCCGGCGCGCGAGGCCGTTGCCCCGGACCAGGCCGGCCAGCGTCGTCGCACCGCGCGTGATGTCGGTGAAGGCCGTCCAGGCCGGCCGCACGCCCGTGATCGCCGCGTGCAGCAGTCCCGGGCGGCGCTCGAACGCCGCGAGCATCCGGCGCCCGACGGCCATCTCGACGCCGAGCCCCGCCTTGATGGCGAACGCGTAGTTGAGCGCCTGTCGGCGCGCGTCCACCGCGTCGCCCGCCTCCGCGATGCGGACCGCCCACTCGCCGGCGAGCCGCCCCGAGCGCAGCGCGAAGGAGATGCCCTCGCGCGTCCACGGCTCGAGCAGCCCGGCCGCGTCGCCGCAGACCAGGACCCGGCCGCGGGAGAGCGGCGAGTCGTCGGTGCGGCAGCGGGTCAGATGGCCGGAGGAGATCGCCGGCTCGAAGCCCGCGAGGCCCAGCCGGGCGACGAAGTCCTCCAGATAGCGCTTGGTGGCCGCGCCCTCGCCGCGCGCCGAGATCACGCCGACGGTCAGCGTGTCGCCCTTGGGGAACACCCAGCCGTAACTGCCGGGCAGCGGGCCCCAGTCGATGAGGACCCGGCCCTTCCAGTCCTCGGCCACGGACGGCGGCACCGGGATCTCGGCCTCCAGGCCGAGGTCGACCTGGCCGAGCTTGACGCCGACGTGCGCCCCTATCCGGCTCGCACTGCCGTCGGCGCCGACGACGGCACGGGCGAGGACGGTCTCGCCGTCGGCCAGGACCACGGCCACGGTCCGGCGGTCCGGCACGGCCGGGCCGTGCTGCTCGACCCGGCTGACGGTGACCCCGGTGCGCAGCTCGGCGCCCGCCTTCTGGGCGTGCTCGACGAGCTGGGCGTCGAACTCGGGCCGGTTGATGAGCCCGAAGAGCATGCGGCGGGAGCGGCGCGTACGGGCGAAGCGGCCGCCCATCGAGAAGGTCACGGCGTGCACCCGGTCCTGCAGGGGCAGTTCGAAGCCGGGCGGCAGCGCGTCGCGCGACGGGCCGATGATGCCGCCGCCGCAGGTCTTGTAGCGGGGCAGCTCGGCCTTCTCCAGGAGCAGCACCCGACGGCCGGCGACGGCCGCCGCGTAGGCCGCCGAGGCCCCGGCGGGACCGGCGCCCACGACGACCACGTCCCAGACCCGCTGCTCCTCGTCCGGGTCCCCCGGACCCGCTCCAGCCTCTGCCGCTCCGGCGTCTGCGTTCTCGCTGCTCACGATGTGCTTCTGCTCCTGATCCGACCGGTTGTTGCTGCTCTTCACGCATCCTACGGCTCGGTAGCGGGGCCCGGCCGTGTCGCCTCGCGCCGTAGGATCGGGCATGCGTTCGCCGTACCACCGACACACGGCGACGAGCCGAGACCCGACACCGTCACAACGTCGCACCCACCAGGAGCGTGCCCATGACCGCGAATCCGATCGCCGAGACCGTCGCATCCCTGATGCCCCGCGCCAAGGCGGAGCTCACGGAGCTGGTGGCCTTCCAGTCGGTAGCGGACGAGGCCGTCGCCCCGCGCAGCGAGTGCGAGGCCGCCGCCAACTGGGTGGCGGACGCGCTGCGCGCCGAGGGCTTCGAGGACGTGGCGCTGCTCGACACGCCGGACGGTTCGCAGTCGGTGTACGGCGTGCTGCCGGGCCCGGCCGGCGCCCCGACCGTGCTGCTCTACGCGCACTACGACGTGCAGCCGATGCTGGTCGAGTCGGCGTGGGTGACGCCGCCCTTCCAGCTGACCGAGCGCGAGGACGGCCGCTGGTACGGGCGCGGTGCGGCCGACTGCAAGGGCGGCTTCATCATGCACCTGCTCGCGCTGCGCGCCCTGAAGGCGAACGGCGGCGTGCCGGTCACGGTCAAGGTGATCGTGGAGGGCTCGGAGGAGCAGGGCACCGGCGGTCTGGAGCGTTACGCGGAGGCGCACCCCGAGCTGCTGACGGCGGACGCGATCGTCATCGGCGACGCCGGCAACTTCCGGGTCGGGCTGCCGACCGTGACGGCGACCCTGCGCGGCATGACGATGATCCGGGTGACCATCGACACGCTGCAGGGCAACCTGCACTCGGGCCAGTTCGGCGGTGCCGCGCCGGACGCGCTGGCGGCGATGATCCGCGTCCTGGACTCGCTGCGCGCGGAGGACGGTTCGACGGTCATCGACGGGCTGCCGGCGGACGCGGTGTGGGAGGGCCTGCAGTACCCGGAGGCCGACTTCCGCAAGGACGCGAAGGTCCTGGACGGTGTGGACCTGCCGGGCAACGGCACGGTCGCCGACCGGATCTGGGCGCGGCCGGCCGTGACCGTCATCGGCATCGACTGCCACCCGGTGGCGGGCGCCACGCCGTCCATCCCGGCGACGGCCCGCGCGCAGCTCAGCCTGCGCGTGCCGCCGGGCCAGGACGCCGCGAAGGCGACGGAGCTGCTGTTCGCGCACATCGAGAAGCACACGCCGTGGAACGCGCGGGTGAGCCTGGAGCAGGTCGGCCAGGGCCAGGCGTTCCAGGCGGACACGTCGAGCCCGGCGTACGTGTCGATGGCGGAGGCGATGAAGGTCGCGTACCCCGGCGAGGAGATGCAGACGGCCGGCATGGGCGGCTCGATCCCGCTGTGCAACACGCTGGCCACGCTCTACCCGGAGTCGGAGATCCTGCTGATCGGCCTGAGCGAGCCGGACGCGCAGATCCACGCGGTGAACGAGTCGGTGTCGCCGCAGGAGCTGGAGCGGCTGTCGGTGGCGGAGGCGCACTTCCTGCTCAACTACGCCCGCTCGAAGGCGTAGTTCCCGGCCCACGGTTGCCTTCGTGGTCACGCTATGGGCGGAACTCGCCCAGAGCGTAGACCTGTTGGGCGGGCGGGGTGCGGCACGTAGGTTCGGGTCATGGACTATGCGAACCCCGTGGAACTCGTGGAGATCACTGCCCGTCTGCACATGCTCCGGTTCTCCGTCGGTCAGGCCTATCTGTGGCGTGACGGTACGGGGAACGACACGGAGCTGACCCTGATCGACGCCGGCTGGGCGGGCTCGGCCGACGCGGTCGAAGCGGCGCTGCGCGGGGCGGGCCTCGACCCGTCCCGGCTGCGCCGGATCGTGCTCACCCACTGCCACCGCGACCACGTGGGCGCGGCCGAGGAGCTCGCGGACCGCTTCGGTGCGGAGATCCTGGCGCACGCCCTGGACGCCCCGGTGATCCGCGGCGAACTGCCCGTACCGGAGCCGGACCTGCTGGACTGGGAGCGCCCGCTGTACGCCCACGGCCTGACGGTGCCGGAGGCGCCGCCGACCCGCGTGGACCGGGAGGTCGCGGACGGCGAGGAGCTGCCCTTCGGCGACGGCGCGGTGGTCCTCCACGCCCCCGGCCACACGCCCGGCTCGCTCGCGCTCCATCTGCCCCGCCACGGCGTCCTGTTCACGGGCGACACGGTGGCGTCGATGCCGGACGTGATGTTCGGCGTGTTCCACGTCGACCGCGCCCAGGCCCTGGCGTCGATGCGCCGACTGGCCGACCTGCGTCCGTCGGTCCTGTGCTGCGGCCACGGCGAACCGGTCACGACGGACACGGCGGAACGCCTGACCAAGGCGGCCGAGCAGGCGGGGTGACCGGCCCCGGAGGCATCCACGGCCCCGTGCCGAGCCGGTCGGCCTGTCGGCTCCGGTCAGCCCACCGGGACGCCCGCTTCCAGGTTCAGGACCGTGCCGCGTTCGCGGGCGCGGAGGGCCCAGCGGAGGCGGTGGTAGCGGACGGGCGGGAGGAGGTCGGCGGCTTCCTCCTCGGTGACGAAGCGCCAGGCGCGCAGTTCGGCGCCGGGCAGGAGGAGGCGTTCGGCGTCGGCGGAGTGGAGGCGGCCGCCGTCGAAGAGGAGGCGGAGGCCTCCGTAGCCGGGTGGCTGGGGCCGTTCCCAGTCGACGAGGAGCAGGCGCGGCACGGTCTCCAGCCGGAGGCCGATCTCCTCGGCGACCTCGCGGATGCCGGCCCGGGCGGGTGCCTCGCCGGGTTCGACGACGCCGCCGGGGAACTCCCAGCCGGCCTTGTAGGTGGGGTCGACGAGCAGGAAGCGGTCGTCCTCGTCGAAGAGCAGCACGCCCGCCGCCAGCGTCTCGCCGGTGGGTTCGGGCGTCTGGACGATGCCGCAGGGTGCGGCGTGTCCTGCGGTGACGGCCTCGGCGACGGTGCGTGCGGCCTCGGCGGCGGTGAGGGCGGAGTTGTCGACGGTGTACGCGTCGGCGGCGAGCCAGCCGTCGCGGGCGGCGCGGTACGGGTCGAGGTGGTCGAGGCACCAGCGGCGGGCGCGGGCCTCGGCCTCCGGGTCGCCGGGGTGCTCGACGCGGCTTTCGATACGGTCGCGCAGGATCGTTTCGTCCTGGGTGAGCAGGACATGCCGCACGTCGATCCGGCGAGCGGCGAGGCCCCCGAAGATCTCGTCGCGGTACTCCTGCCGCAGCAGTGTCATCGGCACCACGAGCACCCCGCCGACCTCGGCGAGCAGCGCGGCGGCGGTGTCCACGACGAGCCGGCGCCAGATCGGCAGGTCCTGGAAGTCCGTCACCTCAGCGAGACGTTTCTGCGGAAGGAGCAGGCTCATGGCTCCACCGGTGAGCTCGGGGTCGTACAGCGTGCTGTTCGGGATCAGATCGACCAGCTCACGCGCGGTGCTGCTCTTTCCCGCGCCGAACGCACCGTTGATCCAGACGATCACGATTCCCCCTCTTCGGTTGCCCCCAGTGGCTTGCCCGCACCACCCTGCCACGGAAACCCCCGGCCGTCGGCGCCCCTTCCGGAGGGGGCGTCGGGGAACCGGGGCACGTGCCCGGCGCGTAACACTTCGCGAACGGCCGTCGTTGGAAACGGCGAGCACGAGGGGGTGCGGAGATGGATCGTACGGTTCTGGAGCGGTTTCCGGCGGGCGGACCGCGCGGCAGCTGGCCCGCTGAGGAGTTCGCGAGCGCACGGCGCGACGAGGGGCTGCCCGCGCGGGTGGTGATGGACCTGGAGTCCGACACCTTTCTGGTGATCGTGGAGCAGCGCTCGCCGGAGACGTTACGGGGCCGGGGGCACCGTTCGTAGCCCCGTTCGGCCGTCCCCGCCTCAGGCGCGCGGAGGCACGGCCCGACACCGGCCGTGCGCCGGTGCGCCCGACGCGCGCCGGGTCGCGCAGGGGGCAGCCCGAGCGGCGCGCGCAGGGCGCCCGCAGCCGGGCCGCGCGCCTGGCGGCCCGTCCGGAGTCGCGCGCCGGGTGCACCCGCTGCCGCGCGCAAGCCCCCGAGCGCGCTCGCGGGGCCTGGCGTCGGCCCCACCCAGTCCGCCGGCAGGCGCCGAGCGCGCTCACGCGCCGTGCCCGCGGACCAGCGCACCCGTATCCCATCGCACCGGGCGCGTGCACCGGGCCCGCGCACCAGCGCACCCGTGCCCCGCGCACCCGCCACCCGCCCCCGCGCACAACCCTGCGCTCAGTCCCGCGCCCGTTCCGCCGCCCCCTCCGGGGTCGCTGCCGCCGCCGCGCCGAGGAGGCCGGCGTCCGTGCCGGTGAGTGCGGGGACGACCTCGATGCCCTGGACGAAGGAGAGCGTCGCGTACGAGCGGAGGCTGCGCCGGAGCGGGTCGAAGAGGACCGGGCCCGCGCCCGCCACTCCCCCGCCGATCACGGCGATGTCGATCTCGACCAGGGTGGCCGTGGCGGCGATCCCGGCCGCGAGCGCCTGCGCGGCCCGCTCGAAGGAGGCCACGGCGACCGGGTCGCCCGCGCGGGCCGCGGCGGCCACCGCGGCGGCGGAGGTGTCGCCGTCGGGTCCCGGCCGCCAGCCGTTCTCGAGGGCGCGGCGGGCGATGTGCGGGCCGCTGGCGATCCGTTCGACGCAGCCGCGGCCGCCGCACGGGCAGCTCTCGCCGTCCAGGTCCACACTCATGTGGCCGATGTGACCGGCGTTCCCGGTCGGACCGGGGTGGACCCGTCCGTCGAGGACGAGGCCGCCGCCGACGCCCGTGGACACCACGAGGCACAGCGCGTTGTCGTGGCCGCGCGCGGCGCCCTGCCAGTGCTCGGCGGCGGTCATGGCGACGCCGTCGCCGACGAGGGTGACGGGCAGCCCGCCCGTGGCCCGGCGCACCCGCTCGACCAGCGGGAAGTCGCGCCAGCCTGGCACGTTGACCGGGCTCACCGTGCCGGTGGAGGCGTCGACCGGTCCCGCGCTGCCGATGCCGACGGCCCGCGCCGAGGCCCACAGCGGCGAGCGGGCGAGCTCGTCGAGCACGGCCGCCACCGCGCCCATCACGGTCTCGCCGTCCTCGCGCGCGGGCGTGGGCCGCTGCGCCCGGAGGAGGATGCGGCCCCCGGCGTCGACCAGCGCTCCGGCGATCTTGGTGCCGCCGATGTCGAGGGCGACGACGAGGTCAGTGCGCATGGGCTCCGGGTCTCCGTGGGCGGTCAGTCGGTGCGACCTACAGTCTTCCCACCTCTGACAACGTTGTCCAGCCCTATGCTCGACAGCAACGAGATCGAGATCGAAATCGCCGGGCACCCGCCCCGTACGACAACCGAAAACACCCGGGCATCCCGGGCCCCCGAGACAACCTCAGGCACCCCCGGGAACCCGCCGAGACCGACCGGCACCGCCCACGCCGACCGGCATCCGCCGACATCGGCCGGCACCGACCGGCATCCGCCGACACCGGACGGCACCCGCCGACACCTGACACCCGCATGACGGAGGAACCGCGCACCGTGGCCGACATCGCCCGCCGCCCCGAGCACCGCTACGGCAATCGGCCCACCATGAAGGACGTCGCCGCCCGGGCGGGCGTCGGCCTGAAGACCGTCTCACGGGTCGTCAACGGCGAGCCGGGCGTCACGCCCGACACCGAGCGCCGGGTCCAGGAGGCCATCGATTCGCTCGGCTTCCGCCGCAACGACAGCGCGCGGGTGCTGCGCAAGGGACGCACGGCGTCGGTCGGCCTGGTCCTGGAGGACCTGGCCGACCCGTTCTACGGTCCGCTCAGCCGCGCCGTCGAGGAGGTGGCCCGGGCCCACGGCGCGCTGCTCATCAACGGTTCCAGCGCCGAGGACCCGGACCGCGAGCAGGAACTGGCGCTCGCGCTGTGCGCGCGGCGGGTCGACGGGCTCATCGTCATCCCGGCGGGCGGCGACCACCGCTATCTGGAGCCGGAGATACGCGCGGGCGTCGCCACGGTCTTCGTGGACCGCCCGGCGGGCCGGATCGACGCGGACACGGTGCTGTCCGACAGCTTCGGCGGCGCGCGGGCGGGCGTGGCGCACCTGATCGCGCACGGCCACCGCCGGATCGGTTTCATCGGCGACCGGCCGCGGATCCACACCGCCGCCGAGCGGCTGCGCGGCTACCGGGCGGCGATGGACGACGCCGGGCTCGACGTGGCCGAGGAGTGGGTGTCCCTCGGCCCGACCGACCCGGAGCGCGTGACGGCGGCGGCCGAGGCGATGCTGTCCGGGCCCGAGCCGGTGACGGCGCTCTTCGCGGGCAACAACCGGGTCACCGTGACGGCGGTACGGGTGCTCGCGGGCCGCGAACGCCCGGTCGCCCTGGTCGGCTTCGACGACATCGAACTCGCGGACCTGCTCGGCATCACGGTCATCGCGCAGGACGCGGCGGCCCTGGGCCGCACGGCGGCGGAACGGCTGTTCCGCCGCCTCGACGGGATCGAGGAACCTCCGTCGACGGTCGTCCTCGGCACCCGGCTGATCGCCCGCGGCTCGGGCGAGATCCCGCCGCCGCCCGCCGCCTAGGACCTGTCCGACCGCAGGCCGCCTGCCAGGACCAGGCCCCTTCCGACGGATCCCGGCCGGACGGGCCCGGGTCCGGCGGCTCACGGCCGCACCGGCCGGCCGGCCGCACCCGCCCGCCCGGCAGACCACGGCCGCCACACCGACCCGCCCGGCCGATCACCACCGGGCGGACGCCCCGCCCGTCAGCAGACGGGCAGGCCCGGCACCGGGCGGTCGTTGTCGCCGCCCTTGATGTAGACGACGCTGAAGTAGACGTTGGTGTTGCCGCTGTCGTCGTCGGTCCTGGCCCACCACACGTTGGTCCAGCTGCCGTACGTCTCGCGGCGGCCGAGGTTCACCTGGCAGTAGAAGTAGTTCGTGCCGGCGTTCAGGATGCCCATCTCGCCGCCGTCGTGACGGTAGGTCTTCTCGGTGCGCCACACCTGGCAGTCGTACTTCCCGCCGCCGCGGGAGGTGCAGCCGCCGGACGCGGGGCTCGTGGCCGTACCACCGCCGGAGCCGCCGCCGGCGGTAGCGCTCGGCGCGGGCGCCCTGGTCGTCCGCGACGCCGAGGGCGCCGGTGCGGACGAGGAGCCGGCGGCGGGCGAGGACGGGGAGGCGGACTTCCCGGCGCCTTCCTTCGACGGCGTCGCCGACGCGGAACCACTGCCGCCGGCGCTCGGGGTGGCCCCGGGCGCTCCCGGGTCGAGGACCCGGCCGGGCTCGCCGGTCGGGCTCGTGGGCGCCTGACCGCCGGCCACCTGGCCCTGCCCCGCCTCGCCGTCCTTGCCGACGAGGGCGTACGTCACGCCGCCGCCGACGAGCAGGACGGCGGCCGCCGCCGCGGCGGCGAGGACCGACGAGCGGTTTCGTCCGCCCCGGCCGCGGGCGCGGCCGGCGCCCGGCGCGACGGGCGAGGTCTGCGGTCCCGACAGCGGTACCGCGTCCGGCGCGACGGGCGTGACCGGCGGCCCCTGCGGCGGGGTGCCGTGCGTGCCCTGGACGCCGTACGGCACGTGCGCCGGGGCGTACGGCGTCGGAACCGTGCCGCTGCCGTCCGCCCCCGTGGCCGGCGGCACCGCCGGTCCGAAGCCCTCCGGGCGGTGCGGTACGGCGTCGGGCTCGGTCGGCACCCACAGGTGCGCGGCCCCGGGGGCCGGGGGCCCCACGGCGTTCGGTACGTCTCCGGGCCCGCGGGCCGAGCCGTGCGGCGCCGCGCCGTGCGACACCGAGCCGTGCTGCGCCGACGCCGGGCCGTACCCGGCCGGTGCCGGTGCCGCGCCCTGCGCCGCCGTTGCCGCACCCGGTGCGAGGCCCTCGGGACCCGGGACGTGCGCTTCGCGGCCCTCGGCGACCGCCCTCAGCAGGCCCGCCGCCGTGCGGGCGTCCGGGCGCAGCGCCGGGTCCTTGTGCATGAGCAGGCGCAGGGCCGGGGCGAGCGGGCCTGCCCGGCGGGGCTCCGGAAGGGGTTCCACGACGATGGCGTTGAGAGTGGACCAGGTGGAGGTGCGGCGGAACGGCGAGGCGCCCTCGACCGCCGCGTAGAGGGTGGCGCCGAGCGCCCAGACGTCCGAGGCGGGGCCCGGCTGCTGCCCCTGGGCGCGCTCGGGTGCGAGGTAGTCGAGCGAGCCGACGATCTCGCCGCTGCGCGTCAGATGGGTGGCGGAGCCGTCGCCGGGGTCCTCCATGGCGGCGATGCCGAAGTCGGTGAGGACGACCCGGCCGCCGGTGTCGAGCAGGATGTTGCCGGGCTTGACGTCGCGGTGGAGCACGCCGGCCTCGTGCGCGGCGGCCAGGGCGTCGAGGACGGCGGCGCCGACGGCGGCGGCCTCGCGGGGTTCCATGGTGCCGCGTTCGGCGAGGACGCCGTCGAGCGAGGGCCCGTCGACGAACTCCATGACGATGACGGGGCGGCCCTGATGTTCGGTCACGTCGTGGACGGCGACGACTCCGGGGTGGCGGACCCGGGCAGCGGCCCGTGCCTCGCGCTGCATCCGCAGGCGCAGGTCCTCCAGTTCGCGTCCCGACGCGTCGTTGTAGGTGCGCAGTTCCTTGACGGCCACCTCGCGGCCGAGGACCTCGTCGACCGCGCGCCAGACGATTCCCATGCCGCCGCGCCCGAGCTGGGCCACGACCCGGTAGCGGCCGGCAAGCCGCTCGTACTCCCCCGATGACACCGATGCCCCGTTCCCTGTCGGCCGAAGTGGACGCGTACAGGGTACGGGGCACGGGGGGCGGCCCTGCGCGGGCCGGGACTACGGGGCGGTGGCCGTCAGGTCGCCGCGCCGCGGGGCGGCGAAGCGGTCCAGGTCGGCGCGGGTGAGGCCGGTGAGGGCGTCGACCTCGGCGGTGTCGAGGGCTCCGCAGTCGATGCCGCGCAGCAGGTAGGAGCTGAGCGCCTTGGCGGTGGCGGGCTCGTCCATGACGTCGCCGCCCGCCTGGTTGGCGTAGGCGGACAGGCGCTTGGCGGCGGTCTGGAAGCCCTCGCGGTAGAAGGCGAAGACGGCGGCGTAGCGGGTGGGGATGTGGCCGGGGTGCATGTCCCAGCCCTGGTAGTAGGCGCGGGCCAGGGCGCGGCGGGTGAGGCCGTAGTGGAGCTTCCAGGCCTCGTGGACGTGGGCGGTGGAACCGACGGGGAGCACGTTGGTGGAGCCGTCGGAGACGCGGACGCCGGTGCCGGCGGCGGCGACCTGCATGATCGCCTTGGCGTGGTCGGCGGCGGGGTGGTCGCTGGCCTGGTAGGCGGCGGAGACGCCGAGGCAGGCGCTGTAGTCGAAGGTGCCGTAGTGCAGGCCGGTGGCGCGGCCCTCGGCGGCGTCGATCATGCGGGCGACGGTGGCGGTGCCGTCGGCGGCGAGGATGGCCTGGCTGGTCTCGATCTGGATCTCGAAGCCGAGCCGGCCGGCGTCGAGGCCGTGGGCCTTCTCGAAGGCCTCCAGGAGGCGTACGAAGGCGGTGACCTGCTCGGGGTAGGTGACCTTGGGCAGGGTGAGGACGAGGCCGTCGGGCAGGCCGCCGTTCTCCATGAGGCCGGTGAGGAAGACGTCGGTGGTGCGGATGCCGCGGTCGCGTACGGCGGCCTCCATGCACTTCATGCGGATGCCCATGTACGGGGCGGCGCTGAGGTCCGCGTAGGCCTCGGTGATGATGCGGGCGGCGCGGGCGGCGTCGCGGTCCTCGTCCGTGCCGCCGTAGCCGTCCTCGAAGTCGACCCGGAGGTCCTCGATGGGCTCGCGCTCCAGCTTGGCGCGGACGCGGCCGTAGACGTCCTCGGCGAGGTCGTCGGAGAGGCCGAGGACGGCGGCGAAGGTGGCGGCGTCGGGGGCGTGCTCGTCGAGGGCGGCGAGGGCCTGGTCGCCCCAGGAGCGGATGGTGCCGGCGTCGAAGACGTTGCCGGGCACGTAGACGGTGTGGACGGGCTGGCGGGTGCCGGGGTCTCCCGGGTAGCGCCGGTCCAGCTCGGCGTCGACCCCGGCGAGGGAGGCGCTGATGCCTTCGCTGACCGCGCCGGCGAGGCTCGTCGACACCTTCTCCTGCTGACCCATCCCACATCCTCCTGTTTTCCGCTGCACGGAATCAACAATCCGTATAGCGAAGTTAGTAGTCCGCCTCCACTTGCGTCAATGGGTGTCCACGGGTGGCCGAAACGGCCGGGGGCCGCGCGGTGAAGATCACCACGCGGCCCCAGGACCGATGAAGAACCCGCAGGTCAGCCCTTGCGGGACGTGATCTCGGCGGTCAGCTGCGGCACGACGTCGAACAGGTCGCCCACGACGCCGTAGTCGACCAGGTCGAAGATCGGGGCCTCGGCGTCCTTGTTGATGGCCACGATGGTCTTCGAGGTCTGCATACCCGCGCGGTGCTGGATCGCACCGGAGATGCCGGAGGCGATGTACAGCTGCGGCGAGACCGACTTGCCGGTCTGGCCGACCTGGTTGGAGTGCGGGTACCAGCCGGCGTCGACGGCGGCGCGGGAGGCGCCGACGGCGGCACCGAGCGAGTCGGCGAGCGCCTCGATGATGCCGAAGTTCTCGGCGCCGTTGACACCACGGCCACCGGAGACCACGATCGCGGCCTCGGTCAGCTCCGGGCGGCCGGTCGACTCGCGCGGGGTGCGGGCGACGACCTTGGTGCCGTGCGCCTTCTCCGAGAAGGAGACGGCGAGCGCCTCGACGGTGCCGGCGGCCGGGGCGGGCTCCACGGGAGCCGAGTTCGGCTTGACCGTGATGACCGGAGTGCCCTTGGAGACCCGGGACTTGGTGGTGTACGAGGCGGCGAACGCGGACTGCGTCGCGACCGGGCCCTCGTCACCGGCCTCGAGGTCGACGGCGTCGGTGATGATGCCGGAGCCGATGCGGACGGCGAGGCGGGCGGCGATCTCCTTGCCCTCGGCGGAGGACGGGACGAGCACGGCGGCCGGGGACACGGCCTCGTACGCGGCCTGGAGCGCGTCGACCTTCGGGACGACCAGGTAGTCGGCGAAGTCGGCGGCGTCGGCGGTGAGGACCTTGACGGCACCGTGCTCGGCCAGCGTGGCCGCGGTGTCGGCGGCACCCGTGCCGAGCGCGACGGCGACCGGCTCGCCGAGGCGGCGGGCCAGGGTCAGCAGCTCCAGGGTGGGCTTGCGGACGGCTCCGTCGACGTGGTCGACGTAGACGAGAATCTCAGCCATGGGACTTCAGTCTCCTGCGAACGAAGAGGGGCGGGTCTGGGGGGCTCGCGCGAGCCTTAGATGAACTTCTGGCTCGCGAGGAACTCGGCCAGCTGCTTGCCGCCGTCGCCCTCGTCCGTGACGATCGTGCCCTTGGTGCGCGCCGGGCGCTCGGCGGCCGAGTCGACCTTGGTCCACGAACCCTCCAGGCCGACCTCCTCGGCCTCGATGTCGAGGTCCGACAGGTCCAGGGACTCCACCGGCTTCTTCTTGGCGGCCATGATGCCCTTGAAGGACGGGTAGCGCGCCTCGCCCGACTGGTCCGTCACCGAGACGACGGCCGGGAGGGAGGCCTCCAGCTGCTCGGAGGCGGTGTCGCCGTCGCGACGGCCCTTCACGACGCCGTCCTCGATCTTGACCTCGGAGAGCAGGGTGACCTGCGGGACGCCCAGGCGCTCGGCCAGGATCGCCGGGAGGACACCCATGGTGCCGTCGGTGGACGCCATGCCGGCGATGACGACGTCGTAGCCGGTCTTCTCAATGGCCTTGGCGAGCACCAGCGAGGTACCCATGACGTCGGTGCCGTGCAGGTCGTCGTCCTCGACGTGGACGGCCTTGTCGGCGCCCATGGACAGCGCCTTGCGCAGGGCGTCCTTGGCGTCCTCGGGGCCGACGGTGAGGACGGTGACCTCGGCGTCGTCGGCCTCCTCGGCGATCTGCAGGGCCTGCTCGACCGCGTACTCGTCGAGCTCCGAAAGGAGGCCGTCGACGTCGTCGCGGTCGACCGTCAGGTCGTCCGCGAACTTCCGGTCGCCCGTGGCGTCCGGCACGTACTTCACACAGACAACGATCCTCAAGCTCACGCCGGCTCTCCTACTGCATCGTCATAACTGGGCTGCCTTGTTGCTCGCAGCATAGGCGCCTGAAGGGCGGGTTTCCGATCGGGGCGCCACATGCCCCGACCGGAATATTACTCGTCAGTACACCCAGTTCGTTACCGCTGAGCAAGCGCTCAGCCGTGTGACCTTGACAACGCGCCGGCGAGGGCCGGCAGGGGAACTCTCAGTCGCGCAGCGCGTTGAAGCGCCCCTGGTGGTACAGGAGCGGCCGGCCCGCGCCGTCCGGGTCGCCGGCGACGGCCTCGGCGATGACGATCCGGTGGTCGCCGGCCGGGACGCGGGCCACCACCCGGCACACCAGCCAGGCGAGCACGCCGTCGAGAACCGGGACGCCCTCGGGTCCGCGGCTCCACCGGGTGGGCGCGGCGAAACGGTCGGCGCCGCTGCGCGCGAAGGTGGCGGCCAGCTGCTCCTGGTGCTCGCCGAGTATGTGGACGCCGATGTGCTCGGCCTCGGCGACCACCGGCCAGCTGGAGGAGCCCGTGCCCACGCCGAAGGAGATCAGCGGAGGCTCGGCGGCGACCGAGTTCAGCGAGGTGGCGGTGAAGCCGACCGGCCGGTCGCCGTGCGCGGTGATGACCGCGACTCCGGCGGCGTGCTGCCGGAAGACCGAGCGGAGCAGGTCGGGAGAGCCGGGCCGGGGCGCGCCCGCGGTCGGGGCGGCGGGAACGCCGGGGAACGAGGGGGCCGGGGGAATCGTCGGGAGCGTACGGAGCTCGGGCGAGACGGTCATGGGGTCGTCCTTCTGCGAGGGCGGCGTGCAAGGGGTCGCGGGTTCGTCAGACACCCGGACAGCGCGCGCTCGCGTTGCGGGCCAGGTCCACGTGGGCCCGGCCGTAGAGAAGGAGTTCCGGCACCATTCCGCCAGACTGACGATCGTTGACGTGTGCAGTCAAGTGCGTACCGCGATGTGGGAGATGTGTCACCGCGTCAGGGACCGTGCCGGGCACCGGATCAGACCGCCCGTCCGAGGGCCGCGATGACGTCGGCCTTGCGGGGCTGCCCGGCGGCCCTGCGCACCACGCGGCCGGTCCGGTCCAGGACGAGCACCGTGGGCGTACGCACGACGCCCAGTGCCCGTACGAGATCCAGGCGCTCCTCGGCGTCGATCTCGACGTGCCCGACGCCCTCGACCATGGCGGCGACCTCGGCGAGGGTTCTGCGGGTGGCCCTGCACGGCTGGCAGAAGGCGGTGGAGAACTGGACCAGGGTGGCCCGCTCCCCCAGCTCGGCGCCCAGCTGGGCGGCGCCCAGGACCTCGGTCATCTCCGCTTCTCCTCCGCTCGTACCGGCAGCGTGCCGCACCCTGTGCAGCGTCGCACGGCGCCGTTCGATTCCCGCCACGGCCACCGCGAGTGACGAGAATCTCCCTGTACGAAGCCGCCAGGACTGGTCACGAGCCCGCACATGGGGCACGATCTGCAAAAAGCCGAAAACCTACGGCCGCGTAACTTCGCCGGGAGAACCCTCCTCAGGCACTGACGTAAGGGGTTCCTCCCACATGGCAGAGCTCGTCTATCGGCCGGTCATCGGTGCCGCTCTCACCATGTTCAAGGCACTGGACCTGAAGATCGACACTCAGGGTTCGGAGCACATCCCGCGGCAGGGCGGGGCGGTGATCGTCAGCAACCACATCAGCTATCTGGACTTCATCTTCACCGGCCTGGCCGCACTCCCGCAGAAGCGCCTGGTGCGCTTCATGGCGAAGGAGTCCGTCTTCCGGCACAAGGTGTCCGGGCCTCTGATGCGCGCCATGAAGCACATCCCGGTGGACCGCGCCCAGGGCGAGCACGCCTACGCGCACGCCCTGAAGGCGCTGCGCTCGGGCGAGATCGTCGGCGTCTTCCCCGAGGCGACCATCTCGGAGTCGTTCACGCTCAAGAGCTTCAAGTCGGGTGCGGCGCGGCTCGCGCAGGAGGCCGGGGTGCCGCTGATCCCGATGGCCCTGTGGGGCACCCAGCGGATCTGGACCAAGGGCCGGCCGCGCAACTTCAAGCGCAGCCACATCCCCGTGACGATCCGGGTCGGCGAGCCGATCGAGGCGCCGGCGGACCAGTACGCGGGCGCGATCACCCGGCGGCTGCGGGAGCGGGTCCAGGAGCTCCTGGAGGCGGCTCAGCGGGCCTATCCCGTGCGCCCGAAGGACGCGAGCGACACCTGGTGGGTGCCCGCGCACCTCGGGGGCACGGCGCCGACGCCGGAGGAGCTCAAGGCCAGGGAGAAGTAGTTCTCCGGCGGCTCACCGTTCCGTACCGTTCCGTAGGGGGCCCGGCTCACAGTTCCGTGGGGAGCGTCCGCCAGAGGTACGGCCGGTCCGGGGCGGCCTGGAGCACGGCGAGGACGACCGGGTGGGGCTCGGCGTGGAGCACCGGGTAGTCCACCTCGCCCGAGTCGGGCCGGACGGCCCACGCCAGCCGCTCCTCCTCCACGGAGAACTGGGCGTCGACGCCGGGAGGCACGTTGCCCCGCGGATCCTGCCGCGCCCACTTCTCCTCCCCCGGCAGCTTCAGGGCGACGAGGCCGTGGATCACCGGGTCCGAGCCGTCGTCGTCCGCGAGCCGCTGGTAGCACAGGGCGGCGGGGATGCCCCGGGCCCTCAGGAGCGCGGCGTACGCGTGGGACTTGGCGTAACAGATGCCGGTGCCCTGCTCCAGGACGTCGGAGGCGCGCCAGGTGACGCGCAGGTCCCCGGAGTCGTGGGAGTGCGGAATGGCGTCGCGGACGAACTCGAAGGCCGCCTTGGCGTATGAGTATGCATCCGGATGTTCCGCCCAGAGCCGGTCGGAGGTCTCGCGCACCACGGGATGACCGTGATCGACCGCCTCGTCGGCGGTCAGGTACGCGGAGATGTCAGGGTTCTGCTGGATGAGTTCCATGGGCGGCGAGCATAGGAATGCGGCCGGACGGGAGTCAATGGATTTCCGTCCGACCGCATAGCTATGCAAGTGCAGGGGCTATCGCGCCATCTCTTCCTTCAGCGCCTGGAGGAAGGCGTCCACGTCGTCCTCCGTGGTGTCGAAGGAACACATCCAGCGCACATCGCCGGCCGCCTCGTCCCAGAAGTAGAAGCGGAAGCGTTCCTGGAGGCGCCTGCTGACCTCGTGCGGGAGCCGCGCGAAGACCGCGTTCGCCTGGACCGGGTAGAGGATCTCCACCCCGTCCACGCCGCGCACGCCCTCGGCGAGCCGCCGGGCCATCGCGTTGGCGTGCCGGGCGTTGCGCAGCCAGAGGTCCTTGGCGAGCAGCGCCTCCAGCTGGACCGACACGAAGCGCATCTTCGAGGCCAGCTGCATGGACAGCTTGCGCAGGTGCTTCATGTGGCTGACCGCGTCCGGGTTGAGGACGACCACGGCCTCGCCGAAGAGCATGCCGTTCTTCGTCCCGCCGTACGAGATGACGTCCACGCCCACCGCGTTGGTGAACGCCCGCATCGGTACGTCGAGCGAGGCGGCCGCGTTGGCTATGCGGGCGCCGTCGAGGTGCACCTTCATGCCCTTGGAGTGGGCGTGCTCCACGATGGCCCGGATCTCCTCCACCGTGTAGACGGTGCCGAGCTCGGTGTTCTGGGTGATCGAGACGACCTGGGGCATCGCCCGGTGCTCGTCCTCCCAGCCCCAGGCCTGCCGGTCGATCAGCTCGGGGGTGAGCTTGCCGTCCGGGGTGGGCACGGTGAGCAGCTTGAGGCCGCCCATCCGCTCGGGCGCGCCGCCCTCGTCCACGTTGATGTGCGCCGTCTCGGCGCAGATCACCGCGCCCCAGCGGTCGGTGAGGGCCTGGAGCGCGGTCACGTTGGCCCCGGTCCCGTTGAAGACCGGGAACGCCTCGGCCGTGGGGCCGAAGTGGCTGTGCATGATGCGCTGCAGGTGGTCGGTGTACTGGTCCTCGCCGTAGGCGACCTGGTGGCCGCCGTTGGCGAGGGCGATGGCCGCGAGGACCTCCGGGTGGGCTCCGGCGTAGTTGTCGCTGGCGAAGCCGCGGACCGACGGGTCGTGGTGACGACGGGCGTCGGTCCTGGAGCCCAGGGCCGCGGTCAGGGCTTGGGGGTCAGCCACAGGCGCTGTCCATTCACTTCCTGTGCGGGCCGGTCCCAGAGTCCGGCGATGGCGTCGGCCAGGTCCTTGACGTCGGTGAAGCCCGCGAACTTCGCATTGGGGCGCTCCGCGCGCATCGCGTCGTGCACCAGTGCCTTGATCACCAGGATCGCAGCCGCCGCCTGCGGGCCCTCGTCGCCCCCCGCCTTGCGGAAGGAGTCCGCCATGGCGAGGGTCCAGGCCTCGGCGGCGGCCTTGCCGGCGTTGTACGCGGCGTTGTTGGCCACCGGCTTGTGCGCGCCGACCTGGCTGACCAGGGCGTAGCGGCCGCGGCCGCCGCTGCGCAGCAGGGCGTCGTGGAAGGCGAGGGAGGTGTGCTGGACCGTACGGATCAGGAGCTTCTCCAGGAAGTCCCAGTCCTTGAGGTCGGCCTCGGCGAAGGAGGGCGCTCCGCGCCAGCCGCCGACGAGGTGGACCAGGCCGTCGATCCGGCCGAACTCCTTCTCGGTCTTGTCCGCCCACTCGCGGGTGGCGCCCAGGTCGAGGAGGTCGACGGTGTCGCCGGTGACCGTGGAGCCGCCGTGCGCGTAGCGGGCGGCGTCGACCGCCTCGGCGAGCCGCGCCGGGTCGGCGTCGGAGGCGACGACGGTCGCTCCCGCCTCGGCGAGGCGGAGCAGGGCCGCCCGGCCGGCCGGGCCGGCCGCGCCCGCGACCGCGATGACGGCTCCGTCCAGCGTTCCGCCGTTACCGATCATGGTCGTCGCCTCCTGCTCGCTCGCCTGTGCCGCCCCGTCCGGCGCGGCGTCGCCGGTTGCCTTTGCCGTGTCGGTCACGCGGCGGCCCGCTCGGTACGGGCGGCGGTCGCGGGGGTGATGCCCTTGGTGGAGGCGATCACGCCCTTGAGCTTCTTGGCAAGGGCCTCATAGAACATGCTGAGCGGAAACTCGTCCGGAAGCACGTCGTCCACGAGCTTGCGCGGCGGGAGCGTGAGGTCCAGGGCGTCGGGACCCTTGGCCCAGGTGGAGCCGGGGTGCGGGGCGAGGTAGGTGGAGACCAGCTCGTACGCCTTGAACCAGTGGACGAGCTTGGGACGGTCGATGCCGTCGCGGTACAGCTGCTCGATCTCGCCGCAGAGCTGGTTGGTGACCTCGGGGGCCCGCTGCCAGTCGATCTTCAGCGTGTTGTCGGTCCAGCGCACCACGTCGTGCTTGTGGAGGTACGCGAAGAGCAGCTGGCCGCCGAGACCGTCGTAGTTGCGGTTGCGGTCGCCGGAGACGGGGAAGCGGAACATGCGGTCGAAGAGCACCGCGTACTGCACGTCACGGCCGTGCTCGTTGCCCTCGGCCTCCAGCTTCACGGCCTCCTTGAAGGCGGTGAGGTCGCAGCGCAGCTCCTCCAGGCCGTACATCCAGAACGGCTGGCGCTGCTTGATCATGAAGGGGTCGAAGGGCAGGTCGCCGTGGCTGTGGGTGCGGTCGTGGACCATGTCCCACAGGACGAAGGCCTTCTCGCAGCGCTCCTGGTCGTCGACCATGGCGGCGATGTCCTCGGGCAGCTCGATGCCCAGGATGTCGACGGAGGCCTCGGTGACCTTGCGGAAGCGCGCGGCCTCGCGGTCGCAGAAGATGCCGCCCCAGGTGAAGCGCTCGGGGGCCTCGCGGACGGCGATGGTCTCCGGGAAGAGGACGGCCGAGTGGGTGTCGTAGCCGGCCGTGAAGTCCTCGAAGGCGATGCCGCAGAACAGCGGGTTGTCGTAGCGGGTGGCCTCCAGCTCGGACAGCCACTCCGGCCACACCATGCGCAGCACGACCGCCTCGAGGTTGCGGTCCGGGTTGCCGTTCTGGGTGTACATCGGGAAGACCACGAGGTGCTGGAGCCCGTCACGGCGGTCGGCCGCCGGGTGGAAGGCCATCAGCGCGTCGAGGAAGTCCGGGACCTCGAAGCCGCCCTCGGCCCACTTGCGCAGGTCGGCGACGAGCGCGCGGTGGTAGTCCGCGTCGTGCGGGAGCAGCGGGGAGAGCTGCTCGACCGCGGCGACGATGCGCTCGACGGTCTGCTCGGCGTGGGCGCGGGCAGGGGCGCCCTCGGCCGTGAAGTCGATCGAGCCGTCCGCGCTCTGCCAGGGGCGGAGCTCCTCCACGGCATTCTTGAGCTCGGGCCACGAGGGGTGGTCGATCACCGGGGTGTCGGCGGCTATCCCCCCACCGGTCACGTCCTGCACAAGAATTTCCGTCATTCCTCTTCCTCCACAGGAGAACCTTGCGTCAGGACACGGTATCCACGTTCTGATCTCTCCCACAAGAGGGGAGGGAGAAATTCTCCTGTGAGACCCCGGGTGTCACCGTGAATTTTCCTGTCGGGTCCGGTGGAGGACCGAGAAATGCGGGGTTCCGCGCGCCCGCTTCCCGTTTCGTCCCCAGCGGTTAGGCTGCGCCAGGAGCCGACCGGCGCCCGGCACGGCAGGGGCCGGACTTCGACGGAAGCGAGAAGATCTTGAGTTTCCTCACCATCGGTCACCGCGGGGTCATGGGCGTCGCGCCCGAGAACACCCTGCGCTCCTTCGTCCACGCCGAGCGGGCCGGCATGGACGCCATCGAACTCGACCTCCACCTCAGCAAGGACGGGGCGCTCGTCGTCATGCACGACGCCGACGTCGACCGCACCACGGACGGCACCGGGCCGATCTCGGGCAAGACGCTCGCGGAACTGAGGGAGCTCGACGCGGGCGACGGCGAGCGCGTACCCGTCTTCGAGGAGGTCCTGGCCGCGGTACGGGCTCCGCTCCAGGCGGAGATCAAGGACGTCGCCGCGGCCCGCGCGCTCGCCGCGGTGCTCAACGACCGCGACCTGACCGGGCGCGTCGAGGTGCTGTCCTTCCACGACGAGGCCCTCGCCGAGATCCGCGGCCTCGTCCCGGGCGTGCGCACCGCGCTGGTCGCGGACCGCCGACAGGACGACGTGGTGGAGCGTGCTCTCGCGGTGGGCGCGGGGGCGCTCGTCCTGAACGTCCGGCACCTCACGCTGCACACCGTCGAGCGGGCGCACGCGGCCGGCCTCAAGGTCGTCGGCTGGGTGGTGAACACCCAGGACGACCTGCGGCTCGCCCGCGCCCTCGGCCTCGACGGGGCGACCACCGACCGCCCGGAGATCCGCCGCACGGGGCGCTTCACGGCCTGAGCGGCCCCGGACGGCCGGGGCGCCGGGGCGACCGTCCGGCCTGCGGCGGCCCGGGCGCCGGGGCGAGCGTCAGGCCTGCGGCGGCCCGGGCGCCGGCCGAGGCCGGTCTGGGGGCCGGCCGGTCAGGCGGGGCTCTCCGTCAGACGAGTTCCTTCACCAGGAGCTCGAACTCCAGGTCGTCGCGCTGCGGCACGCCGAAGCGCTCGTCGCCGTACGGGAAGGGAGTCATCCGGCCCGTACGGCGGTAACCGCGGCGCTCGTACCAGGCGATCAGCTCCGCGCGCACCGAGATCACCGTCATGTGCATCTCGCGCGCGTCCCACAGCTCCCGGACCCGGCGCTCGGCCTCGGCGATGATCAGCCTGCCGAGACCGGCGCCCTGGAGCTCGGGGCGGACCGCGAACATGCCGAAGTAGGCCGCGTCACCCCGGTGCTCCAGCTGGCAGCAGGCGACGATCTCGCCGTCCCGCTCCACCACCATCAGCCGGCTGCCCGGCGCGGTGATGACGGCGGCGACACCCTCGGCGTCCGTGCGCTGCCCTTCGAGGAGGTCCGCCTCGGTGGTCCAGCCGCCCCGGCTGGAGTCGCCCCGGTAGGCGGACTCGACGAGCGGGACGAGCACCGGGACGTCGTCCAGTGAGGCCTCCCGGTACGTGATCGGGCCGGTGGTCCGGGGCGCGGCGGTGTCCATGGTGTGCGGTCTCCCCTCGGGCGCTGGTGATCGGCGGACGCGATCGCCCACGAGCCTAACGCGCGCTCCCCGCACTCCCCCCTCGTACACCCGTGCGCGTCCTGACGTGCGCGTGGGTGCTCGGGCGGGCGGGCATGCCCTCCGGGTCGGGACCGCGAGGAGGGGGGTGTGCGGCGTGCACGGGCCGGCTCTGTCCGGGTGGTTGCTGGTCGTGCTGTGCGCGGCGAGCGGGGTGTACTGCCTGCTGCGCGTGCGCGGCAGCACCGGTGCGGAGCGCCGGGCGGCCGGCGGCGAGGCCGTGATGGGCTTCGGGATGGCCGCGATGGCGCTGCCCGCCGCGGCGCTCAGCCCGCCGGGCTGGAGCTGGACGCTGTACGCGGGGGTGTTCGGGATCGCGGCTCTGCACGCGCTCGGGTACGCGGTGCGGCACGGCGGACACCATCTGCACCATCTGGTCGGCTCGCTGGCGATGGTCTACATGGCGCTGGCGATGGCCGCCGCGCCCGGCGCGCACGGGGGACACGGTGCGGGGCACGGCGGCGTGGCCGCCGGCGGAGGCATACCCGTGCTGACGGGCGCGCTGCTCGCCTACTACGGCGTGTACGTGCTGCGTTCGGGCGCCCGGCTGGTGCCGGCGGCCGTCCCGGCGGGCGCCGGTGCGCCCCGGGCCGGCGCCGTGGCGGCCGGGCCCGAGCTGACGCTGGTGTGCCGGCTGTCGATGGCGCTCGCGATGCTGGCGATGCTCCTCACGCTCTGAGGGGTACGCGCGGTGCGATCAAACCGTGGCGTACGTCACTTGATCCGCGAGGGCATACCCCGTCCTGGTACCGCGCTCATAGGCTGACGCCATGTTGGTCTCCCTCGCGCTGCTCGCGCTCGGTGTCCTGACCGCCGTCGTCGCCCCGCGACTTCTGGCGCGGGCCGACTGGGCGGAACGGGAACCCGTGGTGGCGCTGTGGGTGTGGCAGTGCGTCGTGGCCGCGGTGCTGCTGAGCTTCGCGCTGTCGATGACGTTCAGCGCGGCGGCGGCCTGGCAGGCGGTGCGCGGGCAGGTCTTCGCGCCCGCGCCGCGCGCGGTGATCGACGCGTACGAGCTGGGGACGCACGGGCCGTGGTCGGCCGCCCTCGCCGTGGCGCTCGCGGCCGGCGGGCTGTGGAGCGGGGCGATGCTGGGCCGGGAGATCGGCCGGGCACGGGCCCGCCGCCGCCGGCGTCGCTGCGAACTCCTGGTGCGGGCGCCGCTGTTGCCCGGCGAGGAGCCCTCGGGCAGCTCGCGCCTGGTGGTCCTGGAGGGCGAGCGCCCGGACGCGTGGTGGCTGCCCGGCGGCGCTCCGCGCCTGGTCATCACGACGGCCGCGCTGCGCCGACTCAAGGGCCGTCAGCTGGACGCGGTGCTCGCGCACGAGCAGGGACATGCCCGGGCGCGGCACGACTGGCTGCTGCACTGCTCGGCGGCGCTGGCGGGCGGGTTCCCCGGCGTGCCGGTCTTCGCGGCCTTCCGCGGCGAGATGCACCGGCTGGTGGAGCTGGCGGCGGACGACGTGGCCTCGCGCCGTTTCGGACGGCTGACGGTGGCGCTCGCGTTGGTGGAACTCAACGAGGACCGCGGGGTGTTCGGCCCGGGACCGGCCCCGGACGCCGGCCTTCCGCAGCGGGTGAACCGGCTGCTCACCGCCACCCCGCGACTGACCGCGGCGCGCCGTCTGCGGCTGACGGCCGCGGCGGCGCTGGTCCCGGCGGTCCCGGTCCTGGTGGCCTTCGTCCCGGCGCTGACCGCACTCCCGTAGGGCCTGTCCGGCCCCGATCCGCCGGGCCACGCCGTGGACACCGAGCCGGGGACACCGAGCCGTGGACACTGCACCGCGGACACTGCACCGCGGACACCAGCCCGCGAACACCAGGCCGTGGACACCCAACCGTGGACACCGGGCCCCTGACGCACGGCGGCGGATCGCGGTCGGGCAGGATCGGTCCATGCGCATCTCCGCCGTGGTGTCCGGGGTTCTCGCCGTGCTGCTGCTCGTGCTGGTGGCCGTGGGATGGCCGCCCCTGCTGGCGTTCGACAGAGACGTGTCCGAGGCGCTGCACCGCAGCGCGGTCGCCGAGCCGGGCCTGACGCGGCTGAACCGGATCCTGAGCGACTGGGTGTGGGACCCGGTCACCTGGCGCGTACTCGTCACCGTCGCGGTCCTGGTGCTGTGGTGGCGCCGCGAGCGGCTGCTCGCCCTGTGGGTGGCCGCCACCGTGCTCTCCGCCTGGGGCCTCCAGCAGGGCCTGAAGGCCCTGACGGGCCGGGAGCGGCCAAGCTGGCCCGATCCGGTGGACTCGGCGCCGTACGAGGCCTTCCCGTCCGGCCACGCCATGACGGCGGCGGTCGTGTGCGGGCTGCTGCTCTGGGTGCTCGCCCTGCACTGGCGCGAGAGCCGGCCGGGCTGGGGCACGCTCGCCGGGGCGGCCCTGGTGTCGGTCCTCGGGGTCGGCTGGACCCGGGTCTACCTGGGCGTCCACTGGCCCTCGGACGTGCTGGGCGGCTGGCTGCTCGGCTGGTGCTGCGTGGCCGTCGCGATCCTCACGTACCGGCGGCTGGGAACCCGTACCACCACGGCCGACAGAAAGGACACCGGAGGCAGAATGGGAGAAACGTCGTGAAGCCGACTGTTCTGGACGATCCCCCGCGTCGCCCAGAACAGACGGCCGACCCCGCCTCCGGCCACGAGGGCGCGACGACAGGACGCGCTGAGTATATTGGCTGGAAGCCAGTCAACGCAGGAGTCCAGGATGTCCCCGCGTAGCGCATCGGTCAATGAAGAGCTTCGGCGGCGCTCCCGCGAGCGGATCCTGGCGGCCACCGTGGAGCTGGTATCCGAACGCGGCTACGAGGCCACGACCCTCGGGGACATCGCCCAGCGGGCCGGTTCGGCGCGCGGGCTGATCTCGTACTACTTCCCCGGCAAGCGCCAGCTGCTCCAGTCCGCGGTGCACCGGCTGATGCACCGCACGCTGGAGGCGGCGCTGGAGCGCGAACCGCGCACGGAGGACGGCCGGGAGCGGCTCGCGCGGGCGATCGACGCGATCCTCGGCCTCGCCGAGGAGCGGCCGGTGCTCATGCGGACGCACATGGCGGGCATCCTGCAGGCCGAGGGCTTCGTGCAGTGCCCGGAGCAGCAGCGGCTCGCGGCACTGCTGCGCGACACGGTGGCCCGCTACGGCTCCGCCGACGTGGACGCCGACTATCCGCTGCTGCGGGCGCTGCTGATGGGCGCGGTGTTCGCGCAGCTGCTGCCGGGCGCGGCGATGCCGCGGGCCCGGCTGCGGGCCGAGCTGTTCCAGCGGTACGGGCTGGAGTGGGAGCAGGGCGTGCCGCCGGACGGGGGTCCGCCCGACGGCACGCCGGTGCTGCCGGCGACGTTACGGGGCCGCACGGTCCTGCCGGACCGCCTGCCGCGTCAGTCGTCGGGACTGCCTTCCGGCCTGCCGTCCGGTCTGCCGTCCGGTCAGTCGTCCGGCCATCCGTCGGGTCTGCCGTCCGGACAGCCGTCCGGTCGTCCGTCCGGTCAGTCGTCGAAGTCGTCGAAGTAGTCCGGCTGGGTCTGGACGTTGAGCTCGTCCATCCGGATCCGCTCCGCCTTGTCGGTGCGCTTGTCGCTGAGCTTCAGCACGTCGAAGCCCTTGGCCAGGTCGTTCGAGTAGATGTGGCCGTTGTAGTAGTAGGCGGACCAGGAGCCGCCGCCGACGAGCGTGGTGCTGGAGATCGGGCCGCGCTCGAAGTACGCGATCTCCTTCGGCCGGCGGGAGTCGGTGAAGTCCCAGACGGAGACGCCGCCCTGGTACCAGGCCTGGACCATGATGTCCTTGCCCTTGACCGGGATGAGCGAGCCGTTGTGGGCGACACAGTTCTCGGTGTCGGCCTGGTGGCGCGGGATCTTGAAGTAGCTGCGGAAGACCAGCCTGCGCTGGTCGCCCTTGCCGGTGATGTCGTAGATGCCGTCCGCGCCGCGGTTCGGGCCGACGGTCGCGTTGCAGGTGGCCGCGCCGCCGCCGCCGAGCTCGTCGGTGAAGACGACCTTGTCCGCCTTCTGGTTGAAGGTCGCGGAGTGCCAGAAGGCGAAGTTGACGTTGTCCTGGACCTGGTCGATCACCCGGGGCTGCTCGGGGTTCTTGATGTCGAACAGGATGCCGTCGCCCATGCAGGCGCCGGCGGCCAGGTCCTTGCCCGGGAGCACGGTGATGTCGTGGCAGCCGGTGGTCTTGGAGACGCCCGGGTTGGTGGGCCCGCCGGGGTTGCCGCCGCCGTCCGGGCCGTCACCCGGGAAGAGCACCGGGAAGCCGACGACCCTGGCCTGCTCGGGCGCCTTCCGCGGCACCTTGATGACCGAGATGCCGTCGTGCGGGGGCTGGCAGTCCGGGAAGGCGGCGTTGGGCGAGTACGAGGAGACGTAGACGTACACGTCCTTGCGCTTGGGCACGAGGGTGTGGGTGTGCGAGCCGCAGGCGGTCTCGACGGCGGCGACGTACCTCGGGTTGGCGACGTCGCTGATGTCGAAGATCTTCATGCCCTCCCAGGATTCCTTCACCGAGGCCGGCTGCGGCGTGCTGGCGCAGGAGTTGTCGCTGCGGGAGGAGTCGGTGGAGAGGAAGAGCAGGTTGCCCGAGACGGAGACGTCGTTCTGGGAACCGGGGCAGAGCACCTGGGTGACGGTCTTCGGGTTTGCGGGGTCGCTGATGTCGAAGATCCGGAAGCCGTCGTAGTTGCCGGCGAAGGCGTACTTGCCCTGGAAGGCGAGGTCGGAGTTGGTGCCCTTGAGGGCGTCCTTGGGGATGTTGACGAGGTGTTCGATGTTGGAGCTGTGGACGATCTCGTCCACGCCGGGTATCTCACCGCTCGCGATGGCGGCGCGGGCGTCGGCCGCCTGCTCCGCCGTGACCTTGTTCCCGAGGGGCTCGTCGCCCGGGTCGGGTGTGGCGGCCGCGGGCCCTGCGGCGAGCAGACCGATCAGCAGGCCCGCCGCGGCGGTCGCCACACCCAGGCCTCTGATCCGTGCACGCGGGGTACTCGTGGTACGCACGAAGTCACTCAGTCCTCTCTGATTTCGTTCGCAGTCGAACGACGAATGGACCCCGGCAGTATCTTCCTTAGCCTGGACATCTCAACAGATGGCAACAGAGAAGTCATGAAGTCCTGCGGAACTGCCGCTGTTGACAGGGTGATTGATGTTGTTTGAGTGATTGATGTTGTTGTTGACGCTGCTTGACTGACTGACTGCCGTCGTGCCCGCCGTCCTGTCGTGCCTGTGGAGGTCGCGTTGCCGAACCGCCGTGTCGCCCGTGGTGCCGTCGCCGTACTGCTGTCCGCCACCGCCGTGCTCGCCCTCGGCGCCTGCCAGACCGGATCCGGGGACACCGAGTCCGCGCCGAGGGCGGGGGGTTCGGGCGGAAGTCCCGGGATCGTCGCTCCGGGGCGGCCGGGCGAGCCCGCGAAGCGGGTCTCACCGGAGGAGGCGGCCCGGCTGATGCCGGACGAGCGTCCCAACAGCGCCGACTACGGCTACGTGCAGATGATGATCGTGCATCACCGTCAGGCCCTCACCATGACCGCGCTCGCGCCGCAGCGCGCCCGGTCCGACAGGGTCCGCAAGGTCGCGGAGCGGATCCAGGCGGCCCAGGCGCCGGAGATCGGCGCGATGGAGGGCTGGCTGAAGAACAACGGCGGCGCCCGCCCGCAGTCCGGCCACGACCACCACACCATGCCGGGGATGGCGACGGAGGCCCAGCTCGCGCAGTTGAAGGCGGCCAGGGGCGAGGCCTTCGACGCCCTGTTCCTGAAGCTGATGATCGCCCATCACGAGGGCGCCGTGACGATGGCGGCGGACGTGCTCAGCCAGGGCAACAACGTGCTGGTCGAGGAGATGGCCAACGACGTGATCGCCCAGCAGTCGGCGGAGATCGACCGGATGCGCTCGATGTAGCGCGGCCCCGACGGGAGGCGGCCGGGGGCGGGCTTGCGCGGGTGGGCTTCACGCGGACGGGCTTACGCGGGTGGGCTTGCGCGGGTGGGCTTCACGCGGACGGGCTTACGCGGGTGGCGTACGCCCACTCCCCCGACGGGCCCGGCGGTGCCATGCTGGAGGTCTCCCGGCGGGAAGGGGTGCGTCCGTGCTGCGTGTCGCCGTCGTCGGCTCGGGCCCCAGCGGGGTCTACACCGCCCAGGCACTGGTCGGGCAGAGCGACGTGCCCGGGATCCGGGTCGACGTCCTGGACCGGCTGCCGTGCCCGTACGGCCTCGTGCGCTACGGGGTCGCGCCCGACCACGAGAAGATCAAATCGCTCCAGGGCAGCCTGCGGACGGTCCTGGAGGACGAGCGGATCGCCTTCCTCGGCGACGTGGAGGTCGGGACCCGGGGACTCACCCCGGCCCGGCTCCTGGAGCTGTACCACGCGGTCGTGTACTGCGTGGGCGCCGCCCGCGACCGGCGGCTGGGCATTCCGGGCGAGGAGCTGCGGGGCAGCTTCTCCGCGACGGAGTTCGTCTCCTGGTACAGCGCCCATCCGGACGCGGTGCACGAGGACTTCGGCCTCGACCGGGCCGGCGCCGTGGTCGTCGGCGCGGGCAACGTCGCCGTGGACGTGACCCGGCTGCTCGTCCGGCGGGCGGAGGAACTGCGCCCGACCGACATCCCGCAGGACGCCCTCGAGGCGCTCAAGGACAGCGCGGTCCGCGAGGTGCACATGGTCGCCCGGCGCGGGCCCTCCGCGGCCCGGTTCACCACCAAGGAGCTGCGCGAACTGGGCGCCCTGCCGGACACCGAGGTCGTGGTCGATCCGGCGGAGCTCGCCCTCGATCCCGGGTACGCCGCCCCGGACGGGCTGCCCGCCGTGAGCCGGCGCAATGTGGAGGTCCTACGGGCCTGGGCCGGGCGCGCCGCCGAGGGCTCGCCGCGGGCCCGCGCGGTCCGGCTGCGGTTCTTCCTGCGGCCGGTGGAGATCCTCGGCGAGGCCGGCCGGGTCACGGCGGTCCGCTTCGAGCGGACCGAGCCCGACGGGCAGGGCCGGGTGCGGGGCACCGGGCGGTACGAGGAGATCCCGGCCGGACTGGTGCTGCGCGCGGTCGGCTACCAGGGCGTGCCGCTGCCCGGGCTGCCGTTCGACACGGCGACGGGCACGGTGCCGCACGAGGCGGGCCGGGTGCTGCGGGACGGAGTCCCGTCGCCGGGCGAGTACGTGGCCGGCTGGATCAAGCGGGGCCCCACCGGGGTGATCGGCACCAACCGCCCCTGCGCCAAGGAGACCGTCGCCTCCCTGCTGGCCGACGCCCCCGCCCTGGCCCGCCGCCCGATCGCGCCGGACCCGCTTCCGGAGCTGCACGCCCTCGGCCACGAGCCGGTTCCCTGGACGGGCTGGCTGGCGATCGAACGCGCCGAGGCGGCACTCGGCGGCACGCTGGGACGCGGCCCGGTGAAGATCCCCGACTGGACGGGCCTGCGCGGCGCGGCCCGCGGCGGCCCCGCCTTCGACGCCGCCCGACGCCCCGGCGAGGGCGGCCTGGCAGACCGCACCAGGGAGGGCGGCCCGATCAGCTGATCCGGACGTCCGCCGGGGCGCGGGAGGGTCCGACGCACGGATGGCGCGGGGCCGACCGGCGACCGGGCCCGTCGAGCGACCGTGCGCGCCGAACGGCCCGGCACGTGAACGGCCGGGCGCATCGGGCGTCGCGGCGCCGGCGGATCAGGGCCGGATAGGCCGCGGCGCCTGGTGCATGGGGTCTCCCCTGCTCGAGCGAAGCCGAGAGCTTGGGGAAGGAACTGTCGGGGCGCTCCGGCAACGCGGCGAGGTGCCGTGCCAGACGCCGCGGACCCGGCCACGATCCGCCGGACAGGCCCTATTCGCCCAGGCGTTCCGCCTGGGACTCGGCCGCCGTGAGGACGGCGTCGAGGAGGCCGGGGAAGAGGGCGTCGAGGTCGTCTCGGCGGAGGGTGTTGAGCTTGGTCGTGCCCCGGTAGAGCTGGCGGAGCACGCCGCTCTCGCGCAGTACGCGGAAGTGGTGGGTGCTCGTCGACTTGGTGACCGGCAGCGCGAAGTGCGAGCAGGAGAACTCGGCGCCCTCGCCGCGCGCCATGTCGCGCACGATGCGGAGCCGTACGGCGTCGGAGAGGGCGTGCAGCACGGATTCGAGGCGGATGTCCTCGCGCTCGGGGTGTTCCAGGACCCGGGGGTTGGTCGCGGTCGTCACGGCTGCGGCTCCACGGCTCTCGGGAATGGGAGCTCCATTGTACGAGAGTCCTCGTAGTTTGACAGGCGCCGTACTACGATGCGTATCGTACGAACGCCACCCCGAGGCAGCACCTGTCACGCCGAAACGGAGTCCGTCATGAGCGCCGCCCTGTTCGAGCCCTTCACCCTGCGGTCCGTCACCGTCCCCAACCGCGTCTGGATGGCCCCGATGTGCCAGTACTCGGCGGAGCCGACGGGCCCGGGCGCGGGCGTCGCGGGCGACTGGCACCTCGCGCACTACGGCGCCCGCGCCACCGGCGGCGCCGGCCTGATCCTGCTGGAGTCGACCGCCGTCGCCCCCGAGGGCCGGATCAGCCCCTTCGACCTCGGCATCTGGGACGACGCGCAGATCGACGGCCTGCGCCGGATCACCGGGTTCCTGAGCGCGCAGGGCACCGTGCCGGGCGTCCAGATCGGCCATGCCGGACGGAAGGCCTCGACGGAGCGGCCCTGGGAGGGCAACGGGCCCGTCGCCGCCGACCGGGGCATCGGCTGGCAGCCGCTCGGCCCGAGCCCGGTCGCGTACGACGAGGTCCACCCCGTGCCGACCGAGCTGACGGTCGAGCAGATCCGCGACGTGGTCCGGCAGTTCGGCGAGGCGGCGCGGCGGGCCCTCGCGGCCGGCTTCAAGGTCGTGGAGGTGCACGGCGCCCACGGCTATCTGATCGGCCAGTTCCTCTCCCCGTTCAGCAACCGGCGCACCGACGCCTACGGCGGATCCTTCGAGAACCGCACCCGTCTCGCCCTGGAGGTCGTCGACGCCGTGCGCGCCGTCTGGCCCGAGGAGCTGCCGCTCTTCTTCCGCATCTCCGCCACCGACTGGCTGGAGGAGCAGGGCTGGACGGCGGACGAGACCGTCCGCCTCGCCGCCCTGCTGCGCGAGCACGGCGTGGACCTGCTCGACGTGTCGACCGGCGGCAACGGCGGACCGGCCAGGATCCCCGTCGCCCCCGGGTACCAGGTGCCGTTCGCCACCCGGGTCAAGGAGGAGACCGGGCTCCCGGTCGCCGCCGTGGGCCTGATCACGGAGAGCGAGCAGGCCGAGAAGATCGTCGCCAACGGGGAGGCGGACGCCGTACTGCTCGGCCGCGAGCTGCTGCGCGACGCCTCCTGGCCCCGCCGCGCGGCACGCGAACTGGGCGCGGAGCTCGCCTTCCCGCCGCAGTACGCCCGGGCGTTCTGACCCCTCGCGTGCGCGGCCGAGCCGCACAACACGCCCCTGACCAGGGGCGGAGCGGACTCCGGGAGCCGTTGTCAGTGGTGGGGTGCAGACTGGCCCGTATCCGCGACAACGGCGTCCTGGAGGTGTCGGCATGACCGACGTGCTACTGACCGTGGGCACCCGCAAGGGGCTCTTCATCGGCCGCGGGCGAGACGGCCGATGGGAGTTCGACGCCCCTCACTTCAACGCGCAGGCGATCTACTCGATCGGCATCGACACCCGCCGCCCGGTGCCCAGAATCCTGGTCGGTGGGGACAGCGCGCACTGGGGCCCCTCCGTCTTCCACTCCGACGACCTGGGCGGGAGCTGGACGGAGCCGCCCCGGCCCGCGGTCAGGTTCCCGCAGGACACCGGGGCTTCGCTGGAGCGGGTCTGGCAGCTGCACCCCGCGCCCGCCCACTCCCCCGACGTCGTCTACGCGGGGACGGAGCCTGCCGCGCTCTTCCGGTCCGCCGACGGCGGCGAGTCGTTCGAGCTGGTGCGGCCGCTGTGGGAGCACCCCACCCGGGACCGGTGGGTACCGGGCGGAGGCGGCGAGGCGGTGCACACCGTCGTCACCGACCCGCGCGACCCGGACGCCGTGACCGTGGCGGTGTCGACCGCCGGCGTCTTCCGCTCGCGTGACGGCGGCGCGAGCTGGTCCCCGTCGAACGAGGGCGTGTCGGCGGTGTTCCTGCCCGACCCGAACCCGGAGTTCGGGCAGTGCGTGCACAAGATCGCCCAGGACGCCGGGGACCTGGACCGGCTCTATCTCCAGAACCACTGGGGCGTGTTCCGCAGCGACGACGGCGGCGGACGCTGGACCGACATCGGCGAGGGCCTGCCGTCCGACTTCGGCTTCGCCGTCGCCGCCCACCCGCACCGGCCGGACACCGCCTACGTCTTCCCGATCAACGCCGACTCCGACCGTGTCCCGGCCGGGCACCGCTGCCGGGTCTACCGGACCGGCGACGCGGGCGCGACCTGGGAGCCGCTGGCCAAGGGCCTGCCCGAGGGCGACCACTACGGCACGGTGCTGCGCGACGCCCTGTGCACCGACGACGGCGACCCGGCGGGCGTCTACTTCGGCAACCGCAACGGCGAGGTGTACGCGAGCCCGGACGACGGGGACAGCTGGCAGCTGCTCGCCGAGCACCTGCCGGACGTGCTGTGCGTACGGGCGGCGGTGATCGGCTGAGCGACGGACGTCCCGAGCGGTCACCTGTCGAACGCTCAGCGGCCGAGCGGCCACCGGGGGCGAACGCTCACCGGCCGAGCGGTCACCGGGCGGACAGTGGTCGCTCGGACGTCGGGGGTGTTGTCGGTGTGCGCCGATAGAGTGACGGCGTGGCAGCACGACCGTTGAACGAAATCGTCGAGGCCGGGTGGGCGCACGCGCTCGCGCCGGTGGCCGAACGCATCGCCGCGATGGGCGACTTCCTCCGGCAGGAGATCGCCTCCGGGCGGACCTATCTGCCCTCGGGGGCGAACGTCCTGAGGGCGTTCCAGCAGCCCTTCGACGAGGTGAGGGTCCTCATCGTCGGCCAGGACCCCTATCCGACTCCCGGCCACGCCGTGGGCCTGAGCTTCTCCGTGGCGCCGGACGTGCACCCGCTGCCGCCGAGCCTGGAGAACATCTTCCGGGAGATGCACACCGACCTGGGCCTCCCCCGGCCGGCCAACGGCGACCTCACGCCGTGGACCCGGCAGGGCGTCCTGCTGCTCAACAGGGCGCTCACCACCGCGCCGAGGCGGCCCGGCGCGCACCGCGACAAGGGCTGGGAGGCGGTCACCGAGCAGGCCATCCGCGCGCTCGCGGCGCGCGGCAAGCCGCTCGTCTCGGTGCTGTGGGGCCGCGACGCCCGCAATCTGCGCCCGCTGCTCGGCAACCTGCCGGCCATCGAGTCCTCGCACCCCTCGCCGATGTCCGCCGACCGGGGCTTCTTCGGCTCGCGGCCGTTCAGCCGCACCAACGAACTGCTGCTCCGTCAGGGCGCCGAGCCCGTGGACTGGCAGCTGCCGTGACGACCGCCCCGGAGCGCGCGTTCGTCGTCGGAGTGGACTCCGGCGGCTCGGGACTGCGGGTCGCGCTCGCGCGCCCGGGGCAGGGGCCGGCCGGAGAGGGCCGGGAGATCGTGGAGACGGTGTCGTCCCGTGAGCCGGTGCGCACCGGCGCCGGCGGCATCGACGCCGGCCATCTGCTCGGACAGCTGCTGCCGGCCGTGGACGCGATGACGGCGCGGGCCGGCGGCGGGACCGTCCTCGCGGTCGCCGTCGGGGCGGCCGGGATGGCGACCCTGGGCGACCGGCTGCGGGCCGAGCTGCCCGGGGCGATCGACCGGGCCTGGGGCGTGCGGCGGCTCGCGCTCGCGGCGGACGCCGTCACCGCGTACGCCGGAGCGCTCGGCCAGCGTCCGGGCGCGGTCGTCGCCGGTGGTACGGGCCTCATCGCGATCGGCACGGACCTGTCCGGCTGGCGCCGGGCGGACGGCTGGGGCCACCTTCTGGGCGACTGCGGCAGCGGCGCCTGGATCGGCCGGGCCGGCCTGGAGGCGGCGATGCGGGCGTACGACGGCCGGCGGGGCGGTTCGGCCGCGCTGCTCGCCCGCGCCGAGGAACGGTTCGGCCCGGCGGCCGGGTTGCCGGGCGCGCTGTATCCGCGCACCGACCGACCGGCCGTACTCGCCTCGTTCGCGCCCGAGGTGGCCGTCTGCGCGGCCGCCGGGGACGCGGTCGCGGCGGGCGTCCTGGAGCGTGCCGCCGCGCACATCGCGGAGGCCGCGGCGGCCGTCGCGCCCTCCGGGTCCGGGAGGGAAGTCGCCCTGACGGGTGGTCTGTTCATGATGGGCGAGCCCTTGCTCGGGCCGCTGCGCGCGGAGTTCGGCGCGCTGCTGCCGGGCGTCCGCGAAGTGCCCGCGGCGGGCGACCCGCTGGCCGGGGCGGTGACGATCGCGGCCGCGCTCGCGGACGGATCGCTGCGTCTGCCGGAGGATCCCCGGCTGCTGCAACTCGCCAGGTAACCGGCGATTACCGGCCGGTTCGGACATAGCGGGGCAGACGTCGCTCAGTCGCACCTCAGCGAACCGCGCGGCGTGCGAAACCAGTAGCATGCGGCGCCATGAGCTCCCCCACTGGGCCCACTCCCGGCCTGCCTGTACGAATGCCGCGCCCCCGCCAGTCCGGGCGGCACCGTCGTCCTGAACCCGTGGCGGCGCCCGAGGGCGCTCCCACGCTGGTTCTCGCCGTTCCCGGCGCGCCGTCGGCCGCCATACGCTCGCTGGCCGAGGAGGTCGTGAGCATCGCCCGCTCGGAGCTGCCCGGCATCGAGGCCGAGATCGGCTACCTGGACGGCGACGACACCGAGTACCCCGGCCTCGCCGCGGTGCTGACGCGGGTGGAGGCCCTGCGCACCGAGCGGTACGAGATCGCCGTGGCGGCCGGCCGTGAGGTCGCCGCACCGGAGGGTCCCGCCGCGGTCGTGGTGCCGCTGCTCGCGGGCCCCGACAGCGCGCTGACCCGGCAGATCCGCCAGGCCGTGATGGACGCGGGCAACACCGCCGAGCTGACCGACGTGCTCGGCCCGCACCCGCTGCTCGCCGAGGCGCTCCACGTGCGGCTCTCCGAGGCCGGTCTGGCCCGCGCCGACCGCGCCCGCCTGTTCACCGTCGCCACGGCGGCCGACGGCATCATCCTGGCCACCGTGGGCGGCGAGGAGGCCGTGCAGGCCGCCGGCATCACCGGCATGCTGCTCGCGGCCCGTCTCGCGGTGCCCGTGATGGCCGCGGCGCTCGACCAGGAGGGTTCGATCGCGTCGATCGCCGAGCAGCTGCGCGGCGCCGGTTCGGAGCAGCTCGCGCTGGCCCCGTACCTGATCGGCCCGGAGCTGGCCGAGGGACTGCTCGACGCGGCCGCGAAGGAGGCCGGCTGCGCGGCGGCCGAGCCGCTGGGCGCGTACCCGGCGATCGGCCGGCTGGTGCTCTCGCAGTACATGTCGGCGCTGGGCATCGCGCCGCAGCCGGGCGCGCCGGTCCGCTGAGGCGCGACCGCCGTACCACCGGCGCACGACCGTGACGGGAAGGGCCCGCACCGGAACGATCCGGTGCGGGCCCTTCCCGTGGGCGTTCCGCCGGCTCAGCCGAGGACCACGCAGGAGGCGGCGGGGGCCGGGACCGAGCCCGCGCGCTCCGGCAGACCGGTGTCGGGGTCCACGGTGAACCAGGTGACGTCGCCGGAGCGCTCGTTGGCCGTGTACAGGTGGCGCCCGGAGGGGGCGAGGGTCAGGTCGCGGGGCCAGTGGCCGCCGCAGGGCACCGAGGCGACGAGCCGGGCGGTGTCGCCGGCCGCGTCGAGCGCGAGGACGGCGAGGGTGTCGTCGCCGCGCACGGCGGCCCACAGGAAGCGCCCGTCGGGAGCGGCGACCACCTCGGAGGGGTAGCTCGGCCCGGGGGCGCCCTCGGGGACGACACGGCTCTCGCCGAGCGGCGTGAGCACACCGCTCCCGCCGTCCCAGCGGCAGACGGTGAGGGTGGGCTCCAGCTCGTTCAGGACGTACGCGTGGGTGCCGGCCGGGTGGAAGACGAGATGGCGCGGTCCGGTGCCGGGCCGCAGCGCGGTCGCTCCGTGCGGGCGCAGCGCGCCGGTTGCGGGGTCGAGGGCGCTGACCATGACGGAGTCCGTGCCGAGGTCGACCGCCAGCACCCAGCGCCCGCCGGGATCGGTGACCACCTGGTGGGCGTGCGGACCTTCCTGCCGGTCGGCGACGGGCCCGGAGCCCTCGTGGCGCAGTCGCCCGGCGACGGGGCCGAGGGCGCCGTCGCCGGTGCGGGGCAGGGAGGTGACGCTGCCGGAGGTGTAGTTCGCGGTGAGCACGTGCCCGGCTGTGACGGCGAGATGGGTGGGCCCCGCCGCGTCGACGGGGACGGGCGCGCCGAGCGGCCGGGGCTCGGGGCCGCTGACGTCGAAGACCGCGACCGCTCCCTCCTCGGTCTCGGAGACGGCGTAGAGCAGGTTCCCGTCGAGGGCGAGGAAGGAGGGGTCGGCGACGGCGTCGCTCGTTCCGGTGATGTGGAGCGCGCCTCGTTCGGGGTCCGCCGCGGCCACGAGCACGCCGCGGCCGCCCGCCGAGGTGAACGACCCGATGAACGCCCGCATAGGGCGCTGCGCGCCCGCCTGACCCGTCCGTGCGTCGCCCACGGCGCCTCCCCTGTCCTGCGGGCCGGTCACGGCAGACCGGCCGTCGTCGTGGCCGACGTTAGCAGGAGGTCTAGACCAAGAGGGTCCATTGCGGCGGGACGGCGGCCCGGTCCGCCTGGTCCGCCCGGTCCGCCCGGTCCGCCTGGTCCGCTTGGGGTGTCCGGCGGACCGGAGTCCGGCCGGGCGCGGGATGGTTCTGGCCGGGCGCTGGGATCGGTCCGGCCGGGCGCGGGATCGGGGTCCCCCGGGACGGGATCGAGGTCCCACCGGGCCGGGATGGAGGTCCCCCCGGGCCGGGATCGAGGTCCCACCGGGCACGGCAGCGCCCCGTGGGCCCACCGTGATCCGTCCGCCCCGTCTCAGGCCGCCGGGACGAGCGGGGAGCTCGGGGCCGTGCGCAGAGGGGTCGCCAGGGCCGTGAGGGCGTGCTCCAGGGCGTGGAGGTGACCGAGGGCGGCCTCGGCGCCGGGGTGGTGGGCCGGCAGCGAGGCCAGGGCGGTCTCGGTGGCGCGTACCGGGGCGGCCGGCGGGACCAGGGCGTGCACGGCGGCCTCGACGCGCCAGGCGGCGGCCGCGAGGCGGGCGTCGTGCGAGGCGTCGGGGTCGGCCGCGACGTCGGCGAGGCCTCGGCTCGCGCGGGCGCAGTCGTCGAGCAGAGCCAGGACATGGCGGGCGCGGGCCTTGCGGGCACGCAGCGGGCTCAGCGGGTGGACGAGCGGCGCCAGCGTGAGCCGGGCCCGCCCGAGCAGGAGGTCGAGTTCGGCGGCGTGGGCGGCCGGGTCGGCGTACGGGTCTCCGGCGAGCCGGCGCGCCGCGGCGGTCGTGCAGGCGTGCACGCAGGTCACGGCCCGCTGGATCCAGGCGTTGGTGGCCGCGTGGGTGGTGACGGGGAGCAGGGCGACGCCGACGGCCGCGCCGAGGGCGCCGACGGCGGTCTCCTCGAACCGGAGCAGCAGCAGCCCCGGGTGCAGGACACCGAGCAGGCCGTACAGCAGTCCCGCCATGACGGTGACGAAGAACATCATCCAGCTGTACGAGAGCGGCGCGGTGTAGAAGATCCCGAAGACGCAGACGGCCACGAGGGCGGCCGTCGGCGCCGGGGCGCCGCCGAGCGGCAGGGCGATGAGCAGTCCGGCGGCGATGCCGGTGACGGTGCCGACGACGCGGCGGAAACCGCGGACGAGGGTCTCGCCGCGCGAGGCGGTGTTGACGAAGATCCACCAGGCGGTGCCGACGGCCCAGTACCAGCGTTCCTGGGACAGGACCTGGCCGGCCGCGAGGGCGACCGCGCAGGCCGCGGTGACCTGGAAGGCCTGCCGGGTGGTGGGCCGGTGGAGCCCGGTGCCGGGCAGCGGCGCGGGCGCCGCGGGCGGCGGCACGCGCCGCTCGATGCACCAGGCGACGAAGCGGACCGCGCCGACGACGCCGAGCGCGAGCAGCACGGCGCCGAAGAGCTCGGGCAGCTGCGCGGGCACCGCGTGCAGGAACTGGGTCACGAAGAACTGCATGAAGGCGAAGATGCCGAGCGCGTGCCCGCGCGGGCCCCAGCGGCGCGCGTACACGCCGGCGAAGACCACCAGGAGCCAGGCCAGGTCGCGGACCGGCGGCGTGCCGTGCAGCACGGTGGCCAGGGCGAGGACCGGGAAGCCCGCGAGCGGCAGCAGAGCGGTCGTCACGGCCTGGCGGCGCACGGTCGGGTCGGCGACGGTGAAGAGGGCGAGCAGCGCGGCCAGGCCGGCGGTGATGGACGCGGTGAGCGAGAGCCCGGCCAGTTCCGCGGCGCCGACGGCGAGTCCGACGGCGAGCACGGCGCGGCTCGACAGCCGCAGCCGGACCTTGCCCGGATCGGGCGCCACGCACATCGTCCGCAGCATCGCGCCGACCTGGTCCAGACCCTTCTTCATGACGGACGTTCCGCCCCCGCTTCCGAACACACACCCTCTTCACGCACACGCAGGTACACATGACGAAGGCGCCGCGGGTCCGGGGCCGGCCACCTCGCCGGTCCGGCGCGTGCGCGGCGCCATCAGTCGTCAAACTCTTGTAAGAGGAAAGCATCAGTCCGCCCACTGGCTCAACCGGCAGGCCGCAGGGTGGGCCATTGGTACAGTCGAAGACGGAGAACCTCGACCAGAAGGAGGCCATCGGACCATGGCGGTGGACGAGCTCGACACCCGCATCCTGCGACTCCTCATCGAGCAGCCGCGCACCAGCGTGCGCGAGTACGCGCGGATCCTGGGCGTGGCACGGGGCACCGTGCAGGCCCGGATCGACCGGCTGGAGCGGGACGGGGTGATCACGGCCACGGGGCCGGTGCTCTCGCCCGCGGCGCTCGGGCACCCGGTGCTCGCGTTCGTGCACATCGAGGTGACGCAGGGCCATCTCGACGAGGTCGGCGACGCTCTCGCGGCCGTCCCCGAGATCGTGGAGGCCTTCTCCATCACCGGCGGCGGGGACCTGTTGACCCGGGTGGTGGCGCGGGACGCCGGGCACCTGGAGGACGTGATCCAGCGGCTGATCCAGCTGCCCGGGGTGGTCCGCACCCGGACCGAGATCGCCCTGCGCGAGCGGGTGCCGCACCGGCTGCTCCCGCTGGTCGAGGCGGTGGGGCGGCGGGGCGGCTCCTGAGCGGCGGGCGCGCGGGCGCCCGGAAGACGCGGGCCGTGGACGGCTCGCACGGCGGGCGGCTCCTGAACGGCGGGCGGCGGGCTCCTGTCCGTACCAGGGACCAAGGACCCTCGGAACCGGGCCCGTCCTCTGCCAGGCTGGGCGCATGGACATCGCGCGCTTCTCGGTCGTCTTCGATCTCGACGGCACGCTGGTGGACAGCGAGCCGAACTACCATCTGGCCACCCTCCGGGCCCTCGGCCCGTACGGGGTGACGCCCGAGGACTACGACTGGGAGCACCACACGCGGTTCATCGGGATCGGCACGCGCGAGTCCCTGGAGCTGCTGGCCGGCAGGTTCGGCGTCGGCGCGCCGGTCGACGAGCTGCTCGACGCCACCAACCGCCACTACCTGGAGCTCGCCCGGGCCTCGACGCCGGTCTTCCCCGAGATGCGGAAGTTCGTGGAGCGGCTGCACGCGGACGCGGTGCCGATGGTGGTGGCCTCGGGCTCCTCGCGGGCGGCGATCGAGGCCGTGCTCGCCGGGACGGGTCTCGCCCCGTTCCTGCCGACGACGGTGTCGGCGGAGGAGGTGGCCCGCGGCAAGCCGGAGCCGGACGTGTTCCTGGAGGCGGCCCGTCGGCTCGGTACCGCACCGGAGCGGTGCGTGGTCCTGGAGGACGCGCCGCCGGGTGCGGCGGCCGCGCACGCGGCGGGGATGCGGTGCCTCGCACTGCCCTACGTGCCGGGCACGGCGGACGACCCGGCCTTCGCCACGGCGGACCTGCTGCTACGGGGCGGCCAGGCGGAGTTCAGCGCCCAGGCGGCACTGGACTGGCTGCGGGGCCTGCCGGGCGCCTCGCCCTCCTAGGCCGTCTCTTCCGGAGACTGGCCAGGTCGGCTCCTGATCCGGCCAGGTCCGCCCCCGATCCGGCCGGGTCCGCCCCCGATCCCGGAGAGACGGCCTGACCGGCCCCGGGCGGCCGGGTCGAAATCCCGTGGCCGCGCGGTGGGTTGTGTGACAAGGTGCGGGCGCACCGTGCCCTTTCCCGTCGATCCCTCCGGAGCGTCCCATGGCGATGCCGCCCCGTCTCGTCCCCCTGCTCGAGCAGTTCGACTTCGCACGCGAGCGGCTGGTGAACCGGCTCAACGGCCCGGTCATGGACAGCGGCAACGGGACGGACGTCGCGGTCGGGCCGGTCACGGACGACGAGTACCTGTGGGAGCCGGTGCCGGACTGCTGGTCGGTCCGGCGCCGCGACACGGGCCCGGGGCCGCGGGCCACGCTGCTGACCGGAGCCGGTGACTGGGGACGGGACACGGCACCGCCGCCGCACCCGGAGCCGGCGCCGTTCACCACTCTCGCGTGGCGGCTCAGCCACCTCGCCGAGATGTTCCTCCTGCGCACCGACCACACGGTCGGCACCCGCACCCTGACCAGGGACGACTTCCACAGCCGCGGGGACGCCGCCTCGGCCGTGGCGGACTTCGACAAGGCCATGGGCGCCTGGCGCGAGATGCTGCTCTCGGTGACCGACGAGGACCTGGACACGGTGGGCTTCAGCAGCTATCCCCACGGCAGCGATCCCGAGAACCCGTTCATCGAGATCGTCTGGTGGATGAACCAGGAGCTGCTGCACCACGGCGCGGAGATCGCCCTGCTGAGGGACCTGTACCGGGCGCGGGCCGGCGGTCGCTGAGCCTGCGCGGTGGCGCTGCCGCGTGGGACGATGAGAGGGATCCATCTCGCCCACGCAAGGAGGCGACATGTCCAGGATCAACGGCTCGGTCGACATCGCCCGCCCGCCCGAAGAGGTCTTCGCCTACATCACGGACCCCTCGCACCTGCCGGACTGGCAGGAGAGCGCGGTCAGGGTGCAGCGGATCAGCGGCACCCCCGGGGCCGCGAGCCAGAGGTTCACGGTGACGCGGCACATGGGACGCCGTGACTTCGACACGCACATCGAGCTCACCCTGGATCCGCCGCGCAGCTGGCACGTCCACGGCACGGACGGGCCGGTCCGTCCCGACCTCGAAGGCACCATCGAGCCGCTCGACGGCGGCATGCGCTCGCGCGTGCGGCTCTCCGTCGACTTCGAGGGCCACGGCATCGGCAAGGCGCTCGTGCCCCTGGTGGTCAAGCGGCACGTCCGCAAGGAGATGCCGAGGGACGAGGAGCAGCTGAAGGAGATCCTGGAGCGCGGCGCCCCGGTCTGAGTCACGCCCCGGCCTGAGTCACGCCCCGGCCTGAGTCACGCCTCGGTCTGACTCGCGCCACGGTCCGACTCCCGCCACGGTCCGACTCCCGCCACGGTCTGGCTCACGCTCTCGTCGCGCTCACGTCCTCGTCCGGCTCACGTCCTCGTCGTACGGGCGAGCAGCATCGCCACGTCGTCCTGGGCCGGGCCCTCGGGAAGCCCGGCCAGCAGTTCGTCGCACAGCTCGTCCAGCGGCCGGTCCATGTCGCGCAGCGCCGCGGCGATCCTCGCCATGCCCTGGTCGAGGTCCTGGTCGCGGGCCTCGATGAGGCCGTCCGTGTACAGCACGAGGAGTCCCCCCGCGGGGAGCGCCACCTCCTCGGTGCCGAACTCGTGCGCGCCGGTTCCCAGGGGCGTGCCGGGCGGTCCGTCGAGGAAGGTGACGGTGCCGTCGGGGGTGACGACGGCCGGCGGCGGGTGCCCGGCGCGGGCGATGGTCCAGCCGGCTCCGGCCGGGTCGTACACCGCGTACACGCAGGTGGCCATCTCGTCCTCGCCGAGGTCGGCGACGACCGCGTCCAGGGAACGCAGCATGCGGGCCGGCTGGATGTCGTGGCGGGCCAGGGTGCGGACGGCGGTGCGCAGCTGCCCCATGACCGCCGCCGCGTGGATGCCGTGGCCCATGACGTCGCCGATGACCAGGCCGGTGCGGCCGCCGGGCAGGGCGACCACGTCGAACCAGTCGCCGCCGACGTCGTGGTCGCTGGCCGGGAGGTAGCGTCCGGTGAGTTCCAGGCCGGTGACGTCGGGCAGGGCGTTGTTGGTGAGGCTGCGCTGGAGGGTGAGGGCGGCCTGCCGCTGGGTGGTGTAGAGCCGGGCGTTGTCGATGTTGGTGGCGGCCCGGGCGACCACCTCGTCCATGAGCACCCGGTCCTCCTCGTCGAAGGGTTCGCGGCTGCGCAGCCGGGTGACCGAGACGGTGCCGAGCACCTTGCCACGGGCCACGAGCGGGATCAGCCGGGCGGAGCCGATGCGGGTGGCGAGATAGCGGCGCAGGGCCTCGAGGCGCGGGTCCTTGATGAGGGCGGGGACGTCGGCGGTGAACAGGTCCATGGCCCGGGCGTCGGTGATGACCTCCTCGTACACCGAGTCGAGCGGGATCTGGAAGGTCTGGCCGGGGGCGAGGAGGGCGGTCGGCGCGGTCGGGTCGGGGAAGCGGGCGGCGAGACGGCGCAGCACGCCGCGGGTGGCGGCGGTGGACTCGTCGGGCTCCAGGACGGCTTCGAGCAGCTGGACGTCGGCGGAGTCGGCCAGCTGGGGGACGAGGAAGGAGACCACCTCCTCGGCGGTCTGCCGCAGGTCGAGGGTGGTGCCGATGCGGGCTCCGGCCTCCGCGAGGAGGGCGAAGCGGTGGCGGGCGCGTTCGACCTCGATGTGGGCCTGCTGGCTCTCGGTGATGTCGATGAGGGAGGCGATGATGCCGAGCGGGCGGCCGCCGTGGTCGAGGAGCGGGGCGTAGGAGTTGGACCAGATGTGGTCGTGGTCGGGGTCGGCGGGCGTGCGGCCGGCCCGGCGGGCGTCCACGACGGCGGTGCCGGTGTCGAGGACCTGCTGCATCAGGGCCTCGAGGGCGCCGGCGTTGACGCCGGGGACGACCTCGGTGAGCCGGCGGCCGACGTGGTCGGCGGGCGGGACGCCGTTCATCCGGGCGAGGGCGTTGTTCACGCGCAGGAAGCGCAGGTCGGGGCCGAGGGTGGCGAGGCCGATGGGCGACTGGGTGAAGAGCGACTCGAGGGCGGCCAGGTTGTCGCGCATCCGCAGGACCTGGGAGGTCTCGAAGGCGATGAGCATGGCGCCGGGTCTGCCCGCCGGGTCGGCGGCGGGCACGATCCACATCTCCATGGCGACCGAGTGACCGTCGCGGTGCCGTACGGGAAGGGTGCCGACGACGGTCTCGCCCGCCTGGACCTTGCGGGTCAGCCGCTCGGCGAGCTCGTGGTTGGTGTCGGGTACGAGGAGCGGCGTGGCGAGCCGGCCGATGGCCTCCTCCGGGCGGTAGCCGAGCAGGTCCTGGGCGGCCAGTGACCATTCGACGATCCGGCCCTGCGCGTCCTCCCGCCACAGCGCGATGGGCAGCAGGTCGTTGAGCACGCCCGCGTACCCGACGGCCGCCCTGGGCGGCTGCGGGACCCTGCTCGGCGACTGGTGAGTGTCCAACGCATCGACCTACGCATCGGCCGGGCCCCGTAGGGCACAATCCGCGATTCCTATCGCATCACCCTATATGAGACATAAGGGGCAGGCGCTCCTCGGCTCCGCCGCACGCGGCAACGCCCGCCCCTCGCGGCCGGGCGACCTTCCGCGCACCTGATCACCCAAACAGACGATGTGATGCACAGGGAGTCATATCGGCAGGTCGAATGCTTCTCGCGCCGGGCCGCACGCCCTGGCGAGACGTGATCATCGGCGCGCACCCTGAAGAACATGCCGGAGTCGCTGGTTCCGGCTCAGGGTGCGGAGTGTCACGAGCGGGTCGACGGGTGGGGAGTGGGCCGGATGCCGGATGTGGACGTGTGCGTGGTCGGTGCGGGGCCGGTCGGGCTGACGCTGGCGATCGCCCTGCGCAGGCTCGGCATCGGCGTGCGGGTGGTGGACCGCGCGCCGGCCGCCAAGCGCGAGGCCCGGGCCCTGGTCGTGTGGCCCAGGGCGGCGGAGGCCCTGGACGCCCTCGGTGTCGCCGGCACGCTCGGGCGCCACGCGGTGGAGCTGGGCGAGGTGACCATCCACGGCGCCGGGCGCCGTCTCGGCGGGCTCACCACCGGCTGGCACCGCTCGGCCCACAGCCGCCCGCTCAACATCGAGCAGCACGACATCGAGCGGCTGCTGTGCGCGGAGCTGGCCGGGCTCGGCACCGAGGTCGAGTGGAACAGCGAGGTGACGGACGTCAAGGTCCACGACGACCGCGCCGAGTTCGGCCTCCTCCTCGGCGACGGCTCCGCCGAGTCGGGCACCGCCTCGTGGATCGTGGGCTGCGAGGGCACCGCCAGCGTGGTCCGCGACCGGCTCGGCATCCCGTTCCAGGGCCGCCGCCGCACCGGCCTCCAGGTCGTCCAGGGCAACGCCCACGCCGACTGGCCCTACGGCCGCCACCCGGGCCACGGCCACATCTTCCTCGCCCCGCGCCGCTCCCTGCTCGTCTTCCCGCTGCCCGGCGGCGGCTTCCGCTTCTTCTGCTTCCGCGACGACCCCGACCCCGACCTCACCGCCCCGCCCACCCTCGACGAGCTGCGCGACCTCGTCGCCGGCACCGCCCGCCTCCCCCGGCTGCGGCTCACTCCCACGGACCCGCCGTGGCTCAACCGGGCCCGGTTCAGCGACCGGGTCGCCGCCCGCCTCCGCTGCGGGCGCGGGCTGCTCGCGGGCGACGCCGCCCACGCCTGGGCGCCGGTCGGCGGCCACGGCATGAACGTGGGCATGCTCGGCGCCCACAACCTCGCCTGGAAGCTCGCCGCCGTGCACCGCGGCGAGGCCGACGAGCGGCTCCTCGACACGTACGACACCGAGCAACGCGCCCTCGCCCTGCGGTACATCCGCGAGATGCGGGTCAACTTCATGGAGCTGCCGCTGCCCGCGCTCGGCTACCACGCCTTCACCGCCACCGTGCCGCTCGCCCTCGCCCTGCCCGGCTTCCAGCGGCGGATCGACCGGCAGTTGAGCGATCTCGGCCGCCACCACCGGGCGAGCGCCCTGTCGTGGCAGCGCACCGCCGCGAGACCCGGGCGGTGCCGCGCCCCGCGGGCCGGCGAACGGATGCCGGACGCGCTGGTGTCGACCGGGCACCCGGGCACCGGGCCGGTACGGCTGCACACGCTGCTCCGCTACGACACCTGGACCCTGGTCCTGCCCGCGGCCGGGCCCGGCGACGACGCGGCCGTGCGGGAGGCCGTCGTGGAGCGGTGCACGCGCGGGCCCGTGCCGGTCCGGGTCCTGCCGGTCACCCCGGCCGACGCGGCCGAGGAACGGCTGCTCGGCCGCCCCGGCGAGCTGCGGCTCGTCAGGCCCGACGGGTACGTGGGCCTGGTCGCCCCCGTCGACCGGCCCGCCACGCTCGGCGCGTACCTCGACGCCCTCGCGCCCCGCCACGCCTCCCCCTCCTCCTCAGCCAGCGCACAGTGACGGGAGTCAGATCCCTTGTCCCAGCACCGGACACGCACCCGAGGCACGGTCACCGTCATCGGCGCGGGGATGGCCGGCCTGGTCGCCGCCTACGAACTCGAGCGCCTCGGCCACCGCGTGGAGATCCTCGAAGGCAGCCGCCGGCTCGGCGGCCGCGTCCGCACCCACCGCTTCGGCGCCCACGAGGGCGCCCCCTTCGTGGAACTCGGCGCGATGCGCGTACCCACCGCGCACCACCGCACCATGCACTACATCGACCATCTCGGACTCCGTGACCAGGTACGGCCGTTCACGACCCTGCTCTCGGAGGAGAACGCCCTGCTCGCCACCAGCACCGGGCACGTCCGGCTGCGCGACGCGCCGCGCCGGCTGATCGCGGACGTGCGGTCCGCCCTCGCCCGTGACGACTACCGCGAGGAGACCGTCGTCTTCGGCGCCTGGCTCGCGGCCGTCGTCGACGCCGTCGCCCCGCCGACGCTGCGCACCGGGTTACGCGCCGACCTCGCCCACGACCTCCTCGACCTCGTCGAACGGCTCGACCTCACGCCCCATATGCTCGGCGACGCGAAGGACCGCATCGACGTGCACGGCCTCTTCGCCGCCCATCCGGGCATCCGGGCCGGCTGCGGTCCTCGGCTCAACAGCTTCCTCGACGACATCCTGACCGAGACCAGCCCGCGGCTCGTCCGGCTCGCCTGCGGCATGGACCAGCTGGTGCAGCGGCTCGCCGCGCGTGTCCGGGGCCCGATCTGGCTCGGCCAGGAGGTGACCGGGATCGACGTCGCCGCGGACCACGTCCGGCTGCGGATCGGGCGCGGCCCGCTCGCCGTCGTGCGCCGCGCGGACCTGGTGCTGTGCACGGTGCCGTTCTCGGTGCTGCGCGGGATGGCCCTGACCGGTCTCGACGAGGACAAGCTGGCCGTCGTGGGCGAGGTGGACTACTGCCCGGCGACCAAGGTGGCCGTGCACGTCCGGGAGCCGTTCTGGGAGCGGGAGGGCATCCGTGGCGGCGCCTCCTTCAGCGGCGGCCTGATCCGGCAGACGTACTACCCGGCGCCGGCGGACGACGTTCCGCCGGGCGCTCCGCACGGGCGGCGCGGCGAGCACGGGCGGCGCGGCGCCGCGCTGCTCGCCAGCTACACCATCGGCGAGGACGCGGACCTCGTGGGGCGGATGCCGGTCCGTCAGCGGCATGAGACCGTCGTCGACGAACTGGGCCGGATGCACCCGCAGTTACGGCGCCGCGGCATGGTGCTCGGCGTGGCGAGCATGGCGTGGGGCGAGCACCCGTGGACGGCCGGCGGCTGCACCATCCGCTGGGGGCAGGACGCGGCGGCCTGCGAGGAGGAGCGCCGCAGGGCGGCCCGGCCGCAGGGGCGGCTGTTCTTCGCCGGGGAGCACTGCTCGTCCGAACCGGCCTGGATCGAGGGGGCGGTGGAGTCGGCCCTGGACGCGGTCGCCGGGATCGACCGCCTCGCCGGTGCCCGTCACGGCCGTCCGGCCCCGGCCCTCCTGGAGGCGGCGTGAGCGTCTTCGACACCCCTCGGGTGTACTTCGCGGGCACGGCGGTGACCAGGCTGCCGACGGGCCCGCGTGCCGCCGCGGCGGCCGGCCTGCTGGACCTGGCGACCAACACCGTCCTCACCGGCGGGAACACCGCGGAGTCGGGCCCGGAGCCGTCCCTGGGGAGGCCGTTCGCCGGGGAGCCGTTCCCCGCGGACCGGCCGGCCGCCGACTGCCAGGCGATGCTCCGCGAGCGGGGTGCCTCGGGCGGGCACGTGTCGGGCAACGGCCACTTCTCGGTCGACGCCCGGGTGACGGCCGCCGACGGCCCGGACGGCGCCCCGGTGCCCGCCGGGGATCCGCTGCTCGGCCGGGCCGTGGACCTGTGGGGCCACTACAACCCGTATCTGGGCACGACGGCCAACCGCGCCCGGGTGTTCGACGTCGACCCGGCGTCGGCGTGGACGACGACCCTGATGATCGGCCGGTTCGCACTGGGCCGGGAAGGCCGCTCGCACGACTCCGGGCACGTGTGCCTCGGAGACGTGGCCGGTTTCCAGCCGCCGCGCTGGCAGTCCTTCGACCCGGCGCCCTCGGTGCTGCACCAGTTCGCGGTCCCTGCCGGTGCCGCCCTCGACTGGCCGGAGGGGCCCGGCGCGCCCTCCCCGCTGGCGGGCGCGCTGCGCGCGGCGGCCGAGGAGCACGGCGGGCTGCTCGTCCAGTTCGTCCTGGAAGCGGCGGGCCCGCCCGGCTCGCCGGGCCACGGGTACGCGGGGCCGGGCGACGCGCCGCAGCAGTGGCGGCTGCACGGGGTGATCGCGCCCTGGCGGCCGGAGGAGCCGCGCACGCATCCGGCGGGCCGGCTGCTCGTCCCGTACGGCGCCGACCGCTCCACCGGTCGCCCGGGTCACGGCGGCCGGCGGGCGCGGGTCTGCTCGGTGCGGGTGACGGCCGACGAGGCCGTGTTCAACCTGCCGTTCGGCCGGCCGGGCCCCGGCGACCTCGAACTGCGGACCGTCGTCTCGGACGAACTGGTCGCGGTGTTACGGAAGGACGACGGCCCCGCCGGAACCGGCGGCCCGCACGGCCGCGGCGGAATCGTGGCGCGCGTGCCGGTGACCGCGCCGGGCGCCGCCTGGGCCGCCGACGAGGGCCTGTGTCTGGTGGAGCCGGCGGAGGGCGACGGGTGCGGCGGGCGCGGGGCGGTGCTGCTGCGTGAGCGGGAGGCGGTGGTCGTCACGGACGACGCGGCGCTCTTCGTGGAGCACCCGGACCGGGAGCGGGGCGAGGACCATGCCGTGGAGGTGCCGGTACGCGCCGCGGTACGGGGCCGCCCGGCGACCCTGGAGCCGGTCGTCGTCCGGCAGTTCGCCAACCCGCGGGCCCTGCCCCGTGACCCCGTCGCCGCCGCGCCGGAGGCGCGCACCGGGGACCTGCGCGTCGTCGAACTGCGGCCCGGCCGCCTCACCGACGCCAAGGAGGAGACCCGGGACGGCGCGCCGGCCGGGCCGGTGGCGCACGGCCCGGCGGACTTCGGCGACTCGTGCCGTCTGGTGACCGACGCCCACGGTCGCGGCTGGTTCACGGTGCGCGGCGCCCGGGCCGGCACGGCGCGGCTGCTGCTCGCCGTCGACGGCGACGAGCTGCCGCCCTGCGCGCCCGACACCGCGGGTTCGGCGGCGGCCGCGTACGACGACGCGGACGCGCTCGGCTGGTGGGCGGGGGCCGGCGGGGCGCACGTACGGGTCCTGCCCGACGACTGGCACCTGGACGCGGTCCTCAAGGAGGACGTCGGCTTCGAGCTGCTGCACCGGGAGGTCTTCGCCTTCTACGAGCAGCTGTTCCCGTTCATGCGGGACGAGGTGTTCAGTCTGGCGGACCGGTGCAAGGTCGAGACGTACGCGAAGCTGATCTGGCAGATGTGCGACCCGGCGAACAAGGACCGCACGTACTACATGCCGCCGACCCGCGACCTGACCCTCCCGAAGGCACGGCTGCTCCTCACGTACCTGCGGGCCCGGGGCGCGGCGGACGCCGTGCTCCCGGCGATGCCGGCCTCTCCGGGCGCCGCCGCACGGCCGCGGATCACCACCCGCGCCCAGCTGCGGGAGGCGCTGTGGCAGGCGGTCACGGTGGAGCTGGCGACCTCGCTGCAGTATCTGTACGCCGGGTACTCGCTGCCCACCCACGGCGCCGGTTTCGCGTACGTCCGCAGCGGGGTGTGGACGCCTCGGCAGCTGCGGCTCGCCTGCGGCGACGGCGGCGAGACGCTGAGCCGGGGAATCCGGGACACCCTGTTCGCGGTCGCCCGCGAGGAGATGATCCACTTCCTGGTCGTCAACAACATCCTGATGGCGATGGGCGAGCCGTTCCACGTGCCGGCGATCGACTTCGGGACGCCGGGGCGGCTGCCGCTGCCGCTGGACTTCGCGCTCGAACCGCTCCACCTCGGCAGCGTGCAGCGGTTCGTCGCGATCGAGCGGCCCGAGCGGCTGGCGGGTGACCGGAGCGACGCGAGCGGCGGTGGGGACGGTGCCGGTGCGCCCGACCATGCCGGCGGGCCCGCGTTGTTCGGCTCGCCGAGCGAGCTGTACGCGGCGATCCGCGACGGCCTGACCCGGGTGCCCGACCTGTTCCTGGTGGAGCGGGGCCGTGGGGGCGGCGAGCACCATCTCTTCCTCGGCCGGGCGGTCGACGCCCGCCATCCCGACTACCAGCTGGAGGTCGACGACCTGTCGAGCGCGCTCTTCGCCGTGGACTTCGTGACCGAGCAGGGCGAGGGCGGGGTGCTCGACGCCCCGGGACCGCTGCCGGAGTCCCACCACGACACCTTCGTGCGGCTCGGCGAACTCCTCATGACCGAGCGGGCGGACGGGCCGGGCGGGCAGGGAGCGCCGTGGAGCCCGGCCTACCCGGCACTGCGCAACCCGACGCTCGACCCGGCGCACCCCGGGCGGGCGGTGGTCCGCGCCCCGCACGCCCGCGCGGTGACGCGGCTGTTCAACCGCTGCTACTTCCTGATGCTCCAGCTGATGGTGCAGCACTTCGCCGAGAGCCCCGACGCGAGCCTGCGCCGGTCCCGGCTGATGAACGCGGCGATCGACGTGATGACCGGGATGATGCGCCCGCTGGCCGAGCTCCTGGTGACGCTCGACTCGGGGTGGCGGGGCCGGACGGCGGGCCCGTCGTTCGAGCTGGAGGAGCCGCCGGTGGCGCTCGCCCGGCCCGACGTGGCCCGCCGGGCGTTCGCGATGCGCTTCGCGCACCTCGCCCGGATGGCCCGCGCGTGCGAGGGCGTGCCCGGGCGTGTGCCGGAGCTGATGGCCTTCTACGCCGAGCAGTTCGGCGGCGAGGCCCGCCGTGGTGGCCGTACCGAAGGAGGGCGCTGAACCCATGAGCACCTGCGAGACACCCGCGCCGTCCGGTGCGTGGGAGACCGACGTCCTGGTGGTGGGCGGCGGGCCGGTGGGGCTCGCGCTCGCGCTCGACCTCACCCTCCGGGGCGTGGCCTTCACGCTGGTGGAGGCGGGCGACGCGGTCCCCGCGGAACCGCGGATCACCACGGTGGGGCCCCGCGCCATGGAGATGTTCCGCCGCTGGGGGGTGGCCGGCGCGCTGCGCGGCGCGGGCTGGCCCGACGACCACGCCCTGGACGTCGCCTGGGTGACGGCGGTCGGCGGGCACGAGATCCACCGGCTGGAGTTCGGCACGGCCGCGACCCGGCCGCGGCCGGAGCACACCCCCGAGCCCGAGGCGATCTGCCCGCAGCACTGGATGGCGCCGCTGCTCCTCGACCGTCTCGGCCGCCACCCCGAGGGACCGGTACGGCTGCGCCACCGGCTGCTCGGTTTCACGACCGCGTCCGGCGGCGTCACGGCGACCGTCGGCTCCGACGACGGCGGCCGCGCCACCGTGCGGGCCCGTTTCCTGGTCGGCTGCGACGGCGCCGCCTCCTCCGTACGCAAGGCCTGCCGGATCGCCATGCCCGAGCTGCACGCGACCAAGGTCCTGCGCAACATCGTGTTCCGGGCGCGCGAGCTGCCCGAGCTGCTCGGGCCGCGGGCCCCGCTCGTCCACTTCCTCACCTCGCCCGCCGGCCTCCGCTATCCGCTGCGCTCGGTCGACGGACGCGGGCTCTACCGCCTCACCGCCCCGGTCGGCCCGGCGGCCCCGCTGGACGTCGTGCGCCGGGCGGTGCCGCTGGACACACCCCTGGAGGTGGAGTCGGACACCGTCTGGCACCTGACCCACCGGGTCGCCGAGCGCTACCGGGCCGGGCCGGTGTTCCTGGCCGGTGACGCCGCGCACATCCTGTCGCCTTCGGGCGGCTTCGGCATGAGCACGGGCGTCTGCGACGCCGCGGACCTCGGCTGGAAACTCGCCGCGGCGCTGGCCGGCTGGGCGGGGCCGGGGCTGCTCGGCTCGTACGGGACCGAGCGCCGTCCGGTGGCCCTGGCCGGGGTGGCGGAGGCGCACCGCAATCTGCGCCGTACCCAGGAGCGCCGCATCTCGCCCGCGCTCCTGGACGACACTCCGGCGGGCGCGCGGGCGCGTGCGGCGCTGGCCGAGGAGCTGGCGGCCTCGGACGTGCGGCGGGAGTTCGACCGGCCGGAGATGCACTTCGCGTACCGCTACCGCTCCCCCGTCCTGGCCGCCGAGGGCCAGGCGGACGGCGAGGGGGCCGTCCCGGTGAACCGCTCGACGCTGCCGGGGACGCGGGCCCCGCACGTCTGGCTGGCCCCGGGCCGCTCGACGCTCGACCTGTTCGGGCGGGAGTTCGTCCTGATGTGCTTCGGGGCCGGGGCGGAGGGCGCGGGTGCGGCCGATCCCGGAGGCCGGGTGGAGGACGGCGGTGCGGCCTGTCCCGGGGCCCGGGCGGAGGGCGCGGGTGCGGCCGATCCCGGAGGCGGACCGGACGGGGTGGTACGGGCCTTCGCCGAGCGCCGGGTGCCGCTGCGGGTGGTCCGGTGCGCCGACCCGGTGGCGGCGGCGCGTTACGAGCGGCCGTACGTGCTGGTCCGCCCCGACGGCCATGTGGCCTGGCGCGGCGCGGCGCCGCCCCGGGATCCGGGCGCCCTGGCCGACCTGGTGCGGGGAGCGGGCGCATGAGCGTCGAGTCCCGCCTGCTGCCGGCCTTCGACCCGGCCCGGCTCGACCTCACCGACCCGTACCCCGTCTACCGGCGCTACCGGGAGGCCGGACCGGTGCACGCCGTGCGGTCTCCGGCGGGCGGTCCGACGACCTGGTACGTGTTCGGGTACGCGGAGGTGGCGCGGGTGCTCGCCCGCCGGGAGTTCGGCCGCGTGGACCCGGCGACCGGCAGCGCGGCCCCGCTGCCGCCCGGCTACGCGGTGCTGCGCCAGGTCGTCGAGAACTGGCTGGTCTTCCTGGATCCGCCCCGCCACACGGGTCTGCGGGCCCTCGTCGCCCCGGCCCTGGCCAACGGGCCGGTCGACGCGCTGCGCCCGCGCATCCGCCGGATCGCGCGCCGGCTGGTCGACCCGCTCGTGGATCCGGCGGCCGCCGCGCGCTTCGACCTCGTCGCCGACTTCGCGGCGCCCTTCCCCCTGCTCGTCATCGCCGGAGTGCTCGGCATACCGGAGCGGCGGCACGGCTGGTTCCGCGAGCGGGCGCTGGCGCTGCAGCGCGCGGGCGGTACCCGGGCCGACCGCAGCCGCGCGGGAATGGCGGGGGCGGAGCGCGCGGCGGCCGAACTCGACGCCTTCTTCCGGCGGGAGCTGGACGCGCGGCGCGGTCCGGGGAACGACCGCGGGGACCTGCTCTCGGCCCTCGTGCGCGCCGCCGACGAGCGGACCCCGCTCACGCCCGAGGAGCAGTCGGCCACCTGCATCCATCTGCTGACGGCGGGCCACGAGACCACCACCGGCCTCCTCGGCAAGGCGGTGCTGGCGCTGCTCGCCCGCCCGGAGCTGCGCGCGGAACTGCGGGCGGACCCGGCCCTGCTGCCGGGCGCGGTGGACGAGTTCCTGCGGCACGACCCGCCGGTGCAGATGGTCACGCGCTGGGCGCAGCGCGACACCGCGCTCGCCGGGCACGCGGTACGCCGGGGCGACCGGCTCGTCCTCGTCCTGGGCTCCGCCAACCGGGATCCGGCCCGCTTCCCCGATCCCGAACGGCTCGACATCCGCCGGGACCCGGCCCGGCACTGTTCCTTCGGCCTCGGCATCCACTACTGCGCGGGGGCCGCGCTGGCCCGTGCCGAGGCCGAGACCGGCCTCGCGGTGCTCCTGACCCACCTGCCCGCGCTCCGGCCCGGCGCCCGGCCGGCGGTCGAGGTGCGGTACGCCCCGGACTGGGTGTTCCATGGTCCGGAGCGGCTCACGGTCACCGCCGGGGAGGCGGCGTAGGCCGGTCGGCCGCCGTCCGCTGTGACGAGGGCAACGCCCTGATGAGGGATCTTGACGCGTTCCATACGCGCTCGGGCCTGCTCCTGACGCCTCCCCTGCATACGCTGGCTTGCCGCCGTCCGCACGATGGCCGAATCCGACCGCCCCGCCCGGACAGCAGGAGTCCTTCGATGGCCACGCCCCCCGCGCCCCGTTCCGACCGCCTGCGTGCGTGGATGCTGGAAGGGCTGTCCGACATGGGCAAGGGCAGACCCTCGCGACCCGCGGAGGCCGAGGTGTCCGCGCACGGGCACAAGGGCCAGCCCTGGTGGCGCGTCATGTGCCTGACGGGTGTGGACTACTTCTCCACGCTCGGCTACCAGCCGGGCATCGCCGCCCTGGCCGCCGGTCTCCTCTCCCCCGTGGCCACGATCGTGCTCGTGATCGTGACCCTGGCCGGCGCCCTGCCGGTCTACCGCCGGGTCGCCGAGGAGAGCCCGCACGGCGAGGGCTCGATCGCGATGCTGGCGCGGCTGCTCTCCTTCTGGAAGGGCAAGCTCTTCGTCCTGACGCTGCTGGGCTTCGCGGCGACCGACTTCCTCATCACCATCACGCTGTCGGCCGCCGACGCCTCGACCCACCTGGTGGAGAACCCGCACCTGGAGTCGGCGCTGCACGACAAGCAGGTGCTGATCACCATGATCCTCATCGCGCTGCTCGGCGCGGTGTTCCTCAAGGGCTTCCTGGAGGCGATCGGCGTCGCCGTCACGCTCGTCGCGGTCTACCTCGGTCTCAACGCCGTCGTGGTCGTGTCCGGCCTGTGGCAGGTGCTCACGGAGGGCCACGTGGTCACCGACTGGACCACCGCCCTGACCGCCGACCACGGCAACGTCTTCGTGATGATCGGCGTGGCCCTGATCGTGTTCCCGAAGCTCGCGCTGGGCCTGTCCGGCTTCGAGACCGGCGTGGCCGTGATGCCGCACGTCAAGGGTGACGCGTCGGACACCGAGGCCGCGCCGGCCGGGCGCATCCGCGGCACCAAGAAGCTGCTCACCACCGCCGCGCTCATCATGAGCGTCTTCCTGATCACGACCAGCTTCATCACCACCGTGCTCATCCCGCACGAGGAGTTCGAGTCCGGCGGCAAGGCGAACGGCCGCGCCCTGGCCTATCTCGCCCACGAGCAGCTCGGCAACACCTTCGGCACGGTCTACGACGTCTCGACCATCCTGATCCTGTGGTTCGCGGGCGCCTCGGCCATGGCGGGCCTGCTCAACCTGATGCCCCGCTACCTGCCGAAGTACGGCATGGCCCCGCACTGGGCCCGAGCCGTGCGCCCGATGGTCATCGTCTTCACGCTGGTCGCCTTCCTGGTGACGTGGATCTTCGACGCCGACGTGGACGCCCAGGGCGGGGCGTACGCCACCGGTGTCCTGGTGCTCATCTGCTCGGCGGCCATCGCGGTGACCATCGCCGCGCGCAAGGCCGGCCAGCGCGGCTGGACGATCGCCTTCGGCGTGATCTCCGTCGTCTTCCTCTACACGACCGTCGTCAACGTCATCGAGCGCCCGGACGGCGTGAAGATCGGTGCCTGCTTCATCGCGGGCATCATCCTCATCTCCCTCCTCTCCCGGCTCGGCCGTGCCTTCGAGCTGCGCGTCACCCACGTCGAACTCGACGAGATGGCGGAGCGGTTCATCCGCGACGTCGGCAGCCGCACGCCGCGCTTCGTCGCCAACGAGCCCGACAGGCGCGACGCGGAGGAGTACCGGGCGAAGAAGGACCAGATCCGCGCCGACAACGACGTTCCCGGCACGGAGGACTTCGTCTTCGTCGAGGTGACGGTCACCGACCCGTCCGAGTTCGAGGCCGGTCTGACCGTCCGCGGCGAGGTCATGCACGACCGCTACCGGGTCCTGACGGTCGAGAGCTCCTCCGTCCCCAACGCCCTCGCGGCCCTGCTGCTCCACACCCGCGACATCACCGGCGCCCGCCCGCACGTCTACTTCGAGTGGACCGAGGGCAACCCCTTCGCCAACTTCCTGCGCTTCTTCCTCTTCGGCCAGGGCGAGATCGCCCCGGTCACCCGCGAGATCCTGCGCGAGGCCGAGCCCGACCGGGACCGCCGCCCGCGCGTCCACGTCGGCTGACCCCTCCCTTTATACTCAAAAAAGTGAATATTGGACGGCGTGACCGAGTGAGGGTGGCCCCGTGTATCTGAGGTACGTGGCGCTCGGCGACAGCCAGACCGAGGGCGTCGGCGACGGCGACGACACCCGGGGCCTGCGTGGCTGGGCGGACCGGCTCGCCGAGCTGGCCGCCCGGTCGAACCCGGAGCTCCGCTACGCCAACCTCGCCGTACGGGGCCGGCTCGCCGGTCAGGTACGGGCCGAGCAGCTGGCGCCCGCCCTGGCCCTCCAGCCCGACCTCGCGACGGTCGTCGCGGGCGTCAACGACCTGCTGCGGCCCCGTTTCGACGCCGACGAGGTGGCGGGCCACCTGGAGGCGATGTTCGCGGCGCTCGGCGCCCAGGGCGCCCGGGTCGCGACCCTGACCTTCCCCGACCTCACCCGGCTGATTCCCGCGGCCCGACCCGTCGCGCCCCGGATCAGCGCGCTCAACGACCGGATCCGCGAAGCCGCGGGCCGACACGGCGTCACCGTCCTGGAGACCGCCCACCACCCGGTGGTCACCGACCCGCGCCTCTGGAGCCGCGACCGCCTGCACGCCGCCCCGCCGGGCCACGCGCGGATCGCCGCCGCCTTCGCCGAGACCCTCGGCCTGCCGGGCAGCGACGACTCCTGGGCGCGCCCGCTCCCGCCGCCCGGCACGCGCCCGCCCGGCGGTCTGCGCGCGGCAGGCGCGGAACTGGCCTGGGCGGCGGCGTTCCTCGGCCCCTGGCTCGGCCGGCGGCTCCTCGGCCGCTCGTCCGGCGACGGCCGCGCGGCGAAGCGCCCGCTGCTGACGCCGGTGGCCCCGAGGCCGGCGGCCTGACGGTCACCGCGGGCGGTCGCCGATCGCCGCGCGGGCCCCGGCGATCCGGGCCGGGTCCCAGCCGCGGCGCGGGACGGAGTCCAGCAGCAGGCGGGTGTAGGGGTGGCGTGGCGTGTCGAGGACGCGGTCGGTGGGGCCCGACTCGACGATGCGGCCGTGGCGGAGCACCACAACCTCCTCGGTGATGTGCCGGACGACTCCCAGGTCGTGGGTGACGAAGAGATAGCCCACGCCGGCGTCGCGCCGGATGCCGGCCAGGAGTTCCAGGATCTGCGCCTGGACGGAGACGTCCAGGGCGGCGACGGCCTCGTCGAGGACGAGGACCCGCGGTTCGGCGGCGAGGGCGCGGGCGATCGCCACGCGCTGGCGCTGCCCGCCGGACAGGGCGCGGGGCAGCGCGGCGGCCTCGCGCGGGCCGAGGCCCACCTGGTCGAGGAGTTCGGCGACCCGGGCCTTGCGCGCCGCGGGGCCGAGGCGGAAGTGGAGGCGCAGCACCTCGTCGACGCAGCCGCCGACCGTGACCCGCGGGTCGAGCGAGAGATAGGGGTCCTGGAAGACCATCTGGATCTCGCGGGCCCGCGCGAGCCGTTCGGCCCGGCGCAGGCCCGTGCGGCGGGTGCCGGCGGAGCGGTCCCGGCCGTCGAGGGTGACGGTGCCGGCGTCGGCGCGTTCGAGGCCGACGAGCATGCGGACGGTGGTGGTCTTGCCGCTGCCGGACTCGCCGACGATGCCCAGCGACGAGCCGGGGGCCAGGGCGAACGACACGTCGTCGACGGCGACATGTGCCCCGTACGCCTTGCGCAGTCCGCGCACCACCAGGCCGGAGGTCTCGGTCACGACAGGATCCCTTCGTCGGCGCGGTGGCAGGCGGTGAGCCCGGAGCCGTGCGCGGTGAGCGCGGGCACCTCCTGGGTGCAGCGGGGCTGGGCGTACGGGCACCGGGCGGCGAAGGCACAGCCGGGCGGGACCTCGGCGACGGAGACCGGGCGTCCCGGGATGGGGCGGGGCGCGGGTGCGCCGGGGTCGAGGCGCGGGGTGCAGGAGAGCAGGCCCGCGGTGTAGGGGTGGCGCGGCCGGTCGAAGAGGCCGGTGGTGGCGCCGGTCTCGACGATGCGGCCGGCGTACATGACGTACACCCGGTCGCAGACGGCGGCGGCGAGTTCGAGGTCGTGCGTGACGAAGAGCAGTCCGGTGCCGCGTTCGGCCTGGAGGCGGGTGAGGATCGCGATGATCTCGGCCTGGGTGGTGACGTCGAGTGCGGTCGTGGGCTCGTCGGCGACGACGAGGGCCGGGTCGCCGGCGAGCGCGGCGGCGATGACGACGCGCTGGAGCATGCCGCCGGAGAACTCGTGCGGGCGGCGGCGGAGCGCGCCGCGCGGGTCGCGGATGCCGACGGCGTCGAGGAGTTCCCCGGCGCGCTCGGTGGCCTTGGCGGCGGGGACGCCGGCGGCCCGCAGTCCCTCGGTGAGGAAGTCGCCGACGCGGCGCAGGGGGTTGACGGAGGCGCGCGGGTCCTGGAAGACCATGCCGACGTCGCGGGCGCGGGTCGCGGCGAGGGCGGCGCGGTCCATGGTGAGCACGTCGCGTCCGGCGATCCGCACCGCGCCGGTGACGCGGGCGCGGGCGGGCAGCAGGCCGAGGACGCTGCGGCAGGCGACGGACTTGCCGGAGCCGGACTCGCCGACGAGGCCGACGGTCTCGCCGGGCGCGACGGTCAGCGAGACCCCGTCGAGGAGGGGGCGGGCGGCCCGGTCCTCGGGGAGCCGGAGCGTGAGCCGGTCGATCTCGAGGACGGGTGCGGTGCCGGTGTCCGCGACCGTACCCGTGGGGACGGGCTGGTTGCCGTGGTCGGTCATGGTGTGTTCAGCGCTCCCGCTTCGCGATCCGGTCGGCGAGTCCCTCGCCGACGATGCCGAACGCCACGACGGCGAGGACGATGCAGAAGGACGGCGCGAGCGCGGGCAGCATCGCGCCCTGCTGGATCGCCGACTGGCCTTCGTTGATCATGGCGCCCCAGTCGGCGGCCGGCGGCTGGACGCCGAAGCCGAGGAAGGACAGGGCGGCCAGGTCCATCAGCGCGTAGCCGAAGTTCATCGCCGACTGCGCGAGCACCGTGGGCGCGATGTTGGGCAGGAGGTGGCGCAGGCAGATGGTCCGGCCGGACCAGCCCTGCACGCGGTACGACTCGATGTACGGGCGGGCCTTCTCCTGGCGGGCGATGCCGCGGACGAGCCGTCCGACGTACGGGGTGTAGGCGACGGCCATGGCGACGACGGGCGCGGTCATGCCGGAGCCGGTGACCGCCACCAGCATGATGGCGAGGAGCAGTCCGGGCACGGCGAAGACGAGGTCCATGGAGCGGGAGAGGACCGCGTCGGCCCGTCCGCCGCGCCAGCCGGCGAGGACGCCGAGGCCGGTGCCGAGCACCGTGGAGACGGCGACGACGAGCAGCGGGCCGAGGAGACCGGTGCGGGCGCCGTACAGCAGCCGGGACAGGATGTCGCGGCCGGACTGGTCGGTGCCGAGGAGGTGGTCGCCGCCGGTGCCGACGAGGCTGGCCGTCAGGTCCATGGCCTCGGGGTCGTACGGGGCGAGCAGCGGGGCCAGCGCGGCGACGAGCACGAGGGCCGCGAGGAGCAGCAGGGCGGCGGTGAACAGCGGTCCCTGGCCGCCGAGGGCGCGCAGCCGGCGCAGGCCCGGGCGTCTGCGCGGGGCGGCCGCTGGGCCGGCCGCCCCGGGTCGTGCGGTGAGGGTCATGAGGTGCCTTCCCCGTGGGTGAGCAGGCTGAGCCGGGGGTCGATGAGGGGCGCGAGGAGGTCGACGGCCAGGTTGACGAGGACGAAGGCGGCGACGCTGAGCAGGGTGACGGCCTGGACGACGGCGAAGTCCTTGGCGGTGACGGACTGGACGAGGAGGGAGCCGAGTCCGGGGACGTCGAAGGCGGTCTCGACGATCGAGGTGGTGACGAGGAGGCCGGCGAGCATGGTGCCGCCGACGGTGACGACGGGGCCGAGGCTGTTGCGCAGCACGTGCCGGCGGACGACGGTGCGGCGGGCGACACCGCGGGCGCGGGCCACGTCGACGTGGTCGTGGCCGAGTTCGTCGAGCATCGCGGAGCGGGTGACGCGGGCGAGGAGTCCGGCGAAGGTGGTCGCGAGGGCGAAGGCGGGCAGGGTCAGGTGGTGGAGGCGGTCGGCGAGGCCTTCGGGGGTGCCGCCGGGGCCGGGGAACCAGCCGAGGTTCACGGAGAACAGCGACACCAGGGCGATGGCGCTGACGAACGAGGGCGTGGCGGTGGCGATGCCGGTGCCGATGAGCACGAGCCGGTCGACGACGCCGGGCCGCAGGGCGGCGAGCACGCCGAGGCCGACGCCGCCGACGGTGACGAGCAGGGCCGCGTAGCCGACGAGCAGGAGGGTGCCGCCGAGCCGGGTGCCGAGCAGGGTGGCGACGTCCTGGTGGTACTGGGCGGAGCGGCCGAAGTCGCCGCGCAGGGCGTCGCCGAGCCAGGTGGCGTACTGCACGGCCACCGGGTCGTCGAGGTGGTGCTCCGCGCGCAGCGCGGCCACGGTCTCGGGTGTCGCGGGCCGGCCGTGGAGCAGGAACGAGACCGGGTCGCCGGGGGCGAGGTGGACGGTGGCGAAGACGACGAAGGAGGTGACGAGCAGGACGCCGAGGAGGCCGGCGAGCCGTCCGAGCAGGTAGCGGGCGAGACCGTTCATCAGTGCGCGGCGCCGATCGTCGCGGCCCAGGGGTAGTAGAGCTGGGCGATGCCGGTGGGTGCGCCGGTGATCCTGTCGCCGAGGAAGACGGAGTACGGCGCCTCGTAGACGGGGATGACGGGCAGTTCGCGCACGGCGATCTTCTGGAGTTCGGCGGTCAGGTCGCTGCGGGCGCCGGGGTCGGCGGCGGCGTTGGCCCGGTCGAAGGCGGCGTCGTAGACGGGGTCGGACCAGTTGCCGTAGTTCCCGAAGTCGCCGGTGCGCAGGTACTGGTAGAACTCCAGCGGGTCGGGCGTGTTGTCGTAGCCGTTGGTGATGACGAGGTCGAGTCCCTTGCGGGCGTTCGGGTCGACGAAGATGCTGCTGTACGCCTCGGGGGCGACGGCCTTGAGCCGGACGTCGAGCCCGATCTGACGGCCGGCCGCCTGGACGGCGTTGGCGACGACGCTGATCTCGGGGGCGAGCGTACTGGTCACCAGGGTGACCTTCTTGCCGTGGGCGCCGGCCTGGTCGATCAGGTCCTTGGCGGCGGCGACGTCGTGGACGGGATCGGGCAGTTCCTCGAAGTAGCGGTCGGTGCGCTCCGGGGTGAGGGCCCAGGCGCCGCGGGCGGTGGGGGCCTTGGCGGGGACGCCGACGCCGCCGGCGGCGGCCTTGACGATGTTCTCGCGGTCCAGGGCCATGGACAGCGCCTTGCGGACCCGGAGGTCGCCGAGGGTGCCCTTGAAGTCGAGGACGGCGAGGTTGGCGGCGGCGGTGTTGGGGCCGAAGTACACCTTGCCCCTGCTGCCGGCCCGCAGCTGGGCGAGGGAGGTCGAGGGGACCATGTAGCCGCCGTCGGCGGTGCCGGAGAGGAAGGTGTTGGTGCGGGCGGCGGGGTCCTCGACGAAGGTGAAGCGGACGCTGTCGGTCTTCGGCGTGAGCTTCTCGTCCCAGTAGCCGGGGTGCTTCTTGAGGGTGATGGACTCGCCCTGCTGCCAGGTGTCCAGGGCGTACGGGCCGGTGCAGTTGATCCTGCCGCCGGGGACGCCGTACTCCTTGCCGGCCTTGGCGAGGAAGGCGGCGCTCTCGATAGTGCCGGGCGAGGCGGCCATGAGTTCGTTCAGGAGGACGTCGGGCCTGGTGAGCCGGAGGGTGACCTCCAGGGGGCCGGTCTTCTCGATCGCCTCGACGTTCTTGAAGGCGGAGCCCCACGGTGAGCCGGTGGCGGGGTCCGTCTGGCGCTTGAGGGAGGCGACGACGTCGTCGGCGGTCATGACCGTGCCGTCGTGGAAGGTGACACCGGACCGCAGGGTGTAGACCCAGACGTCGGGCTGGGGGTTGTCCCACTTCACGGCGAGTCCGGGCTCGATCCTCAGGTCGGGGGTGACCCGGAGGAGCTGTTCGCAGACGTTCGCGAGGACGGTGTTGGGCGGGTAGTCGAAGGCCTGGGCGTAGTCGAGCGTGTACGGCTCCGCGTAGAGCGACCAGGTGAGGGAGGACAGCGGTCCCTTCGCCGCCGGGCTCAGCGGGGTGACGGTGTAGTCAGCGGCGCCGCCGGCGGGCCGGGTGGCGCCGGAGCAGGCGGTGGCGAGGGCGGCGGTACAGGCGACGGCGGCGAGGAGTCTGGGCGTGCGCAAGGAGACCCACCCCTTTACGGGTGTAGTGACGGGGGCTGGTGGGGGGAGGAATGGAGCGAGTATTGATGCGGGAACGTTCCCGCACAAGGGTCTGCGGGAACGGTTTTGCAGAGGTCAGCGAGATGGCAGCATCGGACCGTGACCACACGCGAACGGCCCGAAGGGCATGACGGACAGAGCCGCGGCCGGGCGGCCGCGCCCCGGGTACGGCTCGTCGACGTCGCCCGCGAGGCGGGCCTCTCGAAGACGACCGTGTCGGCGGCGCTCAACGGCACGGGGCGGCTCTCCCCCGCCGTGCGGGAGAAGGCGGTCGAGACCGCGCGCCGCATGGGCTACCGGCCCAACGCCACCGCACGCCAGCTGCGCGCCGGGCGGGCCCGGCTGATCGGCTACGTGGTCGGCGAGTTCGCCGGCGAGCCCTGGACGTACCTCGACTCGCCCTACTTCGCGCAGCTCACCGGCGCGACGGCCGCCGCCGCACTGCGGCACGGGTACGCCCTGGTGATGCTGCCGGCGGGAACGCTGCAGCGGGAATGGGCGGACCTGCCGCTCGAGGCGGTCATCGTGGCCGACCCCGTCGAGGGCGACCCGCTGGTGGAGGACCTCCTGGCCGCCCGGATCCCGGTGTTCAGCGACGCGTCGGTGGCGGACCGCCCGGGAGCGCACTGGGTCGACGTGGACACCGGCGCGGCGGTACGGGAGTCACTCGACCACCTGCGGGAGGGCGGGGCCGGGCGGCCCGCGCTCGTCCTGCCGGACAGCACGACCCGCTTCCACCGCGAGGTGCTCGCGGCGTACCGCGACTGGTGCGCGCGGCACGGTGCGGACGACCTGGTCACGCTGGTCGGGGAACCCGGGAACGGCCCCGCGGTCCGGGCGGTCGAGCAGGCCCTGAAGACCGAGCCGCGCCCGGACGGGCTCTTCGTCGTCGCCGAGGCGAGCCCGCCGCTGCTCATGGACGCGGCGCGCCGGCTCGGCCTGGCGGTCCCGGGCGACGTACGGGTGGTCTGCGTCAGCGAGGACGAGTCCGCCGCCCACGCCGACCCGCCGGTCAGCACGCTGAGCCTGCGCCCGGCGGACGTCGCCGAGGAGGGCATCGCCCTGCTGGTCTCCGCCCTGGAGGGCGGTGGCAGCACCCCCGCGGGAGTGCTGCTCACCGCCCGGCTCCAGGTGCGGGCCTCGTCCGGTCATCAGAGCTGACCTCCAGGTCACGGTTCATGGCGTGCGCCCGCACCCACGTGGGCGGACACGAGGGGCAGGCCCCGGCCCCACCGCCCACGGGCTGAGGGCGACTTCCGGTGGCCGGGCGCCCGCCGGTCAGGACGCGTACACGCGCTCCCCGCCGACGAACGTCTGCTCCACCGTGGCCGAGGCGATCTCCTCGGGCGGACCGGTGAGGATGTCCCGGTCGAGCACGACGAGGTCGGCGAGGTGGCCGGCCCGCAGGCTGCCCGCGTCGTCGTGCCCGTTCACATGGGCGGAGCCGGCCGTGTAGGCGGCCAGAGCCGTGGTGAGGTCGAGCCGCTGCCCGGGCAGGAAGACCCGCCCGTCGGTGGCCCCCGGCTCGGCGCGGTTGACCGCGACGTGGAGCCCGGCGAGCGGGTCGGGGCTGCTGACCGGCCAGTCGCTGCCGGCCACCAGGGTCGCCCCGGCCCGCACCAGGTCGCCGAACGGGTACTGCCAGGCGGCGCGTTCGGGCCCGAGGAAGGGAATGGTCAGCTCGTCCATCTGCGGTTCGTGCGCGGCCCACAGCGGCTGGATGTTGGCGAGCGCACCGAGCCGGGCGAAGCGCGGGATGTCGTCGGGGTGCACGACCTGGAGGTGGGCCAGGTGGTGGCGGTTGCCGCGGCGGCCGTTGGCGGCGACGGCGGCCTCGATCGCGTCCAGGGCCTCCCGTACGGCACGGTCGCCCAGCGCGTGGAAATGGACCTGGAAGTCGAGGGCGTCGAGCTCGGTGACGTAGCCGCGCAGCGCCTCGGGATCGACGAAGCTCATCCCGGTGTTGGCGGTGGCGCAGCCGCAGCCGTCGAGGTAGGGGCTGGTCATGGCGGCGGTGAAGTTCTCGGCGATGCCGTCCTGCATGATCTTGACCGATCCGGCGCGGAACCGGCCGTGGCTCAGCTTCTCGCGCTGGGCGACGAGTTCGGGCAGCTGGTCGGCACCGCGGAGGCGCTCCCACCACAGTGCGCCGGTGACGCGGGCGGTCAGGGTGCCGTCCAGGGCGGCGGCGACGTACGCGTCGGACGGGTCGGGCTTGCCGCTGAACTCCCCGAGCAGGGCGTCCTGCCAGCCGGTGATGCCCAGCGAGTGCAGCAGGGCCTGGGCGCGGAGCAGGCCGGCGACCCGGTCGGCGGTGGTGCTCGGCGGGACGAGCCGCGAGACCAGGGCAGAGGCGCCCTCCTGGAGCACGCCGGTGGGCACGCCGTCGGCGTCGCGCTCGATCCGGCCGTCGACCGGATCGGCGGTGTCGGCGGTGATCCCGGCGAGCTCGAGGGCGCGGGAGTTGACCCAGGAGCCGTGGTGGTCGCGGTTGACCAGGCAGACGGGCCGGTCGGCGACGACCGAGTCGAGCAACTGCCGGGTGGGCAGACCGCCTTCGAAGCTCTCCATGGACCAGCCGCCGCCGGTGATCCACTCGTGGTCGGGGTGTGCGGCGGCGAACTCGGCGATGATCGTGCGGTATTCGTCTACGCCCGTCGTCCCGCTGAGGTCGCACTCGGCGAGTTCCACGCCTCCGTACACCGCGTGGATGTGCGCGTCCTGGAAGCCGGGAATCAGCAACTTCCCCTTCAGGTCCACGACTTCGGTCCGGGGACCGATGAGGTCGCGCACCTCGTCGTGACCGACGGCGGTGATCCGCTCGCCGACCACGGCGAGGGAGCCGGCCCGGGTGCGGGCCGGGTCGCCGGTGAAGACGGGACCACCGGTGAAGACCAGGTCGGCCGTGCTCATCTGCGTACTCCTGGAGGGTCTAGGGAGCCGGCGCGGACGGCCGGTACGAGGTGCGTCATGCAACCTCCGCCGTCACCTGAACGTCAAGGCTGTTGTCGTAAGGCTCCCGCCGATAGGGTCCGGCCATGGCAGAACGAGTGGTTCCGGAGCACCGGCGGCAGCGCCGCCGCCCCACCAAGCAGGGCACCGTGCTCTCCGAGCGGATGATCGTCGAGACCGCCCTGCGCCTGGTCGCCCAGCACGGTGCGGACGCGCTGTCCGTACGACGCCTCGGCGCCGCCCTGGGCGCGGACCCCAGCGCGGTCTACCGCTACTTCCGCAACACCGACGACCTGCTCCTCGCCCTCGCCGACGAGATGGTGGGGCGGGCGCAGGCGGGCTGGCGGGCAACCGGCGAATGGCGGGCCGACCTGCGCGAGATCGCGCTGCGCATCCATGCCGCGTACCTGGCGAACCCGCAGGTGGCGGCGCTCGCCGCGCACCGCACGACCGGCCGCGAGCACGAGACGCGGGCCGTGGAGTCGATCCTCGGAGTGCTGCGCAGGGCGGGCTTCCCGGACGCGGAGGCGGTGCGGATCTACCACGCCTTCGTGGACCAGGCGCTGGCCTTCGCCGCCCTGGACGCCGCCGCGCTCGCACTGCCGGAACCGGCCCGGCTCGCGGACGAGCAGGTGTGGCACGCGGCGTACGGCAGGCTCTCGGCCGACACCCATCCGCATGTCGCGGCGACGTTCCCGCTGCTGGCCGCGGACATGCGGGACAGCGGGCACCCGTTCGCGCTGGAGCTGCTGCTCGACGCGGTGGGCGCGCGGCTGGCGGCGCACGGCCGGGGCTGAGACTCGGCGCACGGCCGGGGCCGGGCTTCGGCAGCTGACGCGGCGAGACCTGCGCGAGCGACCCGTTCACCCCGGCTTCGCCCGCCGACTTCCCTCCGGTCGGCGGATGTTGGGGGTACCGACGTCCTGTCCGTGTGCGGTGTCCGCATGCGACGGTGGCGGTGGGGTGGCGTGCCGGCGGTGGCCGGTCTGGTGCTGGGCGCGGTGGCGGCGGACGCCCCGGCGGGCACGCCCGGGTGCACCTCCTCGGTGCCGTACGTCTCCGGTACCGGCGGCTACGCGGTCTACCGCATACCGGCCGTCGTCCGCACCCCGGCCGGGACGCTGCTCGCCTTCGCCGAGGGCCGGGTGCACGGCGCGGGCGACTCGGGCGCCGTGGACCTCGTGCTCCGGCGCTCCGCGGACGGCGGCTGCACCTGGGGCCCGTTGGCGGTCGTCGCGCCCGGCCGCGGCGACACCCGGGGCAACCCGGCACCGGTGGTCGATCCGCGCAGCGGTGACGTGGTCCTGCTCTCCTCGGGCAACGACGGCGACGTGACCGAACGCGCGGTGCTCCAGGGCACGGTGGGTCCCGAACGGGGCCGGCGGGTGTACGTGCAGCGCAGTGCGGACGACGGGCACAGCTTCTCCGCGCCCCGGGACATCACGTCCTCGGTGAAGCGGGACGGCTGGCGCTGGTACGCCACGGGACCCGGCCACGCGATCGCGCTCACCCACGGCCGCCACGCCGGCCGGCTCGTCGTCCCCGCCAACCACTCGGCCGCGCCTCCGCCCGGCTCGCCCGACACCGGGCGCGAGCCGCGCTACTACGGCGCCCACGCCCTGTACAGCGACGACGGCGGTCACCACTGGCGCATCGGCTACGCCGACGCGTCGTACGAGGGCACGGTCAACACCAACGAGTCCACGGTGGCCGAACTCGCCGACGGCGGCCTCTACTTCAGCGCCCGCGACCAGCACGGCTCCGGCCCGGGCAACCGCGCCGACGCCCGGTCGGCCGACGGCGGTGCCACGCTCGACCGGCCCTACGCGCCCACGCCCGGCCTGGCCGACGTGCCGGTCGTGCAGGGCAGCCTGCTGTCCGTGCCGGGGCGGCCCGGCCTGCTGCTCCTCTCCGCTCCCTCCGTCCCCGACCGCCGCGCCGCGGCGGCCCTGTGGACCAGCACCGACGGCGGCCGGACCGTCGTCCGCGCGCTCACGCTCTCGTCCCGTCCGGCCGCGTACTCGGACCTGGTGCGGGCGGACGCGGGCACGGTCGGCGTGCTGTACGAGACGGGGGTGGCCGGCCCGTACGAGTCGATCGTCTTCCGCCGCGTCCCGCTGTCCCTGCTCGGGTCAGGGACGGATCTGCTGGGCCTCGAACCGGCCGTCACCGAGGACGAGGACGAAGGAGACCTGCTGGCCCTCGGACAGGGCGTGGCCGCCCTCGATGTCGTCGGTGCGGAAGAAGACGGGTTCCTCGGAGTTGAGCGGTAGGACGAAGCCGTATCCGGCCGCCCGGTCGAAGGACGTGACGAAGCCGACGCTCCTGCCGGTCTCCATGAGGGGGCTCCTTTCCGTCGCGAGGGGGTGTCTGTACTCGATACCCCCTGCGCCGTCCGGGATCCCACCGGGGCGGCCGGCGGGTCACCCGCCGGGCCGAACCCGGGGCATCCGCCGGCGGGTGCCCGGTTCGGCACCCGCCGGCTCAGGGCCGTCCTCAGACCCCCGGGATCTCGCGGGCCCGGAAGGCGTCGCGGACCGCGTCCGCCGCGCCCTGCCCGTACATGGCGCGCGCCGTGGCGATCGTCTTCGCCGCGGCGTCCGCGAAGGAGGTGTCGGGAGCGAAGCCGAACTGGGCGTTCACGATGATCCGGTCGGCGGTCCTGGCGCCGAGCGCGCCGCGGATGTCCCACAGCGCCCGGGACCAGATCTCGCCGTCGGCGTGCACCTCACCGGTCCGGTCGGAATAGACCTTGTCGCCGTCGACCGTGCGCAGGCAGTGTGGGGCCCTGCTGTACGAGACGGAGTCCCAGTCGGCCACGCAGGCGGGGTTCGCCTTCACCGGCCAGCCGTGGCGGGCGGCCGCGGCGTTGCCGACCTCGACGGCCAGGTAGTCGCCGAAGGCCTCGCCGATCGCACCGGCCTCGGCCGAGGTCCCGAAGCCGGGAACCTGGGCCTCGTGCACGGCGTGCCCGTACTCGTGCACGATCACCTCGGCGTCCTCGGCGTCGTCGACGCCGCCCTTGCCGAAGCGGATCTCGTCCTTCTTGTCGGTGAAGAAGGAGTTGTCCGAGCCCCACTGGTTGATGCGCACGGGCTGCGCGCGGTCGTTGGCGCCGGGCAGTTCGCTGCCGAAGCCGAGTCCCTGCAGGTACTCCTGGGCCTCGTTGACCCAGAAGTACGCCATGACCTGCTCGAACTGGTCGTCGCCGCGGTCGTACGAGCCGGCCTCGGCGGTCTTCGCCGAGGCGCCCGTGTCGGAACGGACGTACGCCCAGCGGCCGGAGAGCCCTCCGCTGCCGTCGAGACCGCGGAGTTCCACGGTGGTGTACGCCGAGCCGGGCACCGCGCCGGCGGCGTCCTTGGCGTCGGCGAGCGACTGGTCGCCCGTGGACTGCACGGGGTTGACCATGAAGACACGGGCCTGCGGTCCGGCGGCGACGGGGGTGGTCCCCGAGGCCGAGGCCGAGCCGGCCGGAGCGATCAGCGCCACGGTGGCGGTGGCCGCGGCGATCAGGCCGCGGGATGTGCGGCGAGCCATCAACGTCCTCCCGGTAGGGGATGCGAAGGAGAGGGGGGGTGGTGTGGTGCGGGCGTGATCATCGCGCAGGGCGGGGCCCCGCGTCGAGAGCCCGTTCGAAGAAGGCCGCGACGCGAGGGCGGCTTGAGGGCGACGTGCCCGTGGCCCTCCGAGGCCCTTGGAGGGCCGCCGGCGGGCCACGGGGAAGGCCCGGTGTCTCAGGGCAGGAGGGCGGGTTCGGCGTTGCGGGCCAGGGCGTGGGCGAAGTCCGGCCACCAGGCGCCGGCGGGCGGGTCGACGACCCCGTACACCGGGTCGACGGGACCGGGCGTGCCGCGCGTGCAGCTGCCGTCGGAGTCGCCGATCGTCTTCACGTACAGGTACGCGTCGACGAGGGGCAGGCCGGTGTCGGCGGTCGGGCGCGGGCCCATGCCGCGGCCCGGCGGGTTGCACCAGGTCTCCGGGTCGGCGTAGGTGCCGGCGGCGGGCTGCCAGGGGCCGCGGCCGTTGCGGCTGGTGTCGACGACGAAGTGGGCGAGCTCGGTGGTGGAGGGCTGCCCGGCCGACTGGGCGTACCAGGCGTCGGTCCAGTGCCAGGTGGTCGGGTCGTCGGCGGAGACCGCGTTGCCCGGGCGGCCGTCGTTCGGGGCGGCGGCGGAGTAGTACTGGCTCGCGCACCAGTCGGTGTGGCCGCGGCCCCACTCCGGGCCCTCGGTGGCGAACCAGACGCACTGGGAGACCCAGGTGCCGTAGCGGGTCTGGTGGTCGGTGGGCTGGAAGTTGGACACGTTGAGCGAGAAGCCGTCGGCGCGGGCCACGCCCGCGTCGATGAGCCGCCGTGCCATGTCGCCGACGGCACGCCACTGGCTGTTGCCGGCGTCGAGGTAGACGGCCGTGCCGGGCCGCTGCTTGAGGGTGGTCACGGCGAAGCCGAGGTCGGCGAGGCGGGCGGCGGTCAGCTCACCGGTGGGGTCGACCGAGCCCGCGCAGTCCTTGGGCAGGGCGGCGAGGCCGTCGGGCTCCAGGACCACGACGGCCGGGGCGTCCCCGACGCCCTCGGCGAGCGCGGTGATCCACTCCCGGTAGGCGGCGGAGGACGTGGCGCCGCCGCCGGAGTAGAGGCCGCAGTCACGACCGGGCACGTTGTACGCGACGAGCACCGGCACCTGCCCGGCGGCGCCGGCCCGTGCGACGAGGGCGGCGGCGTCCGCGCGGACCTCCGCGGGCGTGCCTCCGGTGAACCAGGCGGCCTGCGGCAGGCCCGCGAGCCGGGTCATGTTCGCCGCGTCGTCCGTGTCGCCGGCGGCGGCGTCCACGGCCGCCTGCCGTGCGGCCCCGCTGTCGGGGTCCACGTAGAACCGGGTCGCGGGCGTGAGCGGCCCGGCGTCCGCCGCCGCCACCGCCGCCGTGCGCTCCTCGGCGCGGGCCGTCGGCACGACGGTGCCCGTCCAGGCGGTGCAGACGGCGAGCGCGAGCGCCGCCGGCGCGGCGGCGCGTCGCCCCGGGATCCGGTAGGTCATGAGTGGCCCTCTCTCGGCGTGATCATGTGCAGCCTAGGCACCGTCGATCACGCGCGGGGCCGGAACGGCCGGATCCCTCGGGTCGCCTCCGGCCCGGGCCGACCGCTCACTGCCGGCTGCTCTCGTCCCTGAGCCAGGTGTCGAAGTCTCCCGCCGCGACCGCCTTGCGCGCGCCCCTGCGCGCGGCGAGCGCAGCCGAGAGGAAGACGGCCATGGCGGGGAGCAGGGTCGGGTCCGCGCGCAGCAGGGCGCGCAGGTCCGAGATCCCGGTCCGGGCGGAGGGCTGCGGGGTTCCGGCGGCGGAGGCGGCGCCCTGATGGGCCTCCAGCTGGGCCGTCGACGTCGCCGCCCTGATCCTGCGGCGGATCAGGTCCGGCCAGGTGCGGGGCGGACGGACGACGACGCGGGCAGCGGGGATCACCGCCCGTTCCGTCGGCGCGAAGGCGAGGGAGGCGGCCAGGTCGTCGGCCATCAGCGGCGGGAGCGCGGCGAGCCGGGCGTGGCCCTCGGCCGACATGGCGATCACTCCGCGCCCGAACAGGCCGTCGCGTACCGCCGGAAGCCGCTGCCAGACGCGGTAGTAGGCGCGCACCCGCCAGGAGCAGCCCGTCATCGGGAGCTCGCGCGCGGGCGCGGCGGCGAGCACGGCGCCGGGTCCGGAGAGCGCCGCGCTCAGGGCGCGTACGTCGGCGGCGCCGAGTTCGACGTCGGCGTCCACGTACAGCCGGGGAAAGCCCTCGGCGTGCCGGTCGCCGAGGCGCAGCGCCTCGTGCTTGGACGGGACGGGCGTCTCGACGACGCGGACCCGCGGGCCGCGCGCGGCGGCGACGGCGGCGGTGTCGTCCGTACAGCCGTTGCACACGACGAGGATGTCGAACTCCCGCTCCGCGGCGCCTTCCAGAAGGCGGTCCAGGAGCCGGCCGAGGGTGCGCTCCTCGTTGTGGGCGGGGATCACGATGCTGGGCACCGGGCCAGTATGACCACGGCGTACCGCTCCAAGAGGCCCTTTCCGGCAAGGGAGTTCATTCGCTCCGGCTCACTTCGGATCCCCCGCGGCTCGCTTCGACTCGCTTCAGCTCGCTTCAAGGGAGTCGGCGTCCTTGCGGTGACGCGACGAGGAAGCGGTTCGCGGCGTCGGTGGCAGCGCCGCTGACGGGCCGACAGGTGCGACAGGAGCGACAAGTCCGACAGTCCTGACGAGCCCGACGGGTCGGGGCGCGACGGACGAAGGCACGCGATCCGGCCTTCCTGTTTCGCGTGCCGGACGGGAAACGGCGGACCGAAGTCCGCCGTTTTGACGTTTTTCCGTACGAACACATGTCCGCAAACCGGACAGCTCCTCGCACCAGGTGGCCGTCGCCTTCTGGACAGCGCGGTTGCGTGCGGCTTGCATGTTTACGGATCCGGCTCCGAGGATGGGCCGTGCCGCCCGGTTCACCTGAGGTCGCTGAGCACTCCGCTCACGTTCAGGACCTCGTGGCACTTCTGCGCCTGCCGCCCGGTGGCCGGGGTGCCCGGCTTCGCACAGGTCACCTGGATGGTCACGGTCTGGTTCTCGACGATCCTGATGGGGGTGACCCAGTGGTAGTCCTGGTTGCGGAAGGTCTCCAGCGCGATCGTCGTGATCTTCCGGTCGCCGAAGGCGATGGTCATCACGCCCTCGTCCCCTTGGAAGTTGGCGACAACGATGTCCGTGATACCGAACGCCTTGTCCTTCGGCACGGTGTAGGTGCCGGTCTCGGTCCGGCCGCCGGAGGTCTCCAGGTCGATCGTGGTCGAGCCCTGCTGCCCGCCGCCGGAAGCGGAACCGGTGGCGCTGCCGGTGCCCGTGCCGTCACCGGCGCCGTTTCCGCCCGGCCCCTGCCCGGTGCCGCCAGGACGCCTGCCCTCGCCGGTCCCGGTGGAGGGCGGCGCGCTCGGCTCGGCGCTGGGGGCCGGCCGCTTCTGGACGAGTTCGTCGGCGGCCTCCTTGGCGGTGCTGCGCACCGCCGGGCGGACCAGGGCGAACCAGGCGATCAGCAGCGCGAGCAGCGCCGCCAGGACCGCGAGCAGCCACCTCGGGAAAATCGGGATCTGGACGAACTCCGCGTCCAGCGGTGCCCGGACGAGAGCCGGGTCCTGCGCCTCCCCGGTGTCCCGCTCCTCGGTCACGTCCAGGGTGAAGGGCCAGGTGACCGGCGTTCCGAACCACACGGGCCGGCCCGTACGCACCCGCAGCCCCACCTCGGCGGACTCCCCCGGCTCGAGCGACCGGTCGGCGGGCTTGAAGTCGAACTTCAGCTCCTCGCCCGGCTGTCCGGCCGTGAAGCCCAGTCGTACGGGCGCGTTGCCTTCGTTGCGCACCGCGAGCCGGTAACGCCCGCGGAGCCAGCCGCGGCGGCGGCGCGGGGCGACGGCGGTGCGCAGTTCCCGGAACTCCTCGACGTGCACGACGGTCTCGGGGACCCGCACCGCCTCGGGGTGCTCGGTGGGCAGCACGCGTACGGCGAGGGGCAGGTCACCGGCCCGCACCTGCGGGGAACGCGGCGGCGCCAGCCGGATCGTCACCGTCTCGGAGGTGCCCGGATACAGCGAGACCCGCTCGGGTTCGACCGTCGTCCAGGCGGCGCAGTCGCCGACCACCTCCAGGCCGTACGCCTCGACGATGTCACCGTCGTTGCGCACGGTCAGGCTGGTGGTCGCGGTGCCGCCCGGCGTCACGGACACCCGCGGGATGTCGGGCGCGGGCGCGCCAGGGCTGGAAGAGGCTGCTGGGGACGTCACCCCTCGACGCTAGCGACGGCGCACCGGGCGCCGGAACGGACCGGAGGGCAACGCACCGGGCAACGGCGGTGCCCCGTAGGCCCGGCCGTGTTCCGGCCCGGCTCCGCGCGCGGAACTCTCCCGGCCCGTTCCGCATCTCCCCAAGGCCCGTCCGACTCCGCATCCGCATCTCCCTGGAACCCGTCCGGCTCCGCATCCGCATCTCCCTGGAGCCCGTCCGGCTCCGCATCTCCTCAGCGCCCGGTCGGCTCCGGTCCGCCGGACACCCCGGCCCCCCACATGTCTCATCGAACAGGAACGCACATGACACAGGCTCAGCAGGGCGACACCATCTCCTCGTCCGGCACGGTGACACCGCCCCGCGCGGGGCGGCGGATCTCGGTGGCGGTGTACGCCGCCGATCCGGTGCTCCACGTCGGCGTGGTCCATCAGCTGCGCCAGCGCCCGGAACTCGAACTCGTCGTCGAGGGGCGCCCGGAGGGCGCCCAGGTGTCGCTGGTGGCCGTGGACAGCGTGGACGACGAGACCGTGGCGCTGCTGCGACGGCTGCGGCAGGACCCGCGCACCTCCACCGGCCTGGTGGTCGGCACCTTCGAGTCGGGGGACGCCCTGCAGCGGGCCATCGAGTGCGGGGTCACGGCGGTGCTGCGGCGCGCCGAGGCGGACCAGGACCGGCTGTTACGGCTGGTGCTCGCGATGGCGAAGGGCGAGGGAGTGCTGCCGGGCGATCTGCTCGCCCGCCTGCTGCAGCACGTCGGCAGCCTGCAGCGAGCGGCGCTCGACCCGCACGCCTCCTCGTTGTCCACGCTCACGGCGCGCGAGGCCGACATGCTGCGGCTGGTGTCGGAGGGCCTGGACACCGCCGAGATCGCGCGGAAGACCTCGTACTCCGAACGGACCGTCAAGAACGTGCTGCACGAGGTGATCACGCGACTGCAGCTGCGCAACCGCACGCACGCCGTCGGCTTCGCCCTGCGCAACGGTCTGATCTGAGCGACGACGCCGGCGGCGGCGACGGCCACGGAGACGACGACTGCGACGGCCATGGCGAAGGCGCGGACGCCGGCCAAGGCGACGCCGGCGGCGGCCGGCCGCCGTGGCCGCGGCTGCCCGAAAGCGCACCGCGCGTTTCCCCCGGGTGCGGCCCCCTGGCCCTGCCCGGCGGGCCCGCCGGCCCGCAGGCTGGCACACAGGACTGTGATGCACCGGACTGTGAGGTGGACCCTGATGAGCACGGGTGGCTCCGGTGGCCGGCGGTACCGCTGGGGAAGGGCCGCGGCACCGCTGCTGCTGTTGGTCCCCCTCCTGGCGGTGACGGCGGCCTCCGCCCCGGACGAGGCGCAGGCGGGCCCTCGGGCCGCCGCGGCCGGTGAGGGCCGGATCGCGTTCGCCGGCACCCGGCACCGCAGCCTCGGCCGGGTGACGACGGCGACCGACAGCACGCCCCTGTTCGGGCCGGGCCCGGCCCACATGGACGTGCAACCCGCCGCGCTCGGCGACCGGTTGGTGTTCGCGAGCCGCCGCGACGAGCCGGCCCCGCAGATCTACCTGCGGACCGCCGACGGCGCGGTGCACCGGCTGACCAGCGGTCTCGACGCCGCGAACCCCCGGCTGACCCCGGACGGCCGCGCGGTCGTCTTCGACGCGGCACCGCGCGACGGCGGGCAGCGCGACATCTGGCGGGTCGGCACCGACGGCGCCGGACTCGCCCGGCTGACGGAGACCCCGGCGAACGAGGTGCACCCCACGGTCTCGCCGGAGGGCAGGCGCCTCGCGTACGTGAGCGACGCCGACCCGGTCCTCGGCCGGCAGGTGTACGTGCGTCCCATGAACGGCGGCGCCGCCAGACTGGTCAGCGACCCGACCCACGGCACCGCGTCCGAGCCGGTCTGGAACCCGGTGGACGACGCCGAGAACCGGGACGTCATCGCGTACACCGCGACCGGCCCCGACGGCCCGCGCCTGAAGTGGACCGACGGGGTCGCCAAGGGGCAGCTCCTGTCGGGCGCGCAGGCGAAGTGGCGGACCCATGGGGCAGCCTGGCTGCCCGACGGGAACGGTCTGCTGTTCCTCAGCCCGGACCGCACCTGCGACTGCGAGGGCGACTGGAACCACGTCTTCCGGGTGGACGCGCACTCGGAGGCCACCCCGAAGGTCGAGCTGAGCGAGGACCGGGAGATCAGCGAGGTCACCTGGCTCGGACCGGTGACCGGCGGCGGCGCGGTGGTCGAGCGCACCTCGGCGGCCGGTCCGCACGTGGTCACCCTGCAGGACGCCCGCCCGGACGGCGCGGATCCGCGGGACCTCAACGTGGAGATCCTCAAGGAGGACCCGGCCGCCGACACCAACACCGACCCGGCCAAGGACCCGCTGTTCCAGCCCGCCAAGGGCTCCGACCCGTGGACCGAGCGGCAGAGCTACACGCCCGACGGGCGCCGGATCGTCGTGACCCGGTTCGAGGGCACCGCCGACCGGCGGATCGAGCGGATCTGGATGGTGGACGCCGACGGCACCCACGAGGCGCCGCTGCCGCTCGCCGGGCGCGGCCCCGGGGACCGGGACACCGACCCGGCGTTCTCACCGGACGGACGGCTCCTCGCCTTCACCCGCATGTCGCCCGACGGGACCGGCGGGGTCGCCTGGACCAGCCGCATCCTCGTCGCGGACGCCGCCTCGGGAGCGATCCGCGGCGAAATCGTCCCGCCGGCCGGTCAGCCGCGAGGCGGTGACGCCCAGCCCGCCTGGTCCTCCGACGGCACCACCCTGGCCTTCACCCGCAACCTGGTGATCAACGGCAACGGCGGGAACAAGCACGTCTGGACGGTGCCTGTGGACCGGCTGGACCGGCCGGACCGGCAGCGCGACCTGAGCGCCGCGATCTGCCCGGGTGACTGCGAGGTCATCGACGACAGCCCCGCGTTCTCGCCGGACGGCACCACCATCGCCCTCAACCGCAAGAGCGGCGGCGGCCGCCTCGACGAGCGCAACGGCATCCTGCTCACCTCCCTCACCGGCGACACCTGCCGCGTGCTGCTGCCCGGGGCCGCGCGCGACGTGCCGGGCGCGTGCCGGCGCGAACTTCCGGAGAACCCCGGCCCGTTCCAGCCCCGGGACGCCGCCTGGACGGCCGACGCGAAGAGCCTGATCATCAGCGTCCGGCCGAAGCGGGCACCCAACAGCCCGGAGAAGCTGAAGAGGGTGGACGTGGCCACCGGCGAACTCGTCCACCTCACCGTCGACCTGCCCGGCCGCCAGAAGGAACCCGCCGTCCAGCAGTCCGTCGACCTCGCGGTCGAGGCGCCCGCGGCCCTTCCCCCGGTGACCGCGGGCGAGACCGCGACCGCCCGGGTGAACGTCGTCAACCACGGCCCGGCGGCCTCCCCCGGCACCCGGCTGACCGTCGCGCCGCCCACCGGCCTGACCGTCACCGCCCTCACGGCGCCCGGCGCCACCTGTGATCCGGCAGCCCTGACCTGCGTCCTCGGCATCGTGCCGCCGGGCACCACGATCCCGGTCACCGTCACCTTCGCCGGGCTCGTCCCGGGCGACCAGCCGGTGGACTGGACCGTCACCGGGACCGTCCTCGACCCCAACCCGGGCGACAACACCGGCCGGACGGTGGTGCCGGTGCGCGAGGCACCGACGCCGACCCCGACCACGCCGACGCCCAGGCCCACGCCGACGCCCCCGAAGCCCACCACCGCGCCGCCCCCGCCGCCCGCCCCGCTCGCGGGACCCGGAGTGCGGGTCAGCGCCCAGCCCGACCCGGGTTACGTCGGCGGCCGCGTCGTCGTCACGTACACGGTCCGCAACGGCCGGGACGCCCTCGCCACCGGACTGCGGCTGCGCGTCGGCCTGCCCCCGGGCGTCCCCCACGACGGGCCGCCGCCCGGCTGCGACGCCTCCTGGTCGTGCGCGCTGCCGGACCTGGTGCCCGGCGCCGGCGCCGTCGTCCAGGTCGTCCTGCGGCCCGACCGCGCGCTCACCGGACGCGTCACCGGCCGGCTCACCACGAGCGGCACGGACGCCGACCCGGGCGACAACACCGCGGAGCGGCGCATCCGGATCCTCCAGCCGAGGATCGTCGCCGTGCCGCCGATCGGCAAGCCCGGGTTCGTCACCTCGGTGCGCGGCAGGGACTTCCCGCCCGGCGTGCCCGTGAAGCTCACCTGGAAGCCCGGCATCACGGCAGCGGCGGCGCCGACCGTACCGCGAAGGGACGGCACCTTCGCGGGGCAGCTGCTCATCCTCACCAAGGACCAGACCGGCCCGCGCACCATCACCGCGAGCGGTCCCGGCTTCTCGCCGGTGAAGACCGACTTCCTGGTGGTGAGCGGAACGGTGCAGCCGCCGGACACGGTGACGCGCCGATGATCCACGAGGTCGACGAGGGACTGCGGCGGCTGCTCGCCGGGTCCGGTCTGGAGGCGTCGGGCATCGAGGTCGTCTTCGACGCGCCGACGCGCGACTGGGCGGCGCGCCGCAGCGCGCCCACGGTCTGCGTGTTCCTGTACGACGTCCGCGAGGACCAGACCCGGCGCGGCAGCGGGGCCGGCGAGGTGTACGACGCGGAGGGCCTCGTCGTCGCGCGCCGCACCCCGCCGCGCTGGTTCGAGCTCACCTACCTGGTGACCGCCTGGGCGGGCCGGCCCCAGGACGAGCACCGGCTGCTCGCCGAGGTGCTGTCCTGCCTCGTGTCGCACGACGCCGTGCCGCCGGAGCTGCTCGGCGGCACGCTCGCCGAACTCGGCCTGCTCGTCCCGCTGGAGGTCGGCGGCACCGGTGCGGACGCCCCGGCCGCCTCCGACGTGTGGTCGGCGCTGGGCGGCGAACTGCGGCCGTCGATCGGGCTGCGGGTCCGCGCCCCGCTGGCCGGCGTCACCCGGAACACCGCCCCGCCGGTCACCGAGGGCCTCGTCGTGCGCTCCGGACCGGGGCTCCGGCCGGGGACGCGGGTCGATGAGGGGGTGCGGGGCGAGCCGGGCCACGACACCGGTGGCAGCGACGAGCAGCACCGGCTGCGGTACGCCGAGCTGGACGAGCCCGCGCCGGGCGAGGGCTTCGGCGCTCCCCGGGAGCGCCGTCCGGTGCCGGCCCGCCGTCGCCGGGGAGGACGTCAACGGTGACCGGCAGCCCGCCGTCCGCGCCAGCCGCGCGGACCACCGAGCCGCCGACGGCACCCGGCCTCGTATCCGCAGCCGATGCCGTGTCCGCGGCCGATGCGGCGCCCGTCGCCGATTCCGTGTCCGTCGTCCATTCCGTGTCCGTCGCCCATTCCGTGTCCGTCGTCCATTCCGTGTCCGTCGCCCATTCCGTGTCCGTAGCCGATTCCGCGCCCGCCGGGGGTCCCCATGTCCGCATCCGTACGTGACGAGGCACCGGCACATGCACCGGCTGGTGCCACGGACGCGGCCGCGGGACCGGACGACCCCGCCCGCCACCTGTGGACCCGGCTGCAGCTCGTCGAGGAGCGGGTGCGGCAGGCGGTCGCGGCGCGGCAGGCCGTCGACCCCGACCCGTACGACCCCTACCGCGGCCAGTACCTGACGCCCGAGGCGGTCGCCCGGGTGCTCGACCCGCCGTACGACGCCGAGCTGCCCGCCCTCGCACCGGCCGGCCCGCCACCGGGTTCGCGGCTCGCGGTCCTGGCCGGCCGGTTCGGGCTCGCGCCGCTGGACCTGGACCTGCTCCTGGTGGCCCTCGCGCCGGACCTGGACGCCCGCTTCGAGCGGCTCTACGGCTATCTCAACGACGACCTGACGCGCCGCCGGCCCACCGTCGGGCTCGCGCTGGAACTCGTCGGCCGCGCGGGTATCCCCTCGGCGCGGTTCCGGCTGTCGCCCGGCGCGCCGCTGGTCGCGGGCGGTCTCGTGGAGGTGACCGAGCCCGAACGGCCGCCGCTTTCGCGGGTGCTCGTCGTCCCCGACCGGGTCACCGCGCACCTGCTCGGCGACGACGCGCCCGACCCGAGCCTCGCCGAGCTGCTCGGCGGGCGCTCCGAGGACCCGGCCGCCGATCCGGCCGCCGAGCCGGTGGAGCGGGACCGCGCGGTCGCCGCGCTGCGTACCGGCACCGGTCACGTGCACCTGCGGGCCCGCGGCGGCGACGCCGCAGGCCTCGCCTCCGCCGCGCTGCGGGCCGCCGGACTGCCCGCGCTGTGCCTGGACGCGGTGGCGCTCGGTCACGACGAGCGGGCCGTAGCCGCTGTCGCCCGGGCCGTCGCCCGCGAGGCCCGGCTGACGGGCGGGGGCGTGGTGCTCGGCCCGTTGGAGGCGCTGCCCGACCGGCCGGGCGTACGGGACCGGCTGCTGCGCACGATGTGCGCCGCCCTGCGCGGCGTGCCCCTGCTCACGTACGGCACGAGCGGCTGGGAACCGGCCTGGGCCGCCGACACGCCCGTCACCCTCGCGGTGGCGGCGCCCGCGCCCGGGCGCCAGGCGGAACGCTGGCGGCACGCGCTGGAACGGGCCCTGACCGAGCTCGCCCCGTCCGGATCGCCCGGATCGCCCGGATCCGGCACCCTGGCCGGCCCGACCGCGCCCCGCGACGGCGCCGCGCCGACCCGGGACGGAGGAACTCCGGCCGCAGCTCCCGACGTCGAGGCGCTCGCGCTGTCCGTGGCCGCTCACCGCCTGGACGCCGGGCAGCTGCGGCGCGCCGCCGGGGCCGCCGTCCGCGCGGCCGCGCTCGACGGCCGGGCGGTGTCACCCGACGACCTGCGCACGGCCGTCCGCGGCCAGAGCGGTGCCGGTCTCGCCCGGCTCGCCCGGCGCGTGGAGCCCGCCGTGGGCTGGGACGACCTCGTGCTGCCGCCGCCCGCCCACCGGCAGCTGCGGGAGCTGGCCGTGCGCGCCCGCCACCGTGACCAGGTGCTCGGGCAGTGGGGGATGCGGCCGGGCGGTGGGCGCGGACGCGGGGTGATCGCCCTGTTCGCGGGCGCCTCCGGCACCGGCAAGACCATGTCCGCCGAGGTCGTCGCGGCCGATCTGGGCATGGACCTGTACGTGGTGGATCTGTCCACGGTCGTCGACAAGTACGTCGGCGAGACGGAGAAGAACCTGGAACGGATCTTCACCGAGGCCTCGTCGGTCAACGCGGTGCTGCTGTTCGACGAGGCGGACGCGATCTTCGGCAAGCGCTCGGAGGTGAAGGACGCCCATGACCGGCACGCCAACGTCGAGTCGGCGTATCTGCTGCAACGGATGGAGTCCTTCGACGGCATCGCCGTCCTGACCACCAATCTGCGGTCCAACCTGGACGAGGCGTTCACCCGCCGCCTGGACGTGATCGCCGACTTCCCGGTGCCCGACGCCGCCCAGCGGCTTGCCCTGTGGGAACGCTGTCTGGGCGCGCGGCTGCCCCGCGCGGCCGACCTCGACCTGGACTTCTGCGCGGAGCGCTTCGAGCTGGCCGGCGGCAGCATCCGGGCCTGCGCGGTCACCGCGGCCTACGCGGCCGCCGCGGCGGGCGGTCCGCTGACCATGTCCCAGCTGGTGACGGCCGTCGCCGAGGAGTACCGCAAGCTGGGCCGGCTGGTCCTGGCGGGCGAGTTCGGCCCGTACCTGGCCGAGGTCACGCGGCGCTGAGACCGGCGCGGAGCGCAGGCGCCCCGAGCGGGCCGCGGAAGTCGAGGAGCGGGAGCGGGTCCGGGGTGCGGGTCGCGGGGCGGGTCCCGGGAGGGCAGCCCCGCTGCCCCCGCGCAGGTCCGCGCGCACCTGTCGCCCTGACGGCCCGGCGGAAAAGCTGGGACCGCCACCAGTGACAGAAGTGACAGAACGAAGGAGCGCGCATGCCGACGTACCTCACCCCGGGCGTGTACGTGGAGGAGGTGCAGTCCGGTGCTCGCCCGATCGAAGGGGTCGGCACCGCGGTCGCCGCGTTCGTGGGCTTCGCACGGAGCGGGCCGTTCCACGAGCCGACCCTGGTCACCAACTGGGACCAGTACACCCAGGTCTTCGGCGGCTTCGCGGACGGCGCCTACCTGCCCCACGCCGTCTACGGGTACTTCGCCAACGGCGGCGGCGCCGCGTACATCGTGCGCGTCGGCAGCCAGGCCTCCGAGGGCGGGGCGGGAGCGTCGTCCGCCGCCGGCGGTCGTCAGGAGGTCCCGGCCGGCCGGCCGGTCGAGCTCGGCGGCTTCCTGGTCTCCGCCAGGCCCGGCGTCAGCGGCGTGTCCGTGGAGATCGCGGACGTGGAGGGCGACAACCCGCCCGAGGACCGCTTCAAGGTCCTGGTGCGCCAGGGCGACCAGGTCGCCGAGACCTACGAGGTCTCCACCCGCAAGAGCGTCAAGGGCTACTTCGTCACCCAGACCCGCGGCTCGAAGCTGATCGAGGTCGCCGAGCGCCGCGACGGCACGCAGACCCGGCCCGAGAGCCAGACGGTCGCCCTGCCCGACGCCGCCGCGCCGGCCACCCCCGCCGCTCCGGCCGCGCCCGCCGCCCAGGTCGGCGGACCGGCCCCGGCCCGCCTCGACCCGGCGGAGTACGTCGGCGACGCGGGCGCCCGCACCGGCTTCGCCGGTCTGGAGACGATCGACGAGATCACCATGGTCGCGGTGCCGGACCTGATGAGCGCCTACGAGCGCGGTGCGATCGACGACGAGGGCGTGCGCACCGTCCAGCTCGCCGTCATCGCGCACTGCGAGCAGATGGGCGACCGGGTCGCCGTCCTGGACACCCCGCCCGGCCTCAACGCGCAGGCCGTACGCCGCTGGCGCCAGGACGAGGCGGGCTACGACTCCCGCTTCGCCACCCTCTACTACCCGTGGGTGCGGGTCTTCGACCCGGCCTCCGGACGCAACACGACGGTCCCGCCGAGCGGTCACGTCGCCGGCGTCTGGGCGCGCAGCGACGCCGAGCGGGGTGTGCACAAGGCCCCCGCCAACGAGGTGATCCGCGGCGCGGTGGACCTGGAACTGCGGCTCAGCAAGGGCGAGCAGGACCTGCTGAACCCGATCGGCGTGAACTGCGTGCGGGCCTTCCCCGGCCGCGGCATCCGGATCTGGGGCGCCCGCACCCTCTCCTCCGACCCGGCCTGGCGCTACCTCAACGTGCGCCGCCTCTTCAACTACCTGGAGGAATCCATCCTCCTGGGCACCCAGTGGGTGGTCTTCGAGCCGAACGACGACCGGCTGTGGTCCAGCATCCGGCGCAACGTCACCGCCTTCCTCACCGAGGAGTGGCGCCGCGGCGCGCTGTTCGGGCGCACGGCGGCGGAGGCGTTCTACGTCAAGTGCGACCGTGACAACAACCCGCAGGAGTCGATCGACCAGGGCCGGGTGGTCTGCGAGATCGGCGTCTCGCCCGTGAAGCCCGCCGAGTTCGTGGTGTTCCGGCTGGCCCAGTTCTCGGACAGCACCAGCCTCATCGACGAGTGACCCGCGGGTCCGCAAGGGAAGGTTGACAGACACACATGGCAACGGGCGATGCTCTTTCCACCCACGTCTTCGGCGTGCAGCTCGGGGGTTACCTGGTCGAGTCGATCCAGGAGATCAGCGGGTTCACCGTCGAGGAGGACGTCGTCGAGGTCAAGCAGGTGACCTCGGAGGGCAAGCAGATCATCCGCAAACAGCCGGGGGCCCGGCAGGCGGGCGAGATCACGATCACCCGGGGGCTCGACCAGAGCAGCGAGTTCACCAACTGGATCAAGGAGACCCTGAACAACGGGGCCGTGAACGCCGCTCGGCAGAACCTCACGATCGAGATCAAGGACACCGAGGGCAACACGGTCCGCCGCATCCAGCTGATGCAGGGCTGGGCCTCCAAGTGGGAGGGCCCGTCCCTGAAGGCCGGTGAGTCGTCCGCGGCCACCGAGACCGTGACGATCGTGTTCGAGGAGATCGTCGTCGAATGAGGCGCCGTACGGTCACAGCGGGCAACCTGGAGGAGTTCCTCCAGGCCACCGCGCCCTCCCCGGCCACGGCCGGCACCGGGACCGGCGAACAGCCGGCCCACGCCGCGCCCCCGGCAGCCGCCCCTGGAGCCGCCCCGGCGACGGCGCCGTCCGGTGCCCCGCGTGCGGCGGACCACGGGCTGCGCACCGAGTTCGAGTTCGAACTGCCGCGCGGCTACGTGGACGAGAACGGCACGGTGCACCGGCACGGGTCCATGCGGCTGGCCACCGCCCGGGACGAGCTGCGCCCGCAGATCGACCTGCGGGTCAAGGAGAACCCCGCGTACCTGAGCGTGGTCCTGCTCAGCCAGGTGATCACCCGGCTGGGCACGATCACCGACGTGCACGCGGGGGTCGTGGAGCGGATGTACGCCACGGACGTGGCCTTCCTCCAGGACTTCTACCGGCGCGTCAACAGCGAGGGCCACACCCGCGCCGCGGTGACGTGCCCGCACTGCGAGGGCGGATTCGAGGTCGACCTCTCCGGTGGGCGCCTGGGGGAATCGTGACGTACGCCCTCCCCCGGCTGCGGGAGGAGATCGCGTACATCGCCTACCACTTCCACTGGCAGCGGGACGAGATCCTCGACCTGCCGCACCACGAGCGGCAGGAGTGGGTCGCCGAGATAGCCCGCATCAACACCCGCGTGAACGAAGGCGGTTGAGTACATGGCATGGCGGGACTGGCTGCGTCGGCGGCCCGTCGCGCCGGAGACCGCCCCCGTCCAGCGGGCGGCGGCTTCCGGTGCCGCGGCGGACGCCGCCCCGCGCTCCGGCGTACCCGGAGACTGGGACGGCGGCTGGCGCGTGACGTCGCCGCCGTCCCTCACCGTCTCGCGGGCCCCGCTGGGCGTGAGCGACGGGCTCGCCTTCCGCGACGGTCTGGCCGCGTGGCAGGACCCGTCCTTCGACAGCGGCCTCGCCCACGCGCTGCTGCCGTCGGCCCCCTCCGGCCTGGTCCGCGGCGTGACCCGCCCGACCACGACCCGCGACGTGCCCACCGGCGGCCCGCTGCTGCTGCGCGCGGTGCGACCGCCGCACGGCGCGGAGGGCGGCCCCGAGTCACCCGCGGGGACGGGCGCGGGTACGGGCACGGGTGCGGGCGCCCGCCCGGCGGGCGCACCGGTGGTGACGCCCGACGCCGAGCATCCGGACCATGACGGAACCGGGCACGTCCGCCGCACCGCTCCGGTGGGCCCCGTCGTCTCCCGCGCCACCGCACGGGATGCGGACGACCCCGGCGCCCCGGCCGGGAACGGCTCGGGCCGGTCCGTCGACCGGGCACGAGCGGGAGGTACCACCCCGAGCGCGCCGAGCGGTGCCGCGACGCCCGCCAAGGGCAGCAGGGGACGGCGGACAGGCGAGCCGGGCGACGCGGCGGCGGGTGCCGCGCGCGACCGCACGGCCGGTGGAAGCACGCAGCGGAGTGCGGCGACCGGCGCCACACCGAACGGCGGGCCCCGCGCGGCCGGTTCGGGTCGGCGGCCGGGCGAGGCGGGCGACACGGCGGCGACTGCCCCACGCGGCCGCGCGACTGGAGGAAGCACGCAGCGCAGTGCGGCGACCGGCGCCACACCGAACGGCGGGCCCCGCGCGGCCGGTTCGGGTCGGCGACCGGGCGAGGCGGACGACGCGGCGGCGAGTGCCCCACGCGCCCGCGCGACTGGAGGAAGCACGCAGCGCAGTGCGGCGACCGGCGCCACACCGAACGGCGGATCCCGCGCGGCCGGTTCGGCCCGGCGGCCGGGCGAGGCGGGCGACACGGCGGCGGGTGCCGGGCACGGCCGTGCCGCCGGTGGAGACACCCGGCGGAGTCGGGCGAACCGATCGACGCCGAACGACGGTACCCGCCCGGGCGGTTCGACCCCGCGGCCGGGCGGGTCGGGTGACGCCGCGGCGGGTGCCGGGCAGGGCCATGCCGCTGATGGTGGCGGCCGGCGGAGCCGGGCGACCGGCTCGACCGGCGGGTCGACCGGTCTTGCGCCCGTCGGCTCGACGGGGGCTCCTCGCGAGGCCGGTGGCTCCGCCGCGTCCGTGCAGCGGGCCCGGGTGTCCGGCCCGGCCGGAGGCGACGGCAGCGGAGCCGGTTCCGCCGGGCCGCAGCTCGCGACGGGCGACTCCCCGTCCGGGTCCCTGTCACATCCCACGAGCGACGCTGTCGTGCAACGGGCCCGGCTCGCCGGCTCCCCGCCCGGTGCCGCCGGGCGGCAGGATCCGGCCGGGGAGACCCGGGGGCTCATGTCCCCGGACTCCCCCGCCGTCCTCGGCGTCGTCCAGCGCTCCGCGTCCGCGGAATCGGCCCGGCGCGGGCCCGTGCTGCCCGACTTCCCGCTGGTCCGCCGGATCGCGGTGGTACCGCCGGCCTCCACGGCTGGAACCGTGCCGTCCGCCGCCGCCGTACCTGGGTCCAACCCGCGCGTACAGCGCGCGTCGGCGCACGCCGAACGGGCCGAGTCCACTCCGCCCGAGGCAGCTGCCGAGCCGGCGCGCACCGTCGTGCGCCCGCGCGGTGTCGGCCGGACACCGACCGCCGCGCACGGCCCCGCCGTACCCCGGCGCCGGGTGACCGTCGTACCGCCCTCGGCCGCCTCGCGACACGCGGACGACCCGTCCGCGCCACCGTCCGTCCAGCGCAAGGAGGGACGGGCACCGCTCGGCGCGCCCGACGTGCAACGGCCGTCCGCCGCAAGGCCGCTGGCCGACGAGACGCCGGCCCTCAGCACCCCGTCTCCGGCCATGCCCGTTCTCCAGCAGACGGCGGACGGGGCGGCCGACGGCCCCGGCGCGCTCGTCCGGCCGGGCGCTCCGGCGACCGGGGAATTCCCGGGCTCCACGACGCCCGCCTCGGCGCCCGCGATGCCCGTCCTCCAGCGCACGGCGGAACAGCCCGGGGACGGTCCCGCCGCGCCTCGGCCGGCCGCAGGGCTCGGGGCGCCGCTGACCCGACTTCCCGCCACGGCGAGGCCGCTCACCGGTCAGGGGGCGGCGCCCTCGCCGAGGCGCGCGACGGAGGCATCACCCGACAGCCCGGCTGCGCCCGGCGCACCCCGTACACCCGTCACGCCCGTCACATCCGACACGTCCGTCACGTCCGCGTCGATGCCGGTGCTCCAACGCGCTGCGGCGGAGGCGTCCTCGGACGGCCCGGCCGCGGCAGGGCGGCGCGGCGCTCGGCATCGTTCCGGGCTCGGAGCTCCCCTGCCGGCCATGCCGGCGAGCGCGGCGCAGCCGACGGCGCCGTCTGTCGACCTCCGGAAGGCGGGCGCGGCCGAGACCGGTGCCTCCGCCGCCTCACGGGGCAACCGCGGGACCCGTCCGATGGGCTCCCGTCACGGTGTCAGCGGCGGCGGAACACCCACCGTGCCGCCGCTCGTCGTGGCGCGCCGGGTGGACGGCCCGGGCGCGGTCCCGCGTCACACGCCCGTCGCGTCCCAGGGTCTCCGACTGCTCGCGAACCGGCCCCTGACGCCGGGACTCGACGCGCCGGTGGCCGGTCCTCATACGGCAGCCGGGCCGCGGCGGGCCGCGGACGCCCGTCCCGTGGTCCCGGTCCGCTGGACGGCCTCGGCCCCGGCATCCGCCGCGTCCGCCCCTCCCGCCCTGTCCGGCCCTCCCGCCGTGTCAGCCCCGTCCACCGCACCCCGGTTTCCGGCATCGCCCGCCGTGCAACGCGCGGCCGTCGCCCCGACGGCGTCCGCGGTGCCCGTCGCTGCCGTTCCGCCCGGTTCCGTCCTCGCGCGGCCCGCGCCCGGTGCGCCGCACGCCCCCGCTCCCCTGCCCGTAACCGGACCGCAGCCGTCGGCCGTCGTCCGGCCGTCCCCGGCCGGGCCCGCTCAGGCGCCGCCGCCCGCCGGCGGGGCGCGGCACGTGCCGGTGGTGGTGCCGCGGGCGCCCTCGACGCCCGCCGTCACGCCGGTGCAGCGGGCCGCGCCCGCGACGCACCAGGGCGGCGGTGCCGCGTCCGTCGCGGCGCCCGTCGCGGCGTCCGCCTCGCCCGGGCGGAAGAGCGGCACCTCCGCTCCGCAGGCTCCGGACCACCACACCGACCTGGACGACCTGGCGCGCAAGCTGATCGACCCCGTCTCGCGGCTGCTGCGCGCCGAGTTGCGGCGCGGCCGGGAGCGCACGGGCCGGCCCTTCGACGGACGCCGCTGAGCACGCGGACGACGCACGAGAAACGGACCACGGAACCGATGACCGACAACATCTTCGCGACCAGCGTGTTCTTCCGGCTGGCGATCGGCGGCAACGACCTGGGCGCCTTCAACACCTGCTCCGGCATGGGCGCCGAGGTCGAGATGGAGAGCTACGCCGAGGGCGGCAACAACGGCTTCACCTGGCAGCTGCCGGGGCGTGTGACCTGGTCGAACATCACCCTCACCCGGCCGGTGACGGCCGATACGGCGAAGATCGGGCGCTGGCTCGACGAGACGCTGCGGAAGGTCGAGCCGAAGGACGGCGAGATCGTGGCGCTGCGGCCCGACCTGAGCCGGATCATCAGCTGGCAGGTGTTCGGGATCGTGCCGGTGCGCTGGCAGGGGCCGTCGTTCGACCCGGCCAGCTCGCAGGCCGCGGTGGAGAGCCTGGAGATCGCCCACCAGGGCCTGCTGCCCGGCTGACCCGGAGCCCCGTCGCGTAAGCCCCGTAGGCCACCGAAGGCCTCGGAAGGCCCCCGAAGGCCCCGTAGACGTCCCCCTTCCCCGTTCCCGTCCCTCCGGAAAGGAGTCCCCGCCATGGCCCCATCGGCTCGCGCCGGCCGCGCACGGGCGCAGCTCACCCTCAAAGAGCCTCCGGCTTCCGTCGGGGCCAGGCCCGGCGGGACGATCGCACGGCTCGACCTGCAGTTCAACCCCTCGACGCTGCAGCTCGGCAAGACCACCGAGTGGCGGCGGTCGCCGTCCCGGATGGCCGGGCAGTCGGCGCTGCCCGAGTTCGTGGGCAGCGGGCCGCGGACGCTCAGCCTGGAGGTCTTCCTCGATGCCACCGCCACCCACGACAACTCGGTGGAGCAGGCGGTGGAGAAGCTGATGAAGGCCTGTGTGCCGACCCCGGCCAGTCTCGGCCGCAAGAAGCCGGCGAGTCCCTGGGTGCGGTTCGAGTGGGGCAACGCGCGGACCACGTCGTTCGACGGGGTGCTGTCGAACCTCTCCGTGTCGTACACGCTCTTCGACGTGGACGGCAAGCCGCTGCGGGCGACGTGCGCGCTGTCCATCGAGGAGGCGAGCGTCGATCCGCCGGGCCAGAACCCGACGTCGGGCTCGCGCACCGCGCGCAGCACGCACACGGTGGTGGCGGGCGACAGTCTGGCGATGCTCGCGTGGCGCGAGTACGGGGACGCGACGGCCTGGCGGGCCATCGCGGAGGCGAACGGGATCGACGATCCGATGGCCCTGGTCCCGGGCACCGAACTCGTGGTGCCGGGGCTGCTGCGGGACGCGGATGCCGAGGAGGAGCGATGAGCGGGTCCGAGACCGGAGGGCGGTCGTTCGCGGCCGATCCGATCGTGGAGGCGCCCGGTGAACTGCCGCCGGTCTGGGCCGCGCAGCTGGTGAGCTGCGTGGTCGACGAGAACGTGGGGCTGCCGGACACGGCGGTGCTGACCTTCCGCGACCCGGACCACGAGTTGCTGCAGGCCACGGGGATCACGATCGGCACGCCGCTGCGGGTCTCGGTGGTGACGGTCAAGGGCCAGGCGCGCGAGCGGCTGTTCGGCGGCGAGGTCACCGCCCTGGAGATCGACCGGGACCGCACCGGCTCCTTCACGGTGGTGCGGGCGTACTCGAAGGCGCACCGGCTGCAGCGCGGGCGGAAGGTGGTGGCGTACCGGAACATGACGGCGTCCGCCATCGTCCGCAAGGTGGCGGCGGGTGCGGGCCTCGCGGTCGGGAAGGTGGAGGCCGCGCCGGTGACGTACCGGCAGCTTTCCCAGGCGAACGTGTCCGACTGGGAGTTCCTGCAGTACCTGGCGGGCGAGAGCGGCGCGCACGTCCGGGTGGACGACAAGGGCGTGCTGCAGTTCACGAAGCCGGTGAAGGCCGCGGGGGCCCCGGCGCCGTCGACCTCGGCCGTCCGTGATCCGATGGTCCTGGAGTACGGGCGGAACCTGCTGGCCCTGCGGGCGGCGCTGTCGGCGGCCGACGGTGCCGCGAAGGTGCGGGTGCGCGGCTGGGACACGACCACCAAGCGTCCGTTGCTGGCCGAGAAGCCGGCGGTGGTGAGCGACACGGTGGTGCCGGGGATGCGCCCGCAGGCCGCCGCCGTGTTCGGCGCGCCGGTCGTGACGGTCGCGGACACCCCGTACCGTACGCAGGCGGAGACGGCGGCGGTGGCCGACGCGACGGCCGCGCAGGTCAGCGCCGGTTTCGGGGAGCTGGAGGCGCTGGCCGAGGGCAATCCGATGCTGCGCGCGGGCAGGCCGGTGGCGCTCGGCAACGTGGGGCAGGCGTTCTCCGGCCGGTACACGGCGACGGCCGTGCAGCACGTCCTGGAGCCGCACGGCGGCTACCGCACCACGGTGTGGGTCAGTGCCGGCGCCGACCGTTCCCTGACCGGTCTGGTCACGGGCGCCGACGCGCCGGGCCGCGGGGCGCGCATGCCCGGTCTGGCGATCGGGATCGTGACGGACGTGCGCGAGCCGAACGGCTCGCAGCGCGGCGCGGTGCGGCTGACGTTCCCCTGGCTGGACGACACGTACGTCACCGACTGGGTACGGACGGTCCAGTGGGGCGGCAAGGGCGGCGGCGGGGTGGTGAGCCCCGAGGTGAACGACGAGGTGCTCGTCGGCTTCGAACAGGGCCTGCTGGACAGCCCGTACGTGATCGGCGGGCTCTACAACGGGGTGGACCAGCCCTCGCCGCACGACGTGCCGCTGGTCGACCGGACGAGCGGCAAGGTCAACCGCCGTTCGGTGGTGTCGCGTTCGGGCCACCGGGTGGAGCTGCTCGACGCGCCCGCGCCGGGCCCTTCGGGGCTGCGGCTCGTGACCGGGGACGAGCGGCTCGAAGTGCGCATGGACGACCGGCGCGACCGGATCGAGGTCACCGTGTTCGCGGGGAAGAACCGTCCGCTCAGTTCCGTCGTCCTCGACCGGCAGGGCATCACGCTCGACGCCGGGCAGGGCACCGTGAAGCTGACGGGCCGCCAGGTGGACATCGGCGCCACGGCCGGCGTGAACGTCGACGGCCGCACGGTGAAGGTGGCCGGCAGCGCGGACGTCACCGTCGACGGCGGTCTGCTCGCCGTGCTGAAGGCCCGCCTCGTCAGGATCAACTGAGGTGCCGCCCATGCCCGTTCCGATGCGCGGAACCGCCGCGCCCCGCGTCCCCTTCGGCCCGCTGCCGACGCTCGCCCCCTCCGATCCCCCCGCACCCCCTCGTACCCACTTCCAGGAGTCCGTGATGCCAGCCGCAGCCCGTCTCGGCGATCCCACCGACCACGGCGGCCGGGTCGGCACCCCGCCGCCTGCCGCCGCCAGGAGCGTGGCGACGGTGCTGATCGGCGGGCTGCCCGCCGCCGTCACCGGCAGCCTGCACGTCTGCGTGGTCCCGCCGCACGCGGCGCTCGGGCCGGGCAACGTGCTCATGCCCGACCCGGCGGCCGCCGCGGCCGGCCCGGTCCTCATCGGCGGGCTGCCCGCCGCGCGCGCCCGTGACCGGACGACCTGCGGCGCGATGATCCTGACCGGTGCCGTGAACGTCCTCATCGGGGGCGTGTGATGAGCGAACGGTTCATCGGCCGCGGCTGGGCGTTCCCGCTGCGCGTCGGGCCGACCGGCGGGATCGCCATGGTCGAGCGGGAGCGGGAGCTGGAAGAGGCGATCCGGCTGATCCTCGGCACCGCGCCCGGGGAGCGCCCGATGCGGCCCGAGTTCGGCTGCGGCATCCACGAGTACGTCTTCGCGCCGGGCGACGGCGACACCGCCGGGCGGGTCGCGCAGCAGGTGCGCGAGGCGCTGGAGCGGTGGGAGCCGCGGATCGCGGTCGACGAGGTCGTCGTGGCCTTCGACTCCGTGGACGCCGGCACCCTCTACATCGACGTGCACTACACCGTGCGGAGCACCAACGACCGGCGCAACCTGGTCTTCCCCTTCTACACGATCCCCTCCGAGGAGGGGGCCGAGGAAATGGTCGCGGACTGATGGCCCTGCCCTCCCCCAACCTGGACGACCGACGGTTCCAGCAGCTCGTCGACGAGGCGAAGCGCTATGTGCAGCAACGCGCACCCGAGTGGACCGACCACAACGTCTCCGATCCGGGCGTCACGCTGATCGAGACCTTCGCCTATCTGGTGGACCAGCTGCTGTACCGGCTGAACCGGGTCCCGGACAAGAACTACCTGGCCTTCCTCGATCTGTTGGGCATCCAGCTGTTCCCGCCGACGGCGGCGGTCGCCGAGGTCGACTTCTGGCTGTCGGCGCCGCAGCCGGACACGGTGACGCTGCCCGCGGGCACCGAGGTGACGACGGCGGCCGGTGACACCGAGGAGGGCGTGGTCTTCGCGACCACCGAGGAACTCCGCATTCTGCCGAGCGAGTTGACGCGGCTCCTCACGGCGCCCCGGACGGGCGAACAGACCGACCGGACGGCCGAGCTCGCCGAGCGGCGGGACATCCCGTGCTTCCAGGCGGTGCCGGAGCCCGGCGACGCGCTGCTGTTCGGACTGCCGACCGCGGTGCCGCGCTGTGCGGTCGTGGTGCGCCTGGACAGCCGGGTGCAGGGCGTGGGCGTCGACCCGCGCCAGCCGCCGCTGGTGTGGGAGGCGTGGGACGGCGGCCACTGGCGGCGCTGCGAGACCGGCGACGACACCACCGGCGGTCTCAACCGTCCGGGCGAGGTGATCGTCCACGTGCCCGCCGGGCACCGCGCGTCGCTGATCGGCGGTACCCGCGCGGGCTGGCTCCGCTGCCGGGTGACCGAGGCCGAGCCGGGCCAGCCCTTCTACTCGGAGTCCCCCACGGTGCGCGAGGCAGAGGTCTTCACCATCGGCGGCACGATGACCGTCGAGCACGCCGAGACGGTCACGGACGTGCCGCTCGGCGTCTCCGAGGGCGTGGCCGGGCAGCGGTTCCGGCTCGGCCGGCCGCCGGTGCTGCTCGACGGCGAACCGCCGGTGGTGGAGGTGTCCTCGGCGGACGGGTGGCAGCGCTGGGAGGTGGTGGAGCACTTCGGGCGCTCCGGCCCCGAGGACCGGCACGTCCGGGTGGACGCCACGACCGGCGAGTTCTCCTTCCCGCCGGTGCTGCGCGAGCCGGACGGCACGCTGGGCGCGCGCGGCGCCGTGCCGCCCAAGGGCGCCCGGATCCGGGTCGCCCGCTACCGCACCGGCGGCGGCCCGGCGGGCAACGTGGCGCGCGGCGCGATCTCCGTGCTGCGCAGCTCCGTGCCGTACGTCGCCCGGGTGGACAACCGGGAGGCGGCGCGGGGCGGTGTCGCCGGGGAGACGCTCGACAACGCGAAGCTGCGGGCGCCGGAAGCGCTGCGCATGCAGGAGCGCGCGGTGACCGCCGAGGACCACGAGATCATCGCCCGGCAGGCTGCGCCGTCGGTGCGCCGGGTGCGCTGCCTGCCGTACGCCGGCGACGGCGGTGCGGACGGCGGGAACGGCGGGCAGGCCGGGAACGGCGCCGTGCGGGTGCTGGTGGTGCCGGACGCCGTCGCCGACGAGGGCGACCGGCTCCGCTTCGAGCAGCTGATCCCCTCCGACCAGGTGCTCTCCGCGGTCACCCGCGCCCTCGACGAGCGGCGCCTCATCGGCACCCGGCTGGTCGTGGAACCTCCCGTCTACCAGGGCGTCACCGTGGTGGCGCGGCTCTCGGCGCCGGCGGCGGACGCCGACCGGGTCCGGGACGCGGCGCTCGCCGCCCTCTTCCGCCACCTCAACCCGCTGCGCGGCGGACCGGAGGGCACGGGCTGGCCGTTCGGGCGGCCGGTGCAGTACGGGGAACTGTTCGGCGTTCTCCAGCGCGCCGTCGGGGACGTGCTGGTGGAGGACGTCCGGATGTTCGCCGCCGACCCGATCACCGGGCGGCGCGGCGCGCCGGTCGACCGGATCGACCTGGGTCCCGGCGCGCTTGTCTTCTCGTACCAGCACCAGGTGGTCGTCACCGCCACGGACCCGGAGGTACGGTCATGAGCCGCGCCGCCGTCCCCGGCCTGCCCAGCAGGTACCCGATCGGCGAGCAACTGCCCGCGCTGTACGCCGAGGACGACTTCGCCCAGCGGTTCACGGCCGGGCTCGACACGGTCCTGGCGCCGGTGTTCGCGACGCTCGACAACCTGGCGGGCTACTTCGACCCCCGGCTCGCCCCGCCCGACTTCCTGTCCTGGCTGGCCGCCTGGGTGGGCGGCGCCGACGACCCGCGTCGGCCGCTGGAACTCCGCCGCGAGGCGGTGGCCCGGGCGGTCGAGCTCCACCGCCTGCGCGGCACCCGCCGCGGCCTGGTCGAGGCGCTGCGGCTGGTCCTCGGCGTCTCGGCGGACGTCACCGGCGACGGAGGCGCGGTCTGGTCCGCCACGCCGGGCGGCGCGACACCACCGCCCGCCGCGGAGTCGGTGCTCGTACGGGTCTGGCCCGGCCGCACCTCCGAGATCGACGCCGACCGCGTCCACGCCCTGGTCCGCACCCTGTGCCCGGTCCACACGCTCTGCCGCGTGGAGATCCTGTCCGGCCCGCCGGCCGACGAGCAAGAGGTCGAGAAGAGTGATCACCGTGCGTGAATGTCCCGCGTGCGGGGCCTCCAACGCCCCGACGGACGACTTCTGCCACAACTGCGGCGCGTACCTGGCCTGGTCGGACGGGCGCGGCGCGCCCGGGCGGGGCAGGAGGGACGCGGACGCGGGCGTGGACACGGACGCGGGCGTGTCGGAGGCAGGTTCCGGGGCCGGGGCCAATTCCGGTTCCGGGACCGGGGGTTGGTCGGAGGCCTCCGAGGGCGCCACGGCGGCCCCGCCGACCGGTGCGCAGGAGGACGGGAGCTCCGTCCCAGCGCCCGAGGCCGTGCCGGAAGCCGGACCCGAGGCACCGACCCGCGCACCGGAGCCCTCGGAGTCCGAGGACTTCGCGAGCTCCGAAGCCTCCGAGGCAGCGCGGCAGACGGCCGGCGCGCCCCGCGCAGCCGGCGCGCCCCCTGCCGGAACGGACGGCGCGCAGGCGGCCTCCGTGACCCGGGCCGCCGAGCCTGCGGTCACGACGCCGAGCACCGGAGGTACCGAGGCAACGCGCCCCTCGGCGGCCGGTGGACGTCCGGCCGAGGCGGCCGGCCTGCCGGAGCCGAGGACGACCGGGCGGCCGAGCGACGGACCCGCCTCCGGTGGGTCCGAGACGGCCGTGCTCCCGGTGGGCGCGGGGGCACCGCCCTCGCCGGACACCGCGCCGCACGGGCCCGGCGGGCCTTCGGCGCCGACGCGTCCCTCGGTCGATGTCTCGCAGACCGCCGACCGGCCCGACCTGACCGGCACCTCGGAGCCGAGGACGGCTGAACGGCCCACCGGCCCGCCGGGAACCCAGGAGTCCCGGCCCGGCGAACGCACCGGCGGCGCGCTGGAGGCACCAGCCGTCGAGGCGTCCGCCGGTGCACCGCAGGCCCTGCCGTCGCAGCGTGCCGACGCTCCCCCCGCGCCGCCCGGCGCACCCCGGCCCGTACGGAACGCGCCCGCGCCCGCGCACGGGACCGGCGCGGCGGATCCGCACCCAACGGACGGCACACCACGAGCCGGGGCTCCGGGCGCAGCACCGGCGCACGAGGAGGCGCGCACCGGCCGGGCCTCCGCCGACGCTCCCCCGGCGGCGACCCAGGACCCCCTGGCCTCCGAGGCGGCCGACACGGCCCGCGGCTGGCTGCGGCGCGCCATGGGGCGCGCCACCGCTGGCCTGCCGGAGCTTCCTGACCTCCCGGCCGCCCCGACGGCCCCGACGGCGCCGGAGGTCCCGCCGATGCCGGAGGCCTCACCGGCGGACCCGTCGTCGCGCACCGCACAGCACTCCCACGAGGCACCCACCGGCGCATCACCCCAGAGCCCCCCGGCCCCGTCCCCGGGCCCCGCCCGGCCCACCGCACCCGCACCCTTCCGCCCCGCACCCGCCGCTCCGGCGGCCGCCGCCCCGCCCCCGCCGCGGCGCCCCTCGGCGTCGCCTGCCGCGGACGGCTCCCCCGGGCCCGTCCAGCCCGCTAAGGCCGTCGCCTCGCGGCCGGTCGTACGGCAGGTGTCGGTGGCGGAGGACACGGCGGGGCCGCCGTGCCCGGCGTGCGGGACACCGAACGCGCCGGGGCGGAACTTCTGCCGGCGGTGCGCGGCGCCGCTGACGCCGACGACGGCCGCGGCGCCGCTGCCCTGGTGGCGGACGGTGTGGCCGTTCCGGCGTCGCGCGCGGGGTGGTTCGGGGCGGCTCGCCCGGTTCCTGACGGTGCTGTTCGTGGTGCTGGCCCTCTGCGCGGCGGGGTTCCTGCTGCTGCCGGCCGGGCGGCATCTGATCGAGGACACCCGGGACAAGCTGGGCAAGGCCAAGCCGGTGACGGCGACCGGGGTACGGGCGAGCGCCGAGGTGCCGGGGCACGCGGCGACGGCCAGTACGGACGGGCTCAGCAACCGCTACTGGGGCGCACCCGGTTCCGGCGCCTCGGTCACGTACAGCTTCGCCAGGCCGTTCCGGCTGGTCGACGTGATCGTGACCAACGGCGCCTCGTCGGCGCCGGAGGCGTACGCGCTCCAGGGGCGGGCGCTGCGGATCGAGATGGAGGTGACGACGAAGGACGGCACGGTGGAACGCAGGACGCTCAACCTCAGCGACAAGGCGGGACCGCAGACCTTCCCCACCGGCATCAGCGACGCCACCACGATCCGTCTGACGCTCGGCTCCCCCGCCGGCCTGACGGGGAAGCGTCATCTGGCCCTGGCGGAGGTGGAGTTCTTCCAACGCGGATGAGGTGCCGCGCCCCCTTCGGCGGCGTCCGGCACGCTCACCGGGTCGGGGGGCTCCGGCTCCCAGAAGCTCCGCAGGGCTTCCTCCGTTTCGGCCTTCAGGCCGGTCAGGCGGGAGAGCACCACCTGTTCCTGCTTGGACAGGTCTCCCGACGTCGTCTGACGTCTCCGCCGTGACGGGCAAGTCCTCAACTGATTGCCCGACTCTTACACTTCCTTCAAGTATCGGTAGGAGTTTCACACAACTCCTGGATGGCCTGCCCTAGTTGGTCTAGATTGAGCGCTGCCGAACCCGCTCGGTCGCGAACACACTCGTGTCCCGGGCGGTTTCTGCGTCCTGTGCGGACCCGGCCGTGGCTGGGGAGACTTGCGACTCGGTCCGCACCGTTCAGTCAGGCGGAAGAGCCGCGTACCCTCGTCGACCTTCGCTGCCCTTCCCCTGCCCGTGAGTCGTGCGCCCGCGGGCGAATCGGGGGGAAGGACCGCGAGGGTTCAACGGGGTGCGCGCGAAGCGCCCTTGGGGGGAATGGATGACCGTCCTGCCGGTCACGCATGAGCGGCACCGTGTCGAATCCACACATGTCGACATCCCACGCCCGTGGTGGCGGAGGAGGCATCAACTGGCCTTGCTGGCCGCGGACACCACGGCCGCGGCGCTGGCCGCACTGTTCGTGCTGCGGACCGGAGGGCACTGGCCGGTCGTGGTCGTGCTGCCGCCGGCCTGGACCGCGCTGCTCCAGGTCCACGGCGGCTACGCGCGCGGCCAGCTCGGATCGGGCACGGCGGTGTACCGGCGGGTGCTGCGCGGCGCCCTGGTGCTGCCCGCCGTGGCCGCCGTGCTGGGCTGGGGGCTGGCCCGCGACCCGGACCTGATGTACGGGATGATCCTGGCCGCTCCGGCGGCCGCCGCGCTGTCGCTCGTCGCCCGGTTCGCGCTGCGGCGCCGGCTGCGCGAGCACTGGGCGCGGGGCCGGCGCCGTACCACCGCGGTGCTCGTCGGCCCTTCGGCCGGGGTGGCGGAGCTGCTGACCGCGCTGCTGCGCGACCGGCGGCCCGGGGCCCCGGCGGGCTCGGTGCTCCAGGGCATGGACATCGCCGGGGTGTGTCTGACCGATCCGGTGAACGAGGCCTCGGTGGACCGGTTCGGCGTGCCCGTTCTCGGCGGAGTGGACGAAGTACCGGGCGCCATCCGGGCGTTCGGTGACTCCAGTGCCGTGGTGGTGCTGCCGTCGCCCGAGATCGACGCGCCGCTGCTGCGCCGTCTCGCGTGGAGCACGGCCGCCGCCGGCGGCGACTTCCTGATCGCGCCGGCCTTCGGCGACGTGGCCGCCTCGCGCCTGGAGGTGCGGCCGGTCGGCGGGGTCCCTCTCGTCCACGTCCGTGCGCCCCGGCTCTCGCGGCTCGCCCGGCTTCCCAAGGAGGTCGCCGAGCGGCTGATCGCCGCGGTGCTGCTCCTGCTGCTGTCGCCGCTGATGTTCGCGGTGGCGCTCGCCGTGCGGCTCGGCAGCAAGGGGCCCGCGCTGTTCCGGCAGGTCCGGGTGGGCCTGCACGGCAAGCAGTTCACGATGCTGAAGTTCCGTACGATGCGGACCGACGCCGAGGCGCGCCGGGCGGAGCTGGCGTCCGCCAACCACAACAGCGACGGTCTGCTGTTCAAGGTCCGCGACGATCCGCGGGTCACCCGGATCGGCGCCACCCTGCGGCGCTACTCGCTGGACGAACTCCCGCAGCTCATCAACGTCCTGAGCGGGCGGATGGCGCTGATAGGACCGCGGCCGCCGCTGCCCGAGGAGGTCGCGGGCTACAGCCACGAGATCCGCCGCAGGCTGCTCGTGAAGCCCGGTCTCACCGGCCTGTGGCAGGTGAGCGGTCGCTCCGACCTGCCGTGGGAGGAGGCCGTCCGGCTCGACCTCGCGTACGTCGACAACTGGTCGCTCGGCCTCGACGCCGTGATCCTGCTGCGCACCGGCCCCGCCGTCGTCCGCGCGACGGGCGCCTACTGAGATGCGCGCCCACCTTCCCGTAGAACCGCCCGCCCACATGGAGGGGAACACGTTGAACGACGCCGACCGGCACGACGAGCGGCCGGGACAGGCCCTGGGAGTCGCCGTCATAGGCGCCGGCTACTGGGGGCCCAACCTGGTGCGCAACTTCCAGGCCAGCGACCGGTTCCGGCTGCGCTGGCTGTGCGACCTCGACGTCGCCCGCGCCCGTCGGGTCCTCGGCGGTTACTCCACCGTGCAGGCCACCGACGACTACGCGGCGGTGCTCGCCGACCCCGAGGTCGCCGCCGTCGCGGTCGCCACCCCGGCCGGCACGCACCTGGACGTGGCGCTCGCCGCGCTGCGGGCCGGGAAGCACGTCCTGGTCGAGAAGCCGCTGGCCACCACCTACGCCGACGGGGCACGGCTGGTGGCCGAGGCGGAGGAGCGCGGCCTGACCCTGATGTGCGACCACACGTACTGCTACACGCCGGCCGTCGGGAAGATCCGCGAGCTGGTGCACCAGGGAGCGCTCGGCGACATCCACTACGTGGACTCGGTGCGCATCAACCTCGGCCTGGTGCAGAAGGACATCGACGTGCTGTGGGACCTCGCCCCGCACGACCTGTCGATCCTGGACTTCATCCTGCCGGAGCACGTGGAGCCGGTGGCGGTGGCCGCGCACGGCGCGGACCCGATCGGCGCGGGCCGGGACTGCATCACGTACCTGACCCTCCAGCTCAACACGGGGGCCATCGCGCACGTGCACGTCAACTGGCTCTCGCCGACCAAGGTACGCACCACCATGGTCGGCGGCGCCAAGCGCACCCTGATCTGGGACGACCTGAACCCGGCGCAGCGCGTCGCGCTCTTCGACCGCGGGGTGGACCTGGCGACGCCGCAGGACCTGGGTGCGGACGAGCGCCGCGAGGCCCTGATCTCGTACCGCAGCGGCGACATGGTCGCGCCCGCGCTCGGCGAGAAGGAGGCGCTGCGGAGCATGGTCGACGAGTTCGCGGCGGCGATCACCGAGGGGCGGGCTCCGCTGACCGACGGGCGGGCGGGGCTGCGGGTGCTGGACATTCTGGAGGCGGCCTCGCGGAGCCTGGAGTTCCGTGGTGCGGTCGTCGGCCTGCGGACCGGTGCCGACCGGTCCCTGAAGAACGCGAACGAAGCAACGGGGGAACGGCGTTGAGCGACATTCGGGACAAGCGGATCCTGGTCACCGGCGGGGCCGGCACCATCGGCTCCCATGTGACGGACCTCCTCGTCGAGGGAGGTGCGCGCGAGGTCGTCGTGCTCGACAACTTCGTGCGCGGCCGCCGGGCCAATCTCGCGCGGGCCATGGCGAGCGGCCGCGTCCGGCTGGTCGAGGGCGACATCCGTGACGCGGCGACGGTCCGCAGGGTGACCGAGGGCGCCGATCTGGTCTACCACCTGGCCGCGATCCGGATCACGCAGTGCGCGGAGGAGCCGCGGCTGGCCAACGAGGTGATGGTCGACGGCACGTTCAACGTCCTGGAGGCCGCGGCGGCGGCCGGGGTCGGCAAGGTGATCGCCTCGTCCTCGGCCTCCGTCTACGGACTCGCCGAGTCCTTCCCGACGGACGAGCGCCACCACCCGTACAACAACGACACGTTCTACGGCGCGGCGAAGGCGTTCAACGAGGGCATGCTGCGCAGCTTCCACGCCATGTACGGCCTGGACTACGTGGCGCTGCGCTACTTCAACGTGTACGGCCCTCGGATGGACATCCACGGCCTGTACACGGAGGTGCTGATCCGCTGGATGGAGCGGATCGCGGCGGGCGAGCCGCCGCTGATCCTCGGCGACGGCACGCAGACGATGGACTTCGTGGACGTCCGGGACATCGCCAGGGCCAACATCCTCGCGGCCCGCGCCGACCTGACCGACGAGGTGTTCAACATCGCTTCGGCGACGGAGACCTCGCTGCGCGAGCTCGCCGACGCGCTGCTCGACGTGATGGGCTCCGACCTGGAGCCGGTGCACGGCCCGGCGCGCGCGGTCAACGGCGTGACCCGGCGGCTCGCCGACACGACACTGGCGGAGGAGCGGCTCGGCTTCAAGGCCGAGATCGACCTGCGGACCGGTCTGAGGGACCTGGTCGACTGGTGGCGCGCCGAGAAGGGCGCGACCGCGACCGACGCGGAGAAGGCGGCCGGACAGGCGGCGGGCAAGCCCGCCGAAGAGGCCGCCGAAGAGGCCGCCGGAAGGGCCGCCGAGGAAGCCTCCGCGGCGCCGGTGCGGATCCCGGTGATGGTGCCGTGGCTCGGCGAGGAGGAGGCGACGGCCGCCGCCGACGCCGTCCGCTCGGGCTGGGTCGCCCAGGGGCCTCGCGTCGCCGCCTTCGAGCAGGCCTTCGCGGAGCGGGTCGGCGCCCGGCACGGGGTGGCCGTGAGCTCCTGCACGACGGCCCTGCACCTGGCGCTCGTCGCGCTCGGGCTGGGTCCCGGCGACGAGGTCGTGGTGCCGTCGCTGTCCTTCATCGCCACCGCCAACGCCGTACGGTACGTGGGCGCCGAGCCCGTCTTCGCGGACGTGGACCTCGCCACCGGCAACCTCACCGAGGCCACCGTGGACGCGGTGCGCACCGGGCGCACCAAGGCCGTGCTCGTGGTCCACCAGGCCGGTGTGCCGGCCGACGTCACCGCGCTGCGGGCGGCGTGCGAGGGCTGGGGGCTGCCGCTGGTGGAGGACGCCGCCTGCGCGATCGGCTCGACCGTGGACGGCGGGTCCGTCGGGCGCGGCGCGCTGCTCGCCGCCTGGTCCTTCCATCCGCGCAAGCTGCTCACCACCGGCGAGGGCGGCATGATCACGACGGACGACGCGGACCGGGCGGCGCGGCTGCGGCGGCTGCGCGAGCACGGGATGAACGTGTCGGCGGCCGAGCGGCACGCGAGCGGCACGCCGGTCCTGGAGAGCTATCTGGAGACCGGGTTCAACTACCGGATGACCGACATCCAGGCCGCCGTCGGTCTCGCCCAGCTGGACAAGCTGGACGCGCTGGTCGCCCGGCGGCGCGAACTCGCCGCCCGCTACACGAAGTTGCTCGCCGGGGTGTCCGGCCTGGAACCGGTGCGGGACCCGGCGTACGGCCGGGGCAACTTCCAGTCGTACTGGGTGCTGCTCGCCGAGGACTTCCCGGTGGGCCGCGACGCGCTCCTCGCCCTCCTCGCCGAGGCCGGGGTGTCGGCCCGCCGGGGCATCATGGCGAGCCACCTCGAACCCGCCTACGCGGGGCATCCGGCGGCGCCGCTGCCGGTCACCGAGCGGATCAGCCGCGACTCGCTGATCCTGCCGCTGTTCCACACCATGACCGAGGAGCAGCAGGACCGCGTGGTCGCGGTGCTGCGGGAAGCGACGGCACGTCCATGAGGAAGAAGCTCGTCATCATCGGCGCCGGCGGCTTCGCGCGGGAGACCGCGCAGGCCGCCCTCACCGCCGGCCTGCACCTGGCGGGTCATCTCGACGACGACCCGGCCCTGTGGGGCACCAAGGTCGACGGCGTGCCCGTGCTCGGCGGCACCACGCTCGTACGCGAGCTGCGTGACGTGTCCTTCGTGGTGTGCGTGGGCAACCCGCGCGACCCCGCCGCCCGGTCCCGTCTGGTGGACCGGCTCGCGCTGCCGGAGGAGCGCTACACCTCCGTGGTGCACCCCACGGCGATCGTGTCCGCGACCTCGACGTTCGGCCGGGGAACGGTGCTGCTCGCCCACACCGTCCTCACGGCGTCCGTGCGGCTGGGCCGCCATGTCGCGGTCATGCCGCAGACCGTCCTGACCCATGACGACGTCATCGGCGACTTCGCCACCCTCGCCTCCGGGGTACGGGTCGGCGGGGGCGCCCGGATCGGCCGGGGTGTCTACCTGGGGGCGGGTGCGCTGGTCCGCGAGAACACGGAGATCGGCGACGGGTCGCTGATCGGCATGGGCTCCAACGTCCTCGGCAACGTGCCGCCGGGCGAGGTGTGGGTCGGCAACCCGGCCCGCCGCCTGCGCGCGACGGACCCGGCGGTGGACCAGCTCCCGGCGGACGGCGGCGAGGCCGCTCAGTGGGCCGACGCACAAGGAGAACTCGGCTGATGAACCACATCCCCCTGGTCGACCTGAAGGCGGCCCACGCGGAGGTCGACGAGGAGATACGGGCCGGTTTCGACCGGGTCCTCTCCGGCACCGCGTTCATCGGCGGCGAGGAGGTCGCCGCGTTCGAGCGGGAGTACGCCGCCTTCGGCGGTGTGGCGCACTGCGTGGGCGTCGCCAACGGCACGGACGCCCTGGAGCTGGCGCTGCGGGCGAGCGGTGTCGGGGCGGGCGACGAGGTCATACTGCCCGCGAACACGTTCATCGCGACCGCGGGCGCCGTGGCCAGGACCGGCGCCCGCCCGGTGCTCGCCGACTGCGATCCCGGCACCCTGCTGCTCGACCCGCGGGCCGCGCTCGCCGCGGTCACCGGCGCCACCCGGGCCGTGGTGCCGGTGCACCTGTACGGGCAGTGCTCGGACGTCGCCGCGCTCGCGGACGCCCTGCCCGGGACGGTGCGGATCGTGGAGGACGCGGCGCAGAGCCAGGGCGCCGGCCGGGACGGCCGCACGCCGGGCAGCGGCGGCATCGCCGCCACGAGTTTCTACCCGGGCAAGAACCTGGGCGCGTACGGCGACGCGGGTGCGGTCGTCACCGACGACGAGGAGGCGGCAGCCCTGGTGCGGGCGATCGCCAACCACGGCGGGGTGGCGAAGTACCGGCACGACGTGCCCGGTTTCAACAGCCGGCTCGACGGCCTGCAGGCCGTGGTGCTGCGGGCCAAGCTGCGCCGGCTCGCCGCCGGCAACGAGGCGCGGCGGACGGCCGCCGCCCGCTACGACGAGCTGCTCGCCCCGCTCGCCGACGCCGGGCGGGTCGTCCGCCCGGTGACGGCCGACGGCAACCTGCACGTGTGGCACCTGTACGTGGTGCGGGTGCCGGGTGCCGACCGTGACGCCGTGGTGGGCAAGCTGAACGCGAACGGCATCGGGGCGGGCGTGCACTACCCGACGCCGGTGCACCTGACGCCCGCGTACCGCCATCTCGGCCACGAGCGCGGGGACTTCCCGCACGCGGAACGGGCGGCTGACGAGATCCTCTCACTGCCGCTGTTCCCGCAGATCACCCACGACCAGCAGCGGCGGGTCGTGGACGCGCTGGTGAACGCCCTGGACTGACAGGGCACGTCCGCCACTGACGGGCCGGTCACCTTCCCCAGGACCGGTCCCAGGGGCCGCTCCCCCACCCCGGCCGCAGGCCGGGACCTGCACTGCCCGTGAAAGGTACAGCGATGCAGAACCACTACCGCCGGGCCAGGGGCGCCGTGTTCGCCCTGGCCGCGGCGCTGACAGCGATATTCCTGCCGGCGAGCGGGCAGGCGAGCGCCGTCGCCGACCCCTGCGGCACGGGCAGCAACCCGATCGTCTGCGAGAACTCCAAGCCGGGCACGCCCATGTCCGACTGGTTCGCCGGGAGTTCCTGGGGCGACATCGCGGGATTCCCCACCAAGATCAGTCTCCAGCCCGGTGAGACCCTGCCGTTCAAGGTCCAGTCCCCGTCGTCGTACCACGTGAAGATCTACCGGCTCGGCTGGTACGGCGGCGACGGCGCCCGGCTGATGTCCACACCGGCGCAGGCCGCACAGACGTACCCGGCCACCTACGGCTCGCAGCGTCCCAGCTGTCTCAAGGACCAGCCGACCGGTCTGATGGACTGCGGCAACTGGGCGACCACCGCGAGCTGGACGGTGCCGAGCGACGCCGTGTCGGGCCTCTACGTCGCCAACTTCGACCAGGCCGACGGCAACGGCCTCATGCCGTACCCGTTCGTGGTCCGCAACGACTCCAGCCACTCCGAGATCCTGGTGCAGACCTCGGACCAGACGTGGCAGGCGTACAACGACTGGGGCGGCACCAATCTGTACGACGGCCAGGGTCCGGCGCCCGACGGGCGTGCGTACAAGGTGAGTTACAACCGTCCGATGGACATCGGCGGCGAGAACGGCATCTACGGCTCCGAGTACGAGATGGTCTCCTGGCTGGAGCGCAACGGCTACGACCTGAGCTACGTCTCCGGCCTGGACACCGCCACCCGGGGCGCCTCGCTGCTCGCGAACCACAAGATGTTCATGTCCCACGGACACGACGAGTACTGGACGCAGGAGCAGTTCACCAACGTGCTGAACGCGCGGAAGGCGGGCCAGCACCAGACGTACTTCGCCGGCAACGAGATCTTCTGGAAGACGCGGCTGGAGCCGAGCATCGACGGCAGCGGCACGGCGAACCGGACGCTGGTCTGCTACAAGGAGACCAAGCTCAAGTTCCCGACGCCCAACGGCGTCCCGGACCCGAGCAACGTGTGGACCGGTACCTGGATGGACCCGGACAGCACCCTGGAGGGCGAGCCCTACCGGCCGCAGAACATCCTCACCGGCTCGCTGTTCCAGGTGAACGGCCCGCGCAACGACGCCATCACCGTGCCCGCCGCCTTCGCGAGGATGCGGCTGTGGCGCAACACCTCCGTCGCCGGTCTCACGGGCAACCAGGTCGCCACCTTCCCGACCGGGACGCTCGGCTACGAGTGGAACAGCGACGTCGAGAACGCCAGCCGTCCGACGGGCCAGATCCGGATGTCCTCCACCACGGTCGACATCAACGACGGCAACTACCTGCTCGACTGGGGCAACAACTACGGCAACGGCACCGCGACGCACAGCCTCGTCGCCTTCCGCGACCCGACCTCGAAGGCGCTGGTCTTCGGCAGCGGCACCGTCCAGTGGTCCTGGGGTCTCACCAACGTCCCGACGGCCGACCCGGGCGGCGGCGTGGTGACCGAGGACAAGCGCATGCAGCAGGCCACCGTGAACATCCTGGCCGACATGGGCCTCCAGCCGAAGTCGCTGCAGGCCGGCCTGGTCCCGGCGACCGCCTCCACCGACACCGCGGGCCCGGCGGTCACCGTCACCAGCCCCGCCGCGAACGGCTCCGTGCCGGCGCTCCGGCAGATCACCGTCACCGGCACCGCGGCCGACTCCGGCGGCGGCGTCGTGGCCCGCGTGGAGGTCTCCACCGACGGCGGCACCACGTGGAAGGCGGCCGAGGGCACGGGCTCCTGGAGCTACAAGTGGACCCCGATGACGCCGGGCCCGGTCCAGCTCAAGGTCCGCGCCGTCGACGACAGCGTCAACATCGGCGCCGTCACCACCGTGCCGCTCACCGTGGCCGACCAGCAGTGCCCGTGCACCGTGTGGCCCGCCTCGGCCGCCCCGGCCAAGCCCAACGGCGGGGACGGCAGCTCCGTGGAGCTGGGCGTGAAGGTGCGCAGCTCGGTCCCCGGCACCGTCACCGGCGTCCGGTTCTACAAGTCGACCGCGAACACCGGCACCCACAAGGGCAGCCTGTGGTCGTCCTCCGGCCAGCTGCTGGCCACCGGCACCTTCACCAACGAGACCGCGTCGGGCTGGCAGGAACTGAAGTTCGCGAGTCCGGTGCCGGTGAAGGCCAACACCACGTACGTGGCCTCGTACTTCGCGCCCAACGGCGGATACGCCTACGACGCCCACTACTTCACCGACAAGGGTGCGGGACTCGCCCCGCTCACGGCGCTGCAGTCCGGCACCGACGGCGGCAACGGCGTCTACCGGTACGGCTCCACGAGCGGCTTCCCGTCCCAGGCCTCCTCGGGCAGCAACTACTGGGTCGACGCCATCCTGGAGACGGGCTCGGCCAGCACGACCCCGCCCACGATCACCGCCCGCACGCCGGCGCCCGGCGCCACCGGCGTGTCCATCACGGCTCCGGTCTCGGTGACCTTCAACCAGAGCATCGACGCGAGCACCCTGGCCCTCACCGTGAAGGGCCCCGGCGGCACCGCCGTCCCGGGCCGGACCGCGCTCGACGGCGACGGCAGGACGGTCGCCTTCACGCTCAGCAGCCAGCTCGCGCTCGGCACCACGTACACGGTGTCCGTGCAGGCGGCCGACCTGTGGGGCAACGCGATGGCCGAACCGGTGACCTGGACCTTCACCACCGGCTCGACCCCGCCGCCGGCGAACTGCCCGTGCACCCTGTGGAGCGCGCAGACCGTGCCCGCGAAGGCGGCGGAGACCGGCGACGGCAACTCCCTGGAGCTGGGCACCCGTTTCCGGTCCGCGCTCGACGGAAAGGTCACCGGGGTCACGTTCTACAAGGGCGCGACCAACACCGGCACCCACACCGGAAGCCTGTGGAGCGACAACGGCACCCTGCTCGCGACCGGGACCTTCACCAACGAGACGGCGACCGGCTGGCAGCGGATGACCTTCGCGAGCCCGGTGGACATCACGGCCGGGACGACCTACGTGGTCTCGTACCACGCTCCGAACGGCAACTACGCCGCGGACTCGGCCTACTTCGCGGGCTCGCATCTCAACTACCCGTTGACCGCACCGGCCGACGCGGCGGAGGGCCGCAACGGGCTCTACCGGTACGGCGCTTCGACCGTCTTCCCGAACAACTCCTACAACGCCACCAACTACTGGGTCGCCCCGGTCCTCACGACCGGCTGACCCTGACCGACCGACCGAACGAAACCGGGGAACGCACCACATGAGCTCTGTCAGCGTCGTGATCCCCTGCTACAAGTACGGCCACTTCCTGGCCGACTGCGTACGCAGCGTGCTCGACGAACAGCCCGGCCTCGACGTGCGGGTGCTGATCATCGACGACGCGTCGCCCGACGACTCGGCGGAGGTGGCCAGGAAACTGGCCGCCTCCGACCCGAGGATCGAGGTGCGGGTCCACGAACGGAACAAGGGCCACATCGCCACGTACAACGAGGGCCTGCTGGAGTGGGCGGACGGCGACTACGTCGTGCTCCTGTCCGCCGACGACCGGCTGGTCCCCGGGGCGCTCGTGCGGGCCGTGGCCCTGCTCGACGCCCACCCGGAGGCGGGCTTCTGCTACGGCAGGCCGCTGCGCTTCCGGCACGGCGGGCCGCTGCCCGCGGCCCGCACCCGGTCCACCGGCTCCGTGGTCTATCCGGGCCACTGGTGGCTGGAGCGGCGCTTCCGCGAGGGCACCGGGTGCATCACGTCTCCCGAGGTGGTGGTGCGCACCAGCCTCCAGCGGAAGGTCGGCGGCTACGACCCGGAGCTGCCGCACGCCGGGGACATCGAGATGTGGATGCGCCTGGCCTCGCACGCGGACGTCGGTTACGTCGCCGGTGCGGACCAGGCCTTCTACCGGGTGCACGGCGACAACATGTCCACCACGGACTTCGGCGGCCAGCTCGACGACATCCGGCAGCGCCGGGCGGCCTTCGCCGCGGTCCTCGACAAGTGCGCCGACCGGCTCCCGCAGGCCGGACACCTCGCCCGCCTGGTCGACACCCGGCTCGCCCGCCAGGCGCTCCGGCGGGCCTACCGGGCCTACGACCGGGGCCGGACGGACGTCGTCCCGGTGGACGAGCTGGTGGCCTTCGCCCGCGAGTGCCGGCCGGACGCGGAGACGCTGCCCGAGTACCGGGCGCTGCGGCTGCGCCGCCGGATCGGCGCCCGGGCCATGCCGTACCTGCAGCCGCTGATCCTGTCGGCGGTGGCCGAGCGGGCCCGCGAGTGGTGGTGGTGGCAGTCGTGGAAGCGCCGCGGGATCTGAGCACGGTTCGCGTATCCCCACCTCTCCCTGCGAAGAAAGGCACGTCAGTGAACTACCGGGTCCAGCCCACCGCCCAGGTCGACGAGAAGGCCGTCGTCGGCGCCGGCAGCAGCGTGTGGGAGCTCGCCCAGATCCGTGAGGACGCCCGCCTCGGCGAGAACTGCGTGGTGGGCCGGGGAGCGTACGTCGGTCCCGGCGTGACCATCGGCGACAACTGCAAGCTGCAGAACTACGCCCTGGTGTACGAGCCCGCCGTCCTCGGCGACGGGGTCTTCGTCGGCCCGTCGGTGGTGCTCACCAACGACCACAACCCGCGGGCCGTCGATCCCGAGGGGAAGCTGAAGCGGAGTGGCGACTGGGAGCCGGTCGCGGTGCGGATCGGCGACGGCGCGGCCGTCGGCGCCCGCTCGGTGTGCGTCGCGCCGGTCACCATCGGCAGCTGGGCGCTCGTCGCGGCCGGTTCGGTGGTGACCTCCGACGTGCCCGACTTCGCCCTGGTGATGGGCGTCCCGGCCCGGCAGGCGGGCTGGGTCGGCAAGGCGGGCGTGCGGCTCACCGCGCACCCGGAGCGCCCGGGGGTGTGGGAGTGCCCGGAGACGGGCGCCCTGTACGAGGAGCGGGACGGCCGGCTCACGGAGCACGGTGACGCGCGCTGACCCCCGCGGTCCGTGGCGGTGCGCCCTACGGGGCCGCCGCCCGGCGGCGGCGCCGGGCCTTCGCGTACCGCTCGGTCCACAGCGCGCACATCACCCCGGCCAGGGTGCCGAGCGCGCCCGTCCCGGCGACGGCGCGGGTGCGGTTGGGCGGCAGTGCGACGGTGCCGGGGCGGTTGACCAGGTCGACGGTGAGCAGGGTCGCGGCCGGCACCTTCTGCTCGGTCTGCAGGGCCTTCAGGTGCCGGCCGTAGACGTCGATGATCGACTGCACGACGCGGTCGGCCTCCTCGGGCGCGGTCTGCTCCGCCTCGATCTGCAGCGTGGGGATCGAGTAGTACGGCGTGGCGCTGGTGCCGCTGTTGCGGGGGGTCAGCCGGTAACTGCCGTGCACTCCCGCCGCCTTGAGCTCGGCGCGGCCGTCGGGCGACTGGAGCCGCTGGACCACCGCGTAGGAGACCATGGCCAGCGAGGGCTGGAGGTTGGTCAGCTGGTTCGGCTGGTTGTCGGTGCGCGGCGGCTTCACCACGAGCACCGCCGAGCTCTGGTAGCGCGGCGCGGGCCGCAGCGCCGGGTAGCAGGCGGCACCGGTGACGAGCGCGGTGAGCAGCAGGACGTACCAGCGGCGGAGCAGCACGCGGGCGAGCCCTTCGGGCGTCAGCGCGTCTTCGTCCGCCCTGGCTGCGTCGGCCGCCCCGGCTGCGTCGGCCGTGCGGGACGCGGGGGCTGTGTTGTGCGTCAGCGGTTCCATCAGAACCGATACTGGCACCACCGAGGGGAACCGGGGGAGGGTTCGTGAGCATCGCCGAGATCTTCCGCGTGCTGGCCAGGCGTTGGTACGTGATGGTGCCGATGACCCTGCTGAGCGTGCTCGCGGGCGGCTACCTGTACACGACCGTGCCCGTGACGTACGAGTCGCAGAGCCAGCTCGCGCTGCTCAACTCCAGCCGGGTCGCCCGCCCCGCCCCGAGCTACGGCAACACCCTGGCCTACGCGAGCGGTTTGCTGATCGGGACGGCGGACGTGCTGATCCGGGCGCTGCAGTCGGCGGAGACGGTCGAGGTGCTGCGCAGCCACGGTGTCACCGACGAGTACGCGGTCGACTTCGCCGCCCAGGCGGAGGGTCCGCTGCTCACCCTGACCGTCAAGGGCGACGACCGGCGGCGGGTGCTGGAGGAGACCAGGAAGCTCACGGAGTACGCGGCCGAGCAGCTGGAGGCGCTCCAGAAGCAGGCCCGGGTGCCGGACGGCTACTACGTGGAGTCGGCGCGGATCGTGCCGCCGCAGCAGCCGGTCTCGCAGCCCAAGTCCCGTTACCAGAAGGTCGCGGCGGTCGTCGTCCTCGGCGTGACCGGCGGCTTCCTGCTGTCGTTCCTCCTGGAGACCTGGGCGTCGGCGCGGCGCCGCGCCCGGTGCCTGCCGGGGCTCCTGGACACTCCCCCGGTACCCCGGCCCGGCGCGGGGCGGCTGCGCGTCCTGCTGACCCGCCCGCTGGACGCCACCGCCGTGCTCACCGGCTATCTGGCGCTCGCCCTGTTCCTGCCGTCGAACCTGGCGCTGCCGGCGCTGGGCGGCGCGGGGACTCCGGCGAACGTGTTCGCGCTGCTCGGCCTGTTCTGGTACCTGGCGACCTGGTGCGCGGGGCGGATCTCCCCGGCGCCGGGCACCCGCCCGATGCGCCTGGTGATGCTGGTCCTCTCCCTCACGGTCCTCCTGTCGTACATCGCGAACCAGGACCGGATCAGTACGCAGAAGGAGATCCTGGCGGCCGACCGGGGACTGATCGTGCTCCTGGTGTGGGTGGCGCTGGTCGTGCTGACCACGGCCGGGATCCAGGACCGGAAGCGGCTCGACGTGCTGCTGCGCCGGCTGGTGGTGATGGGCTCGGTGGTGGCCGCCCTGGGGCTGTACGACTTCTTCACCGGGACCAACATCGCCGACTCGCTGCGCATCCCGGGCCTCAACTCCAGTGTCGCGAGCGTGGCGGTCCTGGACCGGGGCTCGTTCACCCGGCCGCGCTCGCTGACCGCGCATCCGCTGGAGTTCAGCGGCATGCTGGCGATCCTGCTGCCGTTCGCGATCTGGTACGCCTTCGACCCGGCGCGGGCCGGTCTGAGCAGGTTCCGGCGCTGGGCGCCGGTGGTGCTGCTCGGCGGCGGGCTGCCGCTGACGGTGTCACGCACGTCGATCATCGGGATCGCGGTCGTGGTGCTCGTCATGGTGCCGCGCTGGAAGCCGCAGCGGCGCTGGACGGCGATCGGCATCCTGTTCGCGGCGGTGGCGGTGTTCAAGGTCCTGGTGCCGGGTCTGATCGGAACGATCACCGGGCTGTTCTCCGGCAGCCTCAACAACGCCGACAGCAGCACGCAGGCCCGGACCGTCAAGTACCCGAAGATCTACGAGTACTTCGTGCAGGATCCGGTCTTCGGGCGGGGCTTCGGCACGTTCACGCCGGAGCGCTACTTCTTCACCGACAACCAGTACCTGCTCACCCTCGCCGAGCTGGGTGCCGTGGGCGTCGGCTGTCTGCTGCTCCTGGGGCTCTCCGGGGTGCACAACGGCGGTTCGCTGCGGCGGCTCGCCCGGAGCGAGTCGGACCGGGAGCTGGGGCAGGCGTTCTTCGCCTCGGCGATGGTCGCCCTGGTGATCGGCGCGACCTTCGACACCCTCAGCTTCCCCATGTTCGCGGGCGTGTTCTCCCTGCTCCTGGGCGCGGGCGGGAGCTGTGTCGGCTTCGTACGGCGCGAGGCGACCGGCAAGCCGGTGACCGCCGAACCGTCCTCGTCGCCCCCGGGGCTCCCGGGGCCTGCGCCGGCACCCGCGTCGCCCGGGCCGGCCGTGCCGTCCGCTCGTACACCCGGCTCCTCCCGTCTCCTGGAGATCTGATGCACCGTCAAGGCACTGACGCCGACGCCGGCCGTCCCGTCGCCGTCGTCGTCGTCACCTGGAACAGCGCGGCCGTGCTGCCCGGCTTCCTCGACTCGCTCCCGGCCGGGATGAAAGGGCTGGACTGGCAGCTGGTCGTCGCCGACAACGAGTCCTCCGACGACACCGTCGCCCTGGTCCGCGAGCTGGCCCCCGAGGCCACCGTGGTGGAGACCGGCCGCAACGGCGGCTACGCCTTCGGCGTGAACGCGGCCCTGCGGGCCGCCGCGGCCTGGGAGGACGGCCATGGCGCCGTGCTCGTCTGCAACCCGGACATCCGGATGGCCGAGGGCTGCGCCGCGACGCTGGTCGACGCCCTGGGCGCACCGCTGCCGGACGGCTCCCGGGTCGGGATCTCGGTGCCGCTGCTGCACGAGGAGGACGGCACGCTGATCCACTCGCTGCGCCGTGAGTCCAGTCTGTCCCGGGCGCTGGGCGAGGCGGTGATCGGCAACCGCAGGGCCGGCCGGTTCCCGTCCCTGAGCGAGCTGGTGACCGCCCCGGCCGCCTACCGCGCGCGGACCTGCGCGGACTGGGCCACGGGGGCGCTGATGGCGCTGTCCCGGGAGTGCGTGACGGCCAGCGGGCCGTGGGACGAGTCGTTCTTCCTCTACTCGGAGGAGACCGAGTACTGCCTGCGCGCCCGGGACCTCGGGCTGCGGACCCGGCTCGAACCGGCGGCCCGCGCCACCCATCTGGGCGGCGAGTCGCGGGTCTCGCCGCGCCTGTGGTCGCTGCTCGTGGTCAACCGGGTGCGGCTCTACCGGCGCCGCCACGGCCTGGCGGCCGCGACGGCGTTCCGTGGCGCGGTCCTGCTGCGGGAGCTGTCCCGTGCGGCGCTCGGCCGGCCGCCCGCGCGGGCGGCCGTCACGGCCCTCCTGGGGGCCGCTCAGTCCCGCCAGGAGGTGTAGAAGCTGCCGGGGTTCACCAGGTAGCGGACGGTGGGCCGGGGCAGGTGGACCACCCGGTGAGCGCGGGCGTAGCGGCGGATCAGCTCCCAGTCCTCGCGGGGCAGCACCTCGGGGGTGCGCCGCAGCCGGCTGAAGCGCAGGGCCGGGAATCGGCGGGCGACGAAGGCGTTGGTGTCGAGGAAGGCCTCGTGCGCGGCCCTGCGCCGGTCGAAGGGCACCGACAGGACGTCCATGTCGGTGCCGTCGGGCCGTACCCGGCGCAGCGCCGTGTAGACGGCGTCGGGCCCTCCGGGGGCCTCCATGGCGGCCAGGGCCTCCTGGAGGTGCTCGGGTTCCCAGAGGTTGTCGTCGTCGAGGAAGGCGACGTAGGCGGATTCGGTGAGCCGGATGCCGACGTTGCGCACCACGCCCGCGACGCCGGTGTTGCGCGCGAGCGACACCGCGAACAGCCGTGGGTCGTTCGGGAGTTCGGGCAGCCCGGCGCCGTCGTCGACGACGATGACGACCTGGTCGCGCACGGTCTGGTCCAGGGCCGAGCCGACGGCCCGCAGCAGCGCCTCGGGCCGCCGGTGGGTGGCGATGACGGTCGCGACGCGGGCGCTGGGCGGCCGCCCGAGCCGCCGTGCGAGCCGGGCCGTCTCGGCGTCCTCGACCCGCCGCAGCCGGCGGGCGGTCGGCGCGAGCAGCACCTTGTTGCGCAGCTCGTAGAGGACGAGCCAGCCGAAGAGCCGCTTCAGGAGCTCCCAGGGGGCTCTGAGGACGCGCCGCATCAGGCCCGGGTGCGGACGGCGGTGAGCGACTTGGTCAGCCCGGCGACCCGCTCGCTGAGGATCACCGACCGCGGGAAGAGGTAGCGCATCTCGGCGCGGGTGAGCAGCTCGATGTTGATGACGGCGTCCATGGCCTCCTCCGGGTTCCCGGGGCGGCTGTGGGTCAGCGGCCAGTGGCGGACGAGCTTCGCCTGGGCGGCGAGCGGCAGGAACTGGAAGCCCGGGGCCAGGAAGTGCGGTTCGACCGGGAAGTAGCGGTACGGGGTCTGTACCCAGTGCAGCGGGGCCAGCTTCTCGATGGCCGTGACGAAGCGGCGCCGCTGGCTCGGTCCGCCGACGTGTTCGATGGTGGAGTTGGAGACCACCAGGTCGAACTGACCGAGGGAGTCGGGGATGTTGGGGTCGGTGACGTCGGCGATCTCCGCGCTGATCCAGTCCGGCAGCTCGGCGGGGTGCGCCTCCAGGTTCACCAGGTGCACGTGCCGGGGCCGGAGCGGGGAGCGCAGCCAGTTGTCCGCGGTGCCGCCGAGGTCCACCACCCGCATCTCCGTGATGGCCGGGAAGCAGGAGCGGAAGCGCTCCCAGCGGGCCGCGCGGAATCGTTCGCCGAGCGAGTCGGGCGCGTCGACGAAACGGTTGCGGAGGGCACGGATGCCGGACATCGCATCAACCACCTGGGGTTCGGAAAGGCGGGGTGGGAACGCGGTCAACCGTAGTGCGCGATGAGGGGATTTATCAGGCGGATGCCCGGAACGCGGCCTCGCACTTTCCGTTCTGCCGGCCTGGCGCTTTCCGGGCCGTCCGCCTCTCCCTTTCCTGGTCGCCGGCCTCGTGTCCTCAGGGCTGCGGCGCGGGTTCGACCGGGGTGCCGTCCGCCATCCGGTTGCCCCGCCACACGTTGCCCTTCCCGGCCGGGTTCCAGTAGGCGACGGCACCGTACTTGCCGCCTGCCGGGTAGTACTGCGGCGAGATGACGTTGTCGGTGACCTCGATGCCCGCGGAGTCCTTGCCGCCCGCGTAGAGGGTGTACGCGCCGCCGGCCAGCCAGTTGTCGTCGACGACGGTGTGGGTGACGGGCGCGCTGTCGGCGAAGAGCCCGATCGCGGCGGAGGCGCCCTTCTCGACGGGTGTCGGGTTGAGCAGCGTGTTGTGACGGATGGTCAGCTTGCCCTTGCCGCCGCCGTTGCTGATCACGGCGTTGGTGTGCTGCCACTCGCCGTCCAGGTTCTTGAACGGCTGGATGTCGTGGACGTAGTTGTCGTGGATGTTCCCCTGCCCCATGGAGAGGGCGTCGCCGAACACGGAGATGTCGCAATGGGCGATCTCGATCGAGCTGGTGCTCATGTTGGAGACGGCGTAGTCCGAGCCGCCGTTGTTCGGGCCCTTGCCGGGGACGGCGGTGATGGTGGTGTGCAGGACGCGCAGACCGGAGAAGCCCGGGCGCAGGTTGATGCCCCACCAGTTGGTAGAGGTGATCCTGCTGTCGATGACGGTGACGTTGTTGGCGTAGATGTCGAGGGAGCCGGTGATGTCCCAGCCGCGGATGACGGTGCCGTCGGTGCGGATGGCCGCGTTGCCGGTGCTCTGCGGCGTCAGGGTGGCGGTCCGCGGACCGGTGGTGGTCTCGTCGGGATAGCCGCAGTCACGGGGCCGGGCGCAGCCCCTGGGCGCGGGCGGCTTGCCGTCGGCGGTGCCGGGTCCGGGCCGTCTGGAGGCCTCGGCGCCGGGCTCGGTGATGGCCCGGGAGTCGCACAGCGCCGCACCGCCCAGGCAGAGCGCCTGCTGGCCGAGCCCGGTGAAGGTGAACAGGGCGAACAGCAGGACTGCGGCGAGCAGCGCCGCGCCGAGGGCCTTGCGGCGGCGGGGTCGGGCCAGGGAACTCACCTCATCGTTCACGGGCCGGGGCGGCCGGCCGCTGCTGTGCCGGTACGGACGGGACGGCGCCCGCCTCGTCCGCGGAGGGCGCGGCCTGCGCCGCGGGTGCGTCGGCGCCCCGGCCCGGGCGGCGCCGGGCCAGTGCCCCGCGCACCAGTGTGCGGGCGGGCAGCGCGCACACGGCGTAACACGCGAGTCCGATGACACTCGTGGCGCACAGGGCGAGGATTCCCTCGCCGAGGCGCTGCCGCAGGACCACGAGGACCACGGCCATGACCAGGCCGCCGAGTACCGGACGGACGCCGACCCGGGCGAGCGCCCGGGTGGCGACGCCGCCGCGCCGCAGGGCCACCAGGAAGGCGGGCAGGACGACCGCGCCGGCGACGACCACATGGCCGGCGGCGACGGTCTCGATGCCTCCGGCGCGTGCGGCGACGACCAGGACCGGCACGAGGGCGACCAGCCAGAGCCCCTGGATGAGCAGCAGCGAGCGGCGCCTGCCGACGGCGACCAGGCAGTCGTACGTGAGCTCGGCGGCGATCCTCGCCACGCCGAGGGCCATCAGCCAGGGCAGCGCCTCGGCGGCGGGCCGCCACTTCGCGCCGTAGACGAGCTCGATCAGCGGCCCGGCGAGCGCGCCGAGCAGCACGCAGGCGGGCACCGTCGCGGTCATCAGGACGCCGAGGGCGCGGGCGAAGCCGTCGGAAAGGGCCTTCGGCGAGTCGGCGAGCCGGGAGAAGCCCGCGAAGGACACGCGGCGGGCGGTCTCGGAGATGACCCGGACGGGCCACCCGGCCATGTTGAAGGCCAGCATGTAGTAGCCGAGGGCGACATGGCCGAGGACCGCGCCGACGATCATCGCGTCGGCGTTGACCACGGCGAGGGACAGCATGCTCGCGCCGGCCAGCGGGAGGCCGAACCGGAGCAGCGCCCTGGCCTGCTCGCCGTCCCAGCCGAACCGCAGCATGCCGGGGGCGGCGAGCGCGCAGCCGGCCAGGGCGACCACGTTGCCGGCGACGGCGCCGCAGGCGAAGCTCATGGCGCCCCAGCCCTGGAGGGCGAGCACCAGCGTCACGGAGGTGCTGACGACGAAGTTGAGGGCGTCGATGACCATCCGGCGGCCCTGGCGGAACTCCCGGGTGAGCACGCCCGCGGGCACCTGGGAGAGGCCGTCCAGGATGAGGCAGAGGCACATCACCCGCAGCACGGCGGTCGCCTCGGGGGCGCCGAGCAGCGCGGCGACGGCGGGCGCGGCGGCGAACAGCGACAGATAGAGCAGGCTGCTGGACAGGGCGCCGAGGGTCAGCACGGTCGGCGCGAACCGGCGGACGTCGCCCTCCCAGCGCACGACGGCGAGGGTGACGCCGAGCTCGTTCGCGGACAGCAGCACCATGAGGACCGTCTGTGCGACTCCGTACACACCCCAGGCCGCCGGGTCGAGCACGTAACGCACCAGGACGATGCCGGTGGCGAAGTTGCCGAGCCGCATCACCATGGTGTTGACGAGGCTCCAGCGGGTCGCGGAGCGGACCTTGGTGCCGAGGGCCGTCTGATCGGCCTCGGCGGTGTCGTTGCCCATCGGCTGACCGCCCGTCACTTGACCCAGGACGGCGGTCGCTTGGCGGGGCGGCGCTCGGCGACGGGCAGGACGGGAAGCTGGACGGTGGGCTGGTCGGGCTGCTGCGGGCGGTCGCCGTCGGCGTCGGCGGACTCGTCGGAGCGTCGCGGGGCGGGGTCGGTGTGGGGTTCGGTGTGCGCGTCGGTGCCGGAGAGCACGCCGTCCCGGAGGTCACCGCCCAGGTCGAGCCGCGCGGCCGGGCGGACCGGTCCCGGCCGCTCGGGCCGCTCGGGCCGGTTCTCCGCGGCCTCGGCGGGCGCGGCGGCTCCGGTGGCCTCGGCGGGTGCGCTCTCAGGGCGGCCGCCTTCGGCGCTCGCCTGCTCGGTCTCCGGCCGCTGGCGGTGCCTGGCCTGCTTCGCGCCGCGGCGGCGGGCCTCTGCGAAGAAGGTCGCCACCAGGCTGAGCACGAGGCCGAGGCCGGCGGCCATGACGAGGTACTGGACCTTCGACTTGAGCTTGGCCTGGGGGTCCTGCGGCGGGACGATCGTGGTGATCCTGATCATGGCGTCGCGGGCCACCGACTGGTCGGCCTGGAGCTCCTCGAGCCGTTCGGCGGTGAAGGCCATCAGCGTCTTGTTCCCCTTCAGGACCGCGTCCGGCTCCTCACCGGTCACGGTGAGCCACAGCAGCGGTCCCTGCGCGTTGTCCGCGATCTTGGCCTCGTACTTCAGGTCGAGGCCGCGCGATTTCAGTTCCGTCTTCGACGCGTCGGAGTTGACGTTGCGGGCGAGGCTGTCGGCCATGCCCGTCAGCGAGGGCTCCATGCTGAGGAAGGGATTGCCGTCCGCCTCCGTGCCCTTGCGGGAGTTCAGCATGGCGACGGTGCTCTGGGACTCGTACGAGACGGGCACGAGCAGCCAGGCCCCCACCGTCAGACCCGCGGTGAGCAGCAGCCCGGGCACCAGGACGTACCACCGCCGGCACATGACCCGGAAGATCTCTGCGAGGTCCATGGCATTCCCCCTTGCGCGCCCCGATCGGCGGCTGCTCAACTGCCGTACCGCAGATGAGAATAGGTGGGATCGCGACAAGGTGTGAGCCCTTCGCGATCACCACGTGTGCGGCTCAGCGGTGGTCGGTCGGCCTGGGACGGCCGCCCGCGGTGCCCCCTTCCAGCAGGACCCGGGCGATCCGTTCGCCGGCGCGCCCGTCCCACAGCTCGGGGCGGCGGGGCGGCGGTGGCGTGGCGAGCAGCCCGACGGCGGTGGCGACGATCCGCTCGGGATCGCGGCCGGCCAGGACGTTGGTGCCCTGCTCGACGGTGATCGGGCGCTCGGTGTTGTCCCGGAGCGTCACGCACGGTACGCCGAGGGCGGTGGTCTCCTCCTGGACGCCGCCCGAGTCGGTGAGCACGATCCGGGCGCCCGCCTGCAGGGCGATGAAGTCCAGGTAGCCGGCGGGCGGGACGAGCCGGATGCCGCCGGGGACGCCGACCGCGTCGATCCGCTCGGCGGCCCTCGGGTGCACGGGCAGGACGAGCGGGCAGTGCGCGGCGACCTCGCCGAGCCCCTTGAGGAGTCCGGCGAGGATCTCGGGGTCGTCGACGTTGGCGGGCCGGTGCAGGGTGACGAGCCCGTACTCCCCTGGTCGCAGGCCGAGTTCGGCCAGGGAGCGGGACTCCTTCGCCCGTTCCAGGTTGGCGAAGAGGGTGTCGATCATGACGTTGCCGACGACGTGGACCTGGTCGTCGTGGTAGCCCTCGGCGCGCAGGTTCTCCGCGGCGTCCTCGGACGGGGCGAGCAGGTAGTCGCTGATCCGGTCGGTGGCGACCCGGTTGACCTCCTCGGGCATGGACCAGTCACGGCTGCGCAGCCCCGCCTCGACGTGGGCGAGCAGCGGGCCCGCCTTGGCGGTGACGAGGGCGCAGGCGAGGGTGGAGTTGACGTCGCCGACCACCACGACGAGGTCGGGGGCGAGTTCGGCGACGAGCGGTTCGAAGGCGGCCATCACCCGGCCGGTCTGGGTGGCGTGGCTGCCGGAGCCGACGCCGAGGAAGTGGTCGGGCGGGCGCAGACCGAGGTCCCGGAAGAAGACGTCGTTCATGGCCGGGTCGTAGTGCTGGCCGGTGTGGACGAGGACGGTCTCGGCGCCCCGTGCCTCCAGGGCGTCCATCACCGGCTTGATCTTCATGTAGTTGGGTCGCGCGCCCGCGACGCAGATGATCCGCATGGGGGTCAGAGCACCTCGATCCTGGGACCGCTCAGCCGGCGCCGGCAGTCGAGTACGTAGTCGGCGTGGGCCTCGACGAGCCCGTAGTCGAAGGCGTCGTGGTCGGTGATGAGCACCACCGCGTCGGCGGCGGCCAGCTCCTTCTGGGTGAGTTCGACCCGGACCAGCCGGTTGTCGACCCGCTGGCCCTCGACCACGTGCGGGTCGGCGGCGCGGACCTCGGCGCCCATGTCGAGGAGGAGCTGGGAGATGCGCAGCGCGGGCGACTCGCGGGCGTCGCCGGTGTTCTTCTTGTAGGCGAGGCCGAGCAGCAGGATGCGGGAGCCGTTGACGGCGCGCTTGCGGGTGTTGAAGGCGTTGACCAGGCGCCGGGTGACGTAGTCGGGCATGTGGTTGTTGATGTCGTTGGCGAGCTCGACGAAGCGGAAGCTCTGGCCGAGTTCGCGCTGGACCCGCCACGAGAGGTAGGAGGGGTCGATCGGCAGGCAGTGCCCGCCGACGCCGGGGCCCGGCGTGAAGCGCATGAAGCCGAAGGGCTTGCTGGAGGCGGCGTCGATGGCCTGCCACACGTCGATGTCGAGGTGGCGGGCGAACATCGCTATCTCGTTGACGAGGGCGATGTTGACGTGCCGGAAGGTGTTCTCGAGGAGCTTGGCGAGCTCGGCCTCCTTCGGCGAGCCGACGGGCACGGTGGTGTCCACCAGGCCGTCGTAGAAGTCCTGGACGGCCTTGAGCGAGGCGGCGTTCACGCCGGAGACGACCTTCGGGGTCTGCTCGAAGCCCCACACCGGGTTGCCGGGGTCGATCCGCTCGGGGCTGTAGCCGAGGTGGAAGTCGGATCCGGCGACGAGCCCGGAGCCCTCTTCCAGGAGCGGGCCGAACAGCTCCTGGGTGGTGCCCGGGTATGTGGTCGACTCCAGGATCACGGTCGCGCCGGGGCGCAGATAGCGGGCCAGGGCGCGGGCCGACTCCTCGATGTAGCGCAGGTCGGGCGTGCCCTCGTGCAGCGGGGTGGGCACGGTGACGACGGCGACGTCGAAGCCGCCGCAGTCGCGCACGGAGTCGCTCGCCCGGTAGCTCCCGGCCTCCAGGGCGGCGCGGATGCGCTCCGAGGAGACGTCCTCGACGTACGACTCGCCCGCGGCGAGGCTCTTGACCCGCTCGGTGTCCACGTCGTACCCGATGACCTCGTGTCCGGTCTCGGCAGCCCGGATGGCGAGGGGCAGTCCGACGTATCCCTGTCCGACGACGACGACGCGCATCACGACTCCCTGCTCGCGGTGCTGATGGAAGGTGTACGGCGGAGCAGCTCCCGTCCCGTCATGAGGGCGAAGGAGACGTTGGTGGTGAGGTAGCGGCGGCCGAGGCGGCGCGGCTCCTGAAGGGTGCGGTAGAGCCATTCGAGGCCGAGCCGCTGCCAGCGCTCGGGGGCGCGGCGGGTGATGCCGGCGAGGATGTCGAAGGAGCCGCCGACGCCGTGGACGAGCGCGACCTTGCTGCGTTCGCCGTAACCGGCGGTGAAGATCTCCTTCTTGGGCGAGGTCATGCCGAGGAACAGCATGTCGGCGCCGCTCTCGGCGATGGCGTCGGCGACGGCGGGCTGTTCGCCGTCGTCGAAGTAGCCGTTGCGGCTGCCGGCGACGCGCAGGCCGGGGAAGCGGACGGCGACCCGGCGGAGCATCTGCTCGAGGACGTCCTGCCGGGCGCCCAGGAAGTAGACGGAGAGCCCTTCGCGTTCCGCCTCGGCGAGCAGCCGCATGAACAGGTCGATGCCGGCGACGCGTTCGGGCAGCGGGCGGCGCAGCAGCCTGCCGGCCCACACGACGGCCTGGCCGTCGGCGAGGACGAGGTCGCAGCCGGAGACGGCCCGGGCGAGGGCGGGGTCGCGGCGCATGTTGACCAGCTTGGCGGCGTTGACGACGCCGATCTCCAGGCGCTCGCCGGCGCGGACGGCGGCGAGGCAGCGGGCCACGGTCTGGTCCATGGTGAGGGCGTCGAGCGTGACGCCGAAGAGGTTCTGCCGCGCGGTCATCTCACCTCACCGGCCTCACGGGCACCGTCGGCCGAACGGATGCCGGCGGCTTCACGGGCGCCGTCGGCCTCACGGGTTCCGCCCGTGCCGGCCGTGCCGCCGGTGGTGCCGGCGTCGCCGATCGAGCCGAGCCAGGCGAAGAGCATCCAGCCGAACTCGTACGGCCGGCACTCGCGGTCCACCGCCGTGGGGCGGAACACCGCGTCGAGCGGCCCGAGCCGCAGCCCGGGCACGAACCGGGTGCTCAGCCCGCGGGCGGCGCGTACCGCCTTCTTCGGGTCGCCGCGGTGGACCTTGCGCCAGGTCACGCCGAGCTCGTCGAGGATCATCGGCTCGACGGCGCCCGCGCGGGCGAGTTCGGGCACCTCGGTCATCCAGCGCAGGCCGCGGCGGATCGGCTCGGCGAAGTCGGTGCCGCCCGCCTCGGCGAGGTCCAGCAGTGCGGTGGGGGCCATGGCGTGCTGGTGCACGCTGTAGACCGGGTAGCCCTCGACGACGGTGCCGCGCCGGGCGTCGTAGTGCCACCACCACTGGCCGCCGTCGCCCTGGAGGGCGCAGATGCGGGTGGCGCAGGCGTCGGCGGCGGCCAGCGCCTCCGGGTCGTCGCCGCTCGCGTGGGCGCGGGCGAGGGCCTGCAGGGGGTAGGTCTGGTCGGCGAAGCAGCCGATGTGCGCGCGGTACCAGGGGGTGAGTCCCGGCCCGGTGGCGTGCGGGAAGAGCGGGCTTGCGCCGATGCGGGCGCGCAGGAGGCGGTCGCGGGCGGCGGCGAGCCGCTGCTCCACGTCGAGGGTGGGCCGGGCGGCGGCGAGCGCGGACAGCACCCAGGCGGCCTCGACGGTGTACTGGGGCCTGCCGGGCACGTCGAGGACGGCGACCCGGTCGAGGGCGTCCGAGAGCTTGGGGTGACCGGTCTCGGCGGCGGCCCAGGCGACGAGCGCGGCGTCGCCGAGGTTGCGCACGCCGGGCAGCCGCTCGACGAGGAGGCCGGTGAACTCCTCGGCGGTGTGTCCGCCGAGGACCGCGCGCTGCCGGTCGGCGGGCAGGAAGCGGGCGCCGAGCGCGGTGATCGCCGCGTAGCGGATGCTGGTGCCGCGCTGTTCCAGGGCCCAGGAGCCGTCGCCCGCGGGGCGCCCGGCGCGGGTGAAGACGAAGCCGGTGCCGTCCGGCGTGAGCATGCGCGGCAGCCCCCGCTCGGCCACGGCGAGCAGCCGGGTGGCGAGGTCGTGGAGCGGTCGGTCCGCTCGGGCGAGCGCCGTCATCCGTGAACTGCGTGGAATGTCGGGTGTGTTGGCAGGACGAACTGACACACCCACCCCCCTCGGGTCGGTACCGGACCAGAGCGGCTGGTCCGGATCGGCTACTGAACGGCCCGCCGTCGGCGGGTCGTTGTGATGCGTGCTGGTGAAGCGGGTGTCCGGCGACGGGACGCCGGTCGGCGCGGGGACGACATCACGGCGGGCCGAGGGGCACTCCTCAGAACCCCTGGGCGCGGCCGTGCCCGCGCGACGGCGCTACTGCCCGGTGGATTCCCGGTCCCCGGGCGCGTCGACGCGCGATCGGACCCGGTACCGACGGTCCCGGGCATGGTGAGCATGCCGATGAAGGCAGTCGGCGTCGAAGCGACGGCGCTTCGGCCTCCTGCCGGTGGAATCCCCCACGAACACCCCCTGGGCACAGCGGTCGACAGCTCGAACGTTGTGCTCAACTCGCAGCGTACAACGGGAAGATAGGCGCACAACACGGTGACGATGAGGCCTTTCGCGGAATTGGTGGCAAGCGGTCGCGAAGCCGCCCCGATCCTGCCGTTCCGCCGGGTGCCGGCGGTTACAGTGGGCGCGCGTCCACCCGCTCGACGAGGCTGGAGTTCCCGTGTACCTGGCCGACCGCTCCACCCCGCAGGGGACGACCGACGCGCCGGACCGCCTCCGCGGCACGGTCCGCGCGGTCTCCCCGACCGTCCTGGCGCTCGGCACGGTCAGCCTGGTCACCGACGTCTCGAGCGAGATGGTCACCGCCGTCCTGCCGCTGTACCTGGTGATGGGGCTGGGTCTCAGCCCGCTGGGCTTCGGCGTGCTCGACGGCCTGCAGAACGGGGTGAGCGCCCTCGTCCAGCTCACCGGCGGCCACCTCGCCGACCGGGTGCGCAACCACAAGCTGGTGGCGGGGATCGGTTACGGCCTGTCGGCGCTGTGCAAGCCGCTGCTGCTCGTCGGACACCTCGGCGCGCTGGGCGCCGCGCTCGCCCTCGACCGTACGGGCAAGGGGCTGCGCACCGCTCCCCGCGACGCCCTGATCTCGCTCTCGACACCGCCGGACCGGCAGGGCAGGGCCTTCGGCGTGCACCGGGCGATGGACACCACGGGGGCGCTGCTCGGTCCGGTCCTCGCGTTCCTCATCCTCGGGGTGGCAGCGGGCGGTTACGACGCGGTGTTCGCGGTCAGCGGGTGCGTGGCCGCGCTCGGGGTGCTGGTGCTGCTGCTCTTCGTACCGGGCGGGAAGCGTGCGCCGGCCCCGGCGGGCGGCACGCCGGACGTGCCGGCGTCGCGGGCGGGGACGGAACGGCCGGCTCCGGAGCCGAGGACGGATCTGCGGGCGGCGTTCGGGCTGCTGCGGACCCGGCGGCTGCGGGTGCTGTTCGGCTGCGCGGTGCTGCTCGGGCTGACCACCGTCAGCGACGCCTTCCTCTATCTGCTGGTGCAGCGCCGCACCGGGATCGACGAACAGCTCTTCCCGCTGCTCCCGTTGGGCACCGCCTCGGTGTTCCTGCTGCTCGCGCTGCCGTTGGGGCGGCTCGCCGACCGGGTGGGCCGGCGCACGGTGTTCCTCGCCGGGCACGGTGGGCTGCTGCTGGCGTACGGCCTGCTGCTGTGGGCGCCCGCGACGCCCGCCCTGCCGTACGTGGTCCTGGTGCTGCACGGCGCCTTCTACGCCGCGACCGACGGCGTGCTCCCGGCCGCGGTGGCCGCGGTGGTGCCCGAGCGGCTGCGCGCCAGCGGCATCGCCCTGGTCGGCACCGGTCAGGCGCTGGCCCGCTTCTGCTGTTCCCTGGCCTTCGGCGCCGCGTGGGCCGCGTGGGGCGACGGCCCCGCCCTGGCCGCGGCGGCGGCCGGCCTCGCCTGCTGCGCGGCGGCCTGCGGCGTCGCCCTGCGCCCCTCGCCCACAGGAGTCCCGCGATGACGCTCACCCCGCTGCGCCGCCTGCTGATCCTCGCCGTCGGGGTGCTGCTCCTCGGGGGCGTCGGTGCCTGGTCCGTGCTCTCCGCCGCCGACCGGGCGGCGCAGGAGAACAAGCCCCGGCCGGGCGGTCCGGCGTTCGCGGCCGGGAAGGTGGGTCTGGACGAGCCGGGCCGGCTGGTCTTCCGCAACACGGCGGCCGGGCCGCACCGCGACCGGCTGGTCTCCGTCCCGGCCGACGGACGGGACGGCGGCCCGGCAGGCGCCGTGCGCACCGTGTCGGACGTCGGCTGCCTGCGCTTCCACTCCTCCGCGGGCACCGGCGTGTGTCTGCGGTCGACGACGGTCCTGGGCCGGCCCGCCTACGAGGCCCGGATCCTCGACTCCGGGCTGCGCACCGTGCGGACGTACCCGCTGGCCGGGATCCCGAGCCGGGCCCGGGTCTCCCCCAGCGGCAGGCTGGCCGCCTGGACGGTGTTCGTGAAGGGCGAGTCGTACGGCACGGCCTTCTTCTCCACCCGCACCGCGATCCTCGACACCCGCGGCTGGGAACTCGCCGCGAACCTCGAGGAGTTCGGGATCACCCTGGACGGCCGTCCGTACCGCAGCAAGGACGTCAACTTCTGGGGCGTCACCTTCGCCGCCGACGACGACACCTTCTACGCGACCCTGGCGACCGGCGACGAGACCTACCTGGTCCGCGGCTCCGTCGCGAAGCGCACGGTCACCACGCTGACCCGCAACGTCGAGTGCCCGTCGCTCTCTCCGGACGGCACCCGCGTCGCGTACAAGAAGCGGGTGATGGGCAGGACCGCCCTGTGGCGGGAGCACGTCCTCGACCTGCGCACCCTGAAGTCCACGCCGCTCGCGGAACGCCGCAGCGTGGACGACCAGGCCGTCTGGCTCGACGACGACACCCTCGCCTACGCCCTGCCCGCCGACACCCGCGCCGGCTCGGAGGACGTGTGGACCGTTCCCGCCGACGGCACGGGCACGCCCGAGGTCCTGCTGGAGGACGGCCAGGCGCCGCCGGCGCCCGCCCGGACCCGCTGAGCGACCTGCTGAACGACGGCTCGTGACCGGCTGCGTGACCGGGCCGGGCAGCCCCACCCGCGCAAACGACACACGAGCAAACCTTCACGAGAACCACCTGCCCGCCTGCCGCGTCCTGCTCTACGGTGCCTTCAAGCCACCGATCACCAGGGAGGGGTCGTGCATCAGCCAGGGGCGGCGGCGCTCGCGGAGCGCATCGCCGAACGGAGAAGGGGTGGCGACGACCCTCGCGCGCTGGTCGGCGAGATGCGCCGCTCGGTCCTGCTCGTGCCGGTGGCCGACGGCGGTCTCTGGTCGGTGCGGGCCGGCGGCGTGCGGTGGATCTGCGGGTTCACCGACGAGACCGCGCTGGCCCGGTTCGCCCTGCGGCACGGGCCGGGCGACCGGGCCATGGACTACGCGGCGCTCCTCGGGGCACGGATCGTCGACGAGATCGTGCCGTCCCTGGGCGAACCCGCGGGACTCGCGGTCGACATCGCCACCGAGGACGGCTCGATGTTCTTCCCGCCGGTCGTCGGCATCGTCCCTGACGCGGTCGCCGTGGACGCCGGCGGACGGACGGTCGACGGACCCGCGCGCGACGGATCCACGGTCGGCGGATGCGCGGTCGACCGGCGGACGGTCGACGGATCCCTGGCCGGGCGGAGGCCCGGCCGGTGACGGAGGGGGACGGTCATGAGCGGTGACGGCGCGGACCTTCAGCTCGACAAGGCCTCGGTCGCCAGGTTCACCCAGGGCGTCGGCGCGACCATCGACCAGCTCGGCGACCTCGGCGGCGCCACCGGCTCGGTCATGGGCAAGGGCTTCTCGGAGCTCGCCATGACCGGCATGGAGGCCGGGCACCACGGCCTCTCGGTGGACTTCGAGGACTTCTGCGAGCGCTGGGAGTGGGGCGTGCGCGCCCTCGTCCGGGACGCGAGCCAGCTGGCCAACCGGCTCGGCCTGGCGGCGGGCACCCAGTGGGAACACGACCAGTACATCGCGGGGGCGCTCAAGGTGGGTGCCAACTCGATCATGGGCGGCAATCCGCACGCGAGCGAGGAGGACATCGCCAAGCAGGACTGGGGCGAGATCTTCACGCCGGACTACCTGGACCCGGACTGGAGTCCCGAGTCCTTCGAGAAGGCCGGCCAGGAGATGGCGCAGACCTGGAAGGACACCGGACGCACGGTGATGACGGAGGGCCAGGGCGGCCGGCAGTCGCGGATCCTCAACGAGCTCCTCGGCGTGTCCGACGACCAGTGGAACCAGGCGCTCGACGACACGTTCGGCCCGTCGCCGGAGGAGCGCGCGAAGCAGCAGGAGCGGCAGGCCGGGTCCGGAGGTGAATGACGGTGGGGATCGGCGACTTCATCAGTGACATCACGCCGGACGCGGTCGAGGACGCGGTCGAGGACGGCGTCGAGTGGGTCGGCAACCGCGTCGAGGACGCGGGCAACTGGACCGCGGACCGGCTGGAGGACGTCGGCTGGGAGTCGGGCGCGGACTGGGTGCGCGAGCAGTCCCGCTCGGTCGCCAACCGGCTCGGCGCCGAGGTCGACGAGATGGACCTCGGACAGACCGAGGACAAGACCAAGCTGATCTACGGCAGCCCCGGCAAGATCAACGCCACCGCGGACCGGCTCCGCGCCTTCCAGCTGTCCTTCGACGACACCGGCGACGGCCTGAAGGGCCTGGACTCCGCCCAGCTGAAGGGCGAGACCGCCGAGGCGCTGCGGAAGGCCGTGAGCACCCAGCCGCCCAAGTGGTGGGCCGCCGCCGACGCCTGCTCGAAGGCCATCGGCGCGCTCGACCGGTTCGCCGACACCGTCACGTGGGCGCAGGGCGAGGCCCAGACGGCCATCGACAAGTGGAAGCAGGGCGTCAAGGCCTCCGAGGACGCCGCCGACGCCCACCGGAAGAAGGTCGACGACTACAACAGCGCCGTCGACCGCTACAACGCCCAGCCCGCCGACAAGCGCGACCCCTCCTCGCTGCCTCCGAAGCCCGCCGCGACCTTCGACGACCCCGGCAAGAAGCTGATGAAGGAGGCGCAGGACATCCTCGCCGAAGCGCGCCGGCAGCGGAACTCCGCCGCCGAGACCGCGCGTTCGGCGATCCGCGCCGCCCGGGACATGGCGCCGCAGAAGCCCTCGTACGCCGAGCAGGTGCGCGACGGCTACGAAGAGATGCAGATCATGGGCGACCACGTCGGCGGCGGCCTGATCAAGGGCACGGCCGGCATCCTGAACTTCGTCCGCTCGGTCAACCCGATGGATCCGTACAACCTGACGCATCCGGCGGAGTACGCGACCTCGCTCAACAGCCTGGCCGCCGGTCTGGTGGTCGCCGTGAACGACCCGGTCGGCACCGGCACCCAGATGGTCAAGGACTTCATGAAGGACCCGGCCGAGGGGTTCGGCCGGCTGATCCCGGACATCGCGCTGACGGTCGCCACCGGTGGCGGCGGAGCCGCCGCGAAGGGCGTGCGGATCGCGGAGGAGGCGGCGGACGCGGCGCGGGTGCGCAAGCTCGTCGACGACAGCCCGGACGGCACCCACGACCGCGGCGACCACGAGCGCGTCCACGACGGCACGGACCCGGTGGACCTGGCCACGGGCCGGATGTACCTGCCGTACACCGATGCCGAGATCCCGGGCATCCTGCCGCTGCTGTTCACCCGGCGCACCGAGTCAGGCCTGGCCACCGGCCGTTTCCTGGGGCGCGCCTGGTCGTCCACCGTCGACGAGCGCCTCGAGGTCGACGCCGTCGGCGTCGTCCACGTCACCGCCGACGGGCTCCTGATCACCTACCCGCATCCGGTGCCCGGCGCCCCCACGCGCTCCCGCTCAGGCCGGGGCCGGACCCTGCTCGCCAGGGACGCGGACGGCGACTACGCGCTGACCGATCCCGACGCGGGCGTGGTGCGCCACTTCGCCGCCCCGCGCGGCGCGGAGCCCGGCGGCGACGGCACCGCCTGGCTGTCCGGGCTCTCCGAACGCAACGGGCACACGGTCACCGTGGAGCGCGCCGAGGACGGTCTGCCCCTGGCCCTGGTCCACTCGGCCGGACACGCCCTGCGGCTGGCCACGGCCGACGGCCGGGTCACCGGCCTGACCCTGACCGGCCCTGGCGCGGACGGCACGGACGGCGCGGCCGTTCCGCTGATGTCGTACGGCTACGAGGGCGGCGAACTGACCACGGTGACGCGGCCGTCGGGTGCCGTCACCAGCTTCGCGTACGACGAGCGGCACCGGGTCGTCGCCTGGACCGACTCCAACGGCCACCGCTACGACTACGTCTACGACGACCGGGACCGGGTGGTCGCCGAGGGCGGCGAGGCCGGGCATGTCCAGATCACCCTGGCGTACGGCGAACCGGACGCCGCGACCGGCCACCGGACGACGCTCCTGACGACCGCCGACGGGCGGGTCACCCGGCATCTGATCGGTCCGGGCTGCCGGATCGCGGCCACCACGGACGCCCTCGGCCACACGACGCGGTACCGCCACGACGCCGACGGCAACCTGCTCTCCCGTACCGACCCGCTCGGCCACACCACCGGCTTCGGGTACGACGCGGAGGGCCGGATGGTCTCGGCCGTCCGCGCCGACGGATCCGAACTCCGTGTGATGCGCGGCCCGTTCGGGCTTCCGGTCGAGGTCGTGGGACCGGACGGAGCCCGTACGGCGTACGCGTACGACGAGCGCGGCAACCGTACGGCGGTCACCGACCCGGCCGGGAACACGACCCGTTCCGCCTACGACGAGGCGGGCCGGCTCACCTCGGTCACCGACGCCCTCGGGAACACGACCCGGGTGGTGTGCGACGCGGCGGGACGGACCGTCGAGGTGACCGACCCGACCGGCGCCACCACGCGCACGGAACGCGACGGCCTGGGCCGGCCGGTCCGGGTCACCGACCCCTCGGGCCGGGTCACCGTGCTGGAGTGGAGCGCCGACGGGCACCTCGCCCGCCGCACCGGTCCCGGCGGCGCCACGGAGGCGTGGACGTACGACGGCGAGGGCAACTGCCTGACGCACACCGACGCCTCGGGCGGTGTCACCCGCTACGAGTACACCCACTTCGACCTGCCGCTGGCCACCACCCGCCCCGACGGCACCCGCCACACCTTCGAGCACGACCGGGACCTGCGGCTCACCCGGGTCACCAACGCCCAGGGCCTGAGCTGGAGCTACCGCTACGACGCGGTCGGCAACATCGTCTCCGAGACCGACTTCGACGGGCGTGAGCTGACCTATCGCGTGGACGCCGAGGGCCGGATCGCCGAGCGGACCGACGCGCTCGGCGGGAGGATCGCCTTCGAACGGGACGAGCTCGGGCAGGTGATCCGCAAGGACGTCGACGGCCGGGTGACGAGCTACGCGTACGACCGGGCGGGCCGGCTCCTGGAGGCGGTGGGCCCGGACGGCGAGCTGCGCTACCAGTACGACCGCCGCGGCAGGGTCAAGACCGAGTCGGTGGACGGCCGGCCGATGGTCTACCGCTACGACGAGCTCGGCCGGCGCGTCCGGCGCACCACCCCGACCGGCCACGTCACCTCGTACGCCTACGCCGACGACGGTCTTCCGACGCGGCTGACCACGGGCGGCCGGGAGATCGGCTTCCGCCACGACGCCGAGGGACGCGAACTCGCCCGGGTCTTCGGGGAGTCGCTGACACTGACCTCGTCCTGGGACGAGGCCGGCCGGCTCGCCGCCCAGCACGTCACCGCCGGATCCCGGACGGTGCTCGGCCGCGCGTACGGCTATCGCGCCGACGGCCGGCTGGTCTCGGTCGCCGACCGGCTCTCCGGCACCCGCACCTACGACCTCGACCCGCTGGGGCGGGTCACGGCCGTCCACGCCCAGGGCTGGACCGAGCGGTACGCGTACGACGCGGCCGGCAACCAGACCTCGGCGTCCTGGCCGGACCGGCACCCGGGCGGCGAGGCCGTCGGCGAGCGCGCCTACTCCGGCACCCGGATCACCCGCGCCGGCGGGGTCCGCTTCGAGCACGACGCGCTCGGGCGGATCGTGCTGCGGCAGAAGACCCGGCTGTCCCGCAGGCCCGACACCTGGCGCTACGCGTGGGACACCGAGAACCGCCTCACCTCCGTCACCACGCCCGACGGCACCCGGTGGCGCTACCGCTACGACCCGCTGGGCCGCCGCACCGCGAAGCAGCGCCTGGCGGCGGACGGCGAGGGCGTGGTCGAGGAGGTCCGGTTCACCTGGGACGGCCTCACCCTGTGCGAGCAGACCAGCCACCGGCCAGAGGACCCGCACACGGTCGCCCTGACCTGGGACCACCGGGACGTCGTGCCGCTGACACAGACCGAGCGGATCCTCACGGCCGACAGCCGGCAGGAGGAGATCGACCGGCGCTTCTTCGCCATCGCCACCGACCTCGTCGGCACGCCGACCGAGCTGATCGACGAGTCGGGCGCCGTCGCCTGGCACACCCGCAGCACGCTCTGGGGCACCACGGCCTGGGCCCGGGACAGCAGCGCGTACACCCCGCTGCGCTTCCCCGGCCAGTACTACGACCCCGAGACCGGTCTCCACCACAACCACTTCCGGCACTACGACCCCGAGACCGGCCGCTACGCCTCCCCCGACCCGCTGGGCCTGGCGCCCGCGCCGAACCCCGTCGCCTACGTCGACAACCCGGCCACCGGGTGCGACCCGCTGGGCCTCGCGCCCAAGTGCCCTGAGGAGAAGGCCAGGCAGCGGGCGGTCAAGGCGGCCGACAACGTCATCGACCGGGCGGCCGACGGCCGCTTCCGGAAGCATCCGGACTACCACGGCGACACGATGCACGGCTTCAGCGACGAGCGGGTCCTGGAGATCCTGAAGAACCCGGACGCCGTCTACCGGTCGACGGGCGGCGCCGGGAACCTCATCTTCCGCCAGGGCGACGACGTGGTCGTGACCAAGGGCGTCGGCTCGGAGGCGGGCCAGGCCATCACCGCGTACGGTCCGTCCGGTGTCCTGGGCGAATCGGGGGCGACGGCGGTCGGCAACGGGGCCAAGGCCACGGACGCCGGCCGGCCGATCACCCACGAGGACATCGTGGAGGGCAGGATTCCGGGCAAGAACGGCTTCATGCCGCCCGCGGTGCAGATCAAGTAGGACACCGGGCAGGGCGGCGAGTGAGGCGGCACGTGAGGCAGCGGACGGACGAGGTGGGTACGGGCATGAGGGTGACGCTGGGCGACGACGGCTGGACGGCGACGGTGACGGACACCCCGCTGGCCCTCGCGCCCCGGTTCGAAGGCGGGTCGGTCCAGGTCGGCCCGGCCGTGGGCAAGGCGGAGCGGGAGCGGTTCGGCACGGAGACGTTCGGCAGCGGGGCGTGGCTGTGGGACACGCCCGACGAGGTCCGCTTCGAGCCCGCGGGGCGGCGGCTGGCGGCAGTCGGGTTCCAGCTTCCGCCGGAGTCCGCCTCGGCCGAGGACGCGGCCCGTGTCCCGGAGACGCCCGAGGTACGCCCCGGGGGCCTCGTCGCGGACGAGGCCCGGGACTTCCGCCTGGAGACGTGCGCGGTGCTGTGCCGGGCGCCGGGGGACGCCGTCCTGACCGGGCTGCGTGACCTCGACGTGCTCGACGAGCCCCTGGAGGCGCGGATCGGCATCGCCCCGGACGTGGCGCTCCTGGTGCAGCACGGCGCCGTGGTCGGCTGGAGCCTGTCGGATCCCGTCCGTCATGTGACGCCGTGGTTCGGCGCGCCCGACGACGAGCCGCCGGCAGCCGCCACCCGGCGCCTGTTCACGGCGTGCCTGGACCTGATCACCGACCCGGTGCTCGATCTGGTCATGGACGGCGACCCGGCCGCGCTGGCCCTCTTGCGCGCCACCGACGAAGCACTGAGGACCCAGCGCGAGGACCGGCGGCGTGCGGAGGCGCTGCGGGAGCTCCTGGCCACCCTGGTCGAGGACTACGGGTCCGGACCGGCGGAGTGAGGTGTGGCGGCTCCGGCCCAGGGGTTGACCGGAGCCGCCACAGTGCCGACCGCGCGAGGCGCGGTCCGCGCCGTTGAAACACGAGGGCCGTCTGAGGAGGAGGGGGCAGCCCTGCAGTGTTTGTTCGGGCCCGTGGGGGCGCCTTCAGTAAATATACTTTCTGAAGAGAAAGCAAGAGAATGAAAATTTTCATGCAGCTCGCGGGCGTGAAAACGCTCTCCGCGCCCCGCTCTCCCGCTTCCTCCTGACTACTCGTCCAGGAAGAAGGCGTGCTGTTCCGCGGCCTGCTCGTACTTCTCCAGCCGCAGCTGCGTCCGCTCCGGGTCCGCGTCCGCCATGGCCTGGAGAATGGCCGAGGAGAGCACCCCGGGCGCCGCGTACGAGTCGAAGACCAGCCGGGATCCGGTGCCCGCGGTGAACACCACGTCGGCCTCGTCGACGAGCGGCCCGAGCGCCAGGTCGGTGATCAGCGCGACGCGCAGGCCCGCGCCGCGGGCGGCCCTGAGGGCGGCCAGGGTCTCCTTGGCGTGCCGGGGCATCGCGAAGGCCAGCACCCACGTCCCGCCCGCCTCACGCGCCTGGAGCAGGGTGTCGTAGGCGACGCTGCCGCCGCGCGTCACCACCCGGACGTCCGGGTGGATGCGCCGCGCGGCGTACGCGAAGTACTCGGCGAGGGAGACCGAGATCCGCAGGCCGAGCACGGTCAGCGGCACGGACCGGGCCAGTTCGCGGCCGACGTGGAGGATCCGGTCGGGGTCGGCGAACACCCGCCGCAGGGACATCAGGTTCTCGATCTCGGCGTCGACGGCCGCCTGGATCTCGTTGTGGAGCCGTCCCTCGCGGTCGTCCGCGGCCCCGGCGACCGCGCTGAGCGCGATGGGCTGCAGGGCCTCCCGGAGCGCGGGATAGCCGCTGAACCCCAACGACGCGGCGAATCGGGTCACGGACGGCTGGCTGACGCCCACCCGCTCCGCGAGCTCGGTGATCGACAGGAACGCGGCCTCGGTGAGGTGGTCGGTCAGGAACTGGGCGATCCGCCGCTGGGCGGGAGACAGCCGGTGGCCGCCGAAGAGCTCCCGCATCCGCTCGGCGGGAGAAGCGGCAGAAGCCGTCTCCGCCTCCTCCGACCGCCTGCCCGGCGTGATCGCGGCTGCCTGCGCACGCGCCTGCTGGCCAGATGACACGGGGTGCCTCCCTCTCGACTCGCTGCTGCCCAAGATAGTTCAGGGGGCGGGGCATCCCGGCCGTGCTGCGCCACGCGGCGAGGGTGGGCTCAGGACTCCTCGGCCGCGGTGTCGCGGGGCGACTCGGCGGCCCTCCTCCTGCGGTGGACCACCACGCCGCACACCGCGAGGAGGAGGGCGGCGACCGCGGCCACCCCGAGTGCCGTCCGCTCGGCGAACAGCCTTCCCAGCACTTCGAGCGCGCCCAGGCCGGCGGTCGCGTAGAGCAGCGCCCAGGCCGCTCCGCCGAGGAACAGCGCGGGGAGGTAGCGGGTCAGGGGCATGCGCATGCTGCCCGCGAGGAAATTGGCGGCGGTCTGGAAGCCGACGGTCAGGAAGGAGACGGCCACCACGGGCGCGCCCCACCGCTGGATCGCCCGCTCGGCGCGCCGGAACCTGGCCGAGGAGATCCGCCCGGCGAACCTGCTGCGCCGGGCGCCGGCCGCGGCGAGCCACCCGACGGCGAACGTGCCTCCGGCCCGGAGCAGAACGATCACATACAGAGCGGCGGCGGTGAGCAGGACCTTATCCACGATGCCTCGCCCGATCTCCGTCTCTCGCCTGTGATCCGCCTCTGCCCGTGCGGTCTCCCGCCTTTCCAGCGCGGCGGCACCGTCATCCGGCAGGGGCACCGAGCCGGGCCCGCCCGGCGCAGCCAGGTTAACCGAACGCGCGTGCGCCGGGCACACGGCGCCCGGCGCGGCAGAGGCCGTTCCGTGATCGGTGCGGGACGCCCCGTCGGCCGCGCCGGACGTGGGGGAAGCGGCGGGCAGCGCTTCAGGTGCCTGTCCGGTGCGGGCCCTTCTTCGCCAGGAACCGGCGCAGCCTCGTCAGCGGCCAGGTGTTGATGACGTCGTCCGTGGTCAGCCAGCCGCGCTGGGCCATGGCCACGCCGTAGCGCATGTACGGCAGGTGCGTGGTGGAGTGCGCGTCCGAGTCCACGGCGAACTTCACGCCGTACCGCTTCGCCCGCAGGATGTCCTCGTCGCGCAGGTCGAGCCGCTCGGGATGCGCGTTGATCTCCAGGGCGGTGCCCGTTCGGGCGCAGGCCGCGAAGACCTCGTCGAAGTCGGCGTCGATGCCCGGGCGTTTGCCGATCCGACGGGTCGTGGGATGGCCGATGACGGCCACGTGCGGGTTCTCGCAGGCGCGGACGAGACGGCGGGTGAGTTCGCTCCTGCTCTGGGTGAAGTGCGAGTGGACCGAGGCCACGCAGATGTCGAAGTCCGCGAGGAACGCGTCGGGCCAGTCCAGGGAGCCGTCCGGGCCGATGTTGAGTTCCGTGCCGTGCAGCAGCCGCATCCCGTGGTGCGCCCCGTCGAGTGCCCGGACCCGCGCGCGCTGGGCGAGGATCTTCTCGTCGGTCATGCGCTGCATGTACAGGTTCGGGGCGTGGTCGGTGACGGCGTAGTAGGCGTAGCCGCGGGCGGCCGCCGCGGCGATCATGTCCTCCAGCGGGGCCAGGCCGTCGGTGAGGTCGGTGTGGGTGTGCAGGTCGCCCCGGACGTCCTTCTCCGTCACGAGTTCGGGGAGTTCGCCGCGCAGCCCGGCCGCGATCTCGCCGCGGTCCTCACGCAGCGTCGGCGGGATCCAGGGCAGTCCGAGCCTCTCGTAGACCGCTTCTTCCGTCTCGGAGGCGAGGGTCTCGCCGCTCTCGGCGTCGAAGAGCCCGTACTCGGACAGCTTGAGGCCGTGGCGCACCGCGATCTCGCGCGTGCGGATGTTGTGCGCCTTGGAGCCGGTGAAGTACTGCAGTCCCGCACCCCAGGACGCCGGGGGAAGGACCCGCAGGTCCACCTGGAGGCCGGTGTCGGTCCGTACGGAGGTCTTCTTCGCCCCGTGCGCGATCACCTCGGCGGTGTGCGGAAGGGCGGCGAGGGCGTCCATGAACGGGGCCGACCGGCGCGCCGCCACCAGGATGTCGATGTCGCCGATGGTCTCCTTCATGCGGCGCAGGGATCCCGCGTACGTGCACCGGACGCAGCCGCGGAGGTCCGACAGCTCCGCGACGAGCTGCTCGGCGACGTCCAGGGCGGCGCTGACGAGGATCCGGCCCTCGCCTGCCTTCTGCAGGGCGGAGATGCCGCGCAGGATGTTCTCCTCGGTCCGCTGCCCGAAGCCCTTCAGGTCGCGCAGCCGTTCCCGGCGGATGGCGTCGACCAGCTGGTCGACGGTGGTGACGCCCAGGTCCTCGTACAGGACCATGGCCTTGCGGGGCCCGAGACCCGGGATGGTGATCAGCTCGCGCACTCCGGCCGGCACGGACGTCCGGGCCTCCTCGACGACGGACATGCGACCGGTCCGCAGGTATTCGAGGATCTTGTCGGCGACGGACTTCCCCACGTTCGGGATCTCGCGCAGTCCCTTCGCGTCCAGGGTCGAGACGTCCTGCGGATGGCCGCCGACAGCACGTGCGGCCTTCTCGTAGGCACGCGCCTTGAAGGCCTCCCCTCCCCGGATCGCGATCAGGTCGGCGTACTCCTGGAGCAGCGCCTCGACCTGGTCGTTGACTCGGACCATGTCTCCAGGATCCCTCGCGCGCGGCGCCCGGGCGAGCCCGTCCGGCCGAGCGCCGCCGGACCCGTTCGCCCACCGCGCCGGCGCCCGCGCCAACGGGGTGGCGGCGCCCGGGAAATGCGCCGCCTCAGCCCGTAGGAGCCGCTGCTCGCGGCCCACCGCCGCGCGGATCGCGCGGTCGGGCCGGGGGCCACGCGGATCGTGACGTCAGGCCCGGCCGTCACCGGCGACGAGGTGGAGGAAACGGTCCGACAGGCCGTGCAGCCACTCGGTCCGCTCCCTGGCGATCTCCTTCAGCCGCTCGTCGTCGCTGCGGGCCACGAGATGGCCCATGTAGCGCTCGTTGAAACGGGCGTACTCCTGGTGCAGGGTGCGCAGCGCCCGCGCGACCGTGCGCTCGGGGGCGCCGACGTGCCGTGCGAGCGGGGCGGCGTGCTGCTTCCACCGGCCTTCGACGGCCTGGCGGAGGCGGGCGTCGAGGTCGCCGGCCCGGCCGATGACCCGCAGCAGTTCGCCCGGTTCAAGGCCGAGGGCGTCAGCGAGCAGCAGGGTCTGGCGGTCGGTTCCGTTCCAGCGGTGGTCGCTCTCGGCGCGGGCGTAGTCGCGTACGTCCATGCCGATGCGCCGGGCCAGCCGCTCGGCGCTGAACCGCCGGGCGAGGCGGTGCTCGCGAAGAGACCTCGGCGTCAGGTCCATCAGCACCGGCACGGGACACCACAACGCGTCGGCCAGGGCGAAGAGTTCGTCTTCCGAAGGCGCCACCGCCCCCGACTCCCAGGCGACGAGGGCCGCAACCGGGCGGTGCAGGCCCAACTGCGCCATGCCGAGGGCTGTCTGTTCATGCGTCAGGCCGATGCGGAGACGGGCCGCCCGGGCCTGTGTGGGGGAGAACGGGGGTGTGGACACTGCGGATCACCTCAGGGGGCCGGGCCGCGGGGTGCCGGGCCCGGCGGAGCGGGAAGGTCAGCGGGCCGTGGCGGTCTGCGTGCCCGTCCCTTGGTCGTACGCGGCGAGCCCGTCCCAGTCGATGACCTCCCGTTTCCGGCGGCTCTCGAAGACGTGGAAGAACAGGTTCAGCAGCACCGCCGTCAGCGTGCCGAGCGTGATGCCGCTGCCCAGGACGGCCCGCACCTCGGTCGGCATCCGCTCGAAGAAGGGCTCGACGGCCGTCGGGAGCATCGCGGCGCCGAGACTGACGGCCAGGATGACGGCGTTGCGTTCCTCCCGCAGGTCGACCTTGCCGAGGATCTGGATGCCGACGGTGGCGACCATGCCGAACATCGCGACGGCCGCCGCGCCGAGCACGGGATGCGGGACGGAGGCCACCACCGCTCCCGCCTTCGGCACCAGGCCGATGAGGATCATGAAGACGCCGGCCGCGACGACGACGAACCGGCTGGTGACGCGGGAGATGCGGACCAGGCCGATGTTCTCGGCGAACGCCACGTACGGGAAGGAGTTGAACACCCCGCCCAGCACGGTGGCGATGCCGTCGGCGCGCAGCGCGCGGCTGACCGTGTCGCCGTCGACCTTCCGTCCGGTGATCTCGCCCATGGCGTACACGTCTCCCGTCGTCTCCACCATGGTGATGAGCATGACGACGACCATCGCCAGCATGGGGAAGACCGAGAAGTGCGGCAGGCCGTAGTGGAAGGGCGTGCTGACGCCGAGCCAGTCGGCCTGGCCGACCGCCCCGAGGTCGGCGTCGCCGAGCAGCCAGGCGACGGCAGTTCCTCCGACCAGTCCGAGCAGGATCGCGATGCCGCGCAGGGCCGGACCGCCGAACCGCACCACCAGCAGGATGAACAGGAGGGTGCCCCCCGCGTACGCGAGGTTGGCCGGGTCCCCGTAGTGGGGTCCGCCGACGAGCGCCGAGCCGCCGCCGACGTCCTCGAGGGCCACCGGGATGAGGACGATGCCGATGACGGTGAGGAGGGTGCCGGTGACGACCGGCGGGAAGTACGCGGTCAGCCGCCCGGCGAAGGGGGCGAAGAGGAAGGCGGCCACACCACCGGTGATGACGGCGCCGTACACCACGAGGAGACCGGCGGTGCCGCCGCCCGCGCCCTGACCGATGGCGATCATGGGTGAGACCGCGGTGAAGGTCGCGCCCTGGACGAGCGGCAGCCGGGCACCGATCCGCCAGAAGCCCCACGCCTGGACGATGGTGGCGATCCCGGCGGTGACCAGGTCGGCGTTGATGAGGTAGACGAGCTCCTGCCGGGAAAGGCCGAGGCTGTTGCCCAGGATCACCGGTACGAGCACCGCACCGGCGTAGAAGGCCAGGACGTGCTGGAAGCCGTAGAGCGCGAGGGCGGGGAGCGGAAGTACCTCGTCCACCGGATGCGGGGTGGTGAGGGGTCGTCGGCGCGAGGCCAGTGGTGCCATCTCTGCCTTGCCTTGAGGGTAGGTGAATGAGAGGGGGCGCGACGTCGCGTCGCGCGGAGAGCTGCGAAAGGGGTCCGGGCGGCCGCGCGGATCAGGCGGTTCACCGGCTGGCGGCACGGGGTTGCCGGTGCGCGGCCAGGCGTCCAGACATGGAGGCGTGAGGGGCCGGGGCTCACGGCCCGGGCCAGACACAGATCCTGGCGGACGGGCACCTCAGCACGCAAGCCAGCGGCCCATGGTTTTTTAACCAAAACCCTTCGGTAACTCTTGATTCCATGGGAACCGACCGCCTCGACTGCGGATTTCGTTGCCCCCTTCCCGCTCGCGGTACGGCCGGCCACTCGGTCACCACATCCCTGCGCGAACCCTTGACGGGCCTGGGGTGCCCTCACATACTGACGGCCAAATCGATTTGGCCACTCGATGTGTCACCTCGTCCTGCTCCCCGTCCAGGGCCGGACCGCAGCCGAACCCGTACGTGTCGCACGCCGATCGGAGCTCGAACGTGTCCAGTCCCCGCCCGACCCTCCCCGGTACGGACCAGCCGCCCGCGGCGGAGCCCGCCGGACCCGCGGAGGTCCATCCCGTCGACGAGTCCCGCCCGTGGGGCCGGATCCTCCTCTTCGGAATCCAGCACGTCCTCGTCATGGCCGCCACGCCGATCTCGGCGATCTTCCTGATGAGCGCCACCCTCCACCTCGACGCCGGCCTGACCGTCGACCTGCTCTCCGCGGCCTTCGTGCTCTGCGGAGTCGGATCCCTGATCCAGTCGCTGGGGCCGTGGAGGTTCGGGCCCCGGCTGCCCTTCGTGATGCTGCCGGGCGGCGCGCCGCTCATCCTCTTCCTCTCGATCGCCGAGCAGCACGGCCTGCGCACGGCCTCCGGCGCGGTCGTCCTGACCGCCGTGTTCGCCTTCCTCGTCCTGCCGGTCTTCTCGCGGCTGCTCGCCTTCTTCCCGGCCCTCGTCATCGGCACGATGATCGTCATCGTCGGCGTCAACCTCGTGAAGGTCGGCGCCGTACTGGTCACCGGCCGTCCCGGCGCACCGGGCTTCGGCGACGCCACGAACCTGGGGCTCGGCGTGGCGACGATCGGCTTCACCGTCGTCTTCTACCTGCTGTTCACCGGGATCCTGCGCCAACTCGCGGTCATGCTGGGGCTTCTGGCGGGCACCACGCTGGCCGCGGTGCTGGGCCACGTCGGCGCCGGCCACGCCGTGGAAGGCGGACTGGTCAGCCTGCCGCACCTGATGCCGTTCGGCTCGCCCGAGTTCAACCTCCTCGCCGCACTGCCGCTGATGCTCTACTGCCTCGCCTCCATGGCGGAGGCCACCGGCCAGACCGTGATCAACGCCGAGGCCGTCGGCAAGGACGTCGACCCGCGCACCACGGTCCCCCGGACCATCCGCGGCGACGCGCTCACCTCCCTGTTCGGCGGGTTCTTCGGACTGCCGCTGATGGTGACGAGCGGCGAGAACATCGGGATCGTCCGCGTCACCGGCGTCCGCAGCCGCTTCGTCACCGCCGCGGCCGGCGTGGTCCTCGTCGCCATCGGCTTCCTCGCCCCCGTGACCCGCGCCATCAGTGTCATACCGCCGGCGGTCATCGGAGGCACCGCCATGGTCGTCTTCGCGGTCATCACCGTGCTCGGCATCCAGATGCTCGGCCGCTCCGACCTCGACCGGCACACGAACACCTTCGTCTGCGCCGTGGCCCTCGCGCTCGGCCTGCTGCCGATCCTCGTCCCGGGCGTGTACGCGGGCTTCCCGCCGAACCTCCGCATCCTCCTCGAGAGCGGCGTCGCCGTCGGCGCGTTCGTCGCCGCCGTCCTCAACGTCCTCTTCCACCACGTCAGGCCGGGCGTCGTCGCCCGCCTGGCCGCCGGCCGCACGGAAAGTGACCGATGAACCCGATCGTCCCCGAGCTCCTCGACGGGCCCGGCCCGCTCCTCCTCGTACCGGACGCCGTCCTGCTGCCCGAAGGGCCTGCCGACGGCTTCGGGGTGGTCGTCGCCGACGGCGCGTTCCGTGCCGTCGGCCCCGTCGACCGGCTCCGGCACGCGCATCCCCACCTCGACGGGACACGGCTGCCCGGCCATCTCCTGATGCCCGGCTTCGTCGACGCCCACCACCACCTCACGCAGAGCTTCGGCTCCGCGCTCGCCTTCGGGGAGCCGTCCGAGATCTTCCGGCGGGTGTGGGTGCCGCTGGAGGGCGCACTGGACGAGGAATCCGCGTACGTGGCGGCCAAGTTGGCGGCGTACGAGGCCCTGCGCGGCGGCTTCACCACGGTCGCCGACGCCGGCACGCGGGCCGGCGTGGACGTCGACGTCGTCGCCTCCGCCGCCCGCGACGCCGGAATCCGCTGCGTGCTCGGGCTCGTCTGCGACGACGCCGACCAGGGGGAGCACGCCACCGGCGTCCGCTCCGTCCCCGACCGGGCGGAACGGCACCTCGCCCGGTACGCCGGCGACCCGCTCGTCCACCCCTCGCTCGCCGTGTCCGTCCCCGAGGCGGCGACCGACTCGACCCTGGCACACGTCGCCCGTCTCGCCGCGGAGGCGGGAGCCACCGTCCAGATCCACGTCAACGAGCACCTGGCGAGTGTCGAACGCTCTCTGCTGCGGCACGGCCTGCGGCCGCTCGAACACCTGCACCGCGTCGGCGCGCTCGGCCCGCACCTGCTCGCCGCGCACGCCACCATGCTCACGCCCCGCGAGCTGACCCTCCTCGCCGACACCGGAACCGCCGTCAGCTACAACCCCGTCGCCAGCGCGTGGAAGGGGAACGCGGTGGCTCCCGCCCTGGCCATGGCCGAGCGCGGCATCCGCTTCGGCCTCGGCACCGACGGAACCCGTGGCGACGGATTCCGTCTCGCCGAGGCGGCCGAGTTCGCCCAGCGGATCGCGTACGGCCTCGCCAGCGGCGACTCCTCGTGCGGCGCCGGCTGGACGTGGCTCGAACACGCCGCCCGCGGCAGCGCCGACGCCGTCGGCCTGCGGGCACGTACCGGCACCGTCGCCGAGGGCCTGGCCGCCGACTTCCTCCTCGTCGACGTCACCAACCCCGAACTCGCCCTCTCCTGGGACCTGCCGTGGGAGCTGGTGCGGCGCGGCAACCGCGACCAGATCACCGCGGTGTTCGTCGGAGGCAGGATGCGGCTCTGGCGCGGCCGGCCCACGTCCTGGGACGGCCCCGCGCTGGTACGGCGAGCCGCCGAACTGGCCCGCACCGCCGTGTCGAAGGCCGCCATCACCCGGGTGCACCACACCTCCGTCGCGGCACGCGGACGGAGCGCCGCGCGGTGAGCACGCAGGAACTCGCCGTCCTCGCCGTCACCGTGGCCGTCGCGGCGTTCGTCCAGGGCGGCAGCGGACTCGGCTTCGCGCTGATCGTCGCACCCGTGGCCGGGATCCTGGACCCCGGGATGCTCCCCGTGTTCGTCCTGGCGTCGATGATCCCGCTCAACGCGTACGTCGCCTGGCGCGAGCGGGCCTCGCTCGACCTGCGCGGGGCCGGCTGGATCAGCGCGGCGCGGCTCGCCGCCACCCCCGGCGGACTGGCCCTGCTCTGGCTGATCCCGGACCGCAGCCTCGGCCTGTTCGTGGGCGTCGCCACCGTCCTGGCGGCGGGCCTCAGCCTCGCGGCCCCCGCGTTCGCCCCCGGCCGGGCCGCCTACGTCGCGGCGGGCGCGATGACCGGGCTGACGGAGACGGCCACCGGAGTCGGGGGTCCGCCGCTCGCGCTGGTCTATCAGCACCGGCCGCCGGCGGAGCTGCGCTCCACCGTCGCCGCCTGCTTCCTCGTGGGGGAAGTGGCCTCCCTGGTCCTGCTGTTCACCACCGGGCAGGGTGATCCCGGGGACCTCGGCCGGGCGGTGCTGCTCCTGCCGGCCGTCGCCGCCGGCGCGTGGCTGAGCCGCCTGGTGCACGACCGGCTGGACGCCCGCAGGATGCGTCTGTCCGTGCTCGGGTTCGCGCTGGTCTCCGGGCTGCTCCTCATACTGGGGCTGTGATCCTCAGCGACGACGCGCGCGGAATCACCCGCGGCTCGGGCGACGTGACCGCCTCGTCGGCGGCCACGTCGCCGCGCAGCCGTCCGAGGAGCAGTTCGACCGCGTCGGACGCCGCCCGGTCCAGGTGGAGGTCGACGGCCGTGAGCGGCGGTTCGCAGGTCCGTGCCCGCAGGCCGTCGTACCGGGTGACGACCATGACGTCGTCCGGTACGGCGCGCCCGCTGTCCCGGATCGCGCGGACCGCCCCGACGGCGAACGCGTCCACCAGCCCGCAGACGGCGTCGGTCTCCGGGTGCCGGGCGAGCAGCTCCGCGCAGCTCCGGTAACCGGCCTCCTCCCCGCCCGCCTCGGGTGCGGTCACCACGGTCGGCGGCCAGCCGTACGCCTCGGCGATCCGCTCGTACGCGGCGCGGGCGTCGACCGACGAGTGCCGCTCCCCCGACCCGATCATCAGCGCCGGCCGCCTGGCACCCTGCTCGTGCAGGTGGGAGAACAGCTTCTCGGCGACGAGCTCGCCGCGCAGGTCGACGTAGGGCGCCGCCTCCTCCGGCGACACGGGCCTGCCCAGGGTGACGTACGGCAGCCCGCGCTGCTTCAGATGCGCCGCCGCCGCGTCGTTCACGTCGGGTTCGACGACGATGGCCCCGTCGATGTCGACGGAGTCCAGACCGGAACCGGACCGCACGGGCGGCACCAGCACGAGCGCGTAGTCGTGCAGCAGCGCGCTCTCCGCGACGGCGGCGGCGATCTCCATGTAGAAGCCGAGCCGCGAAGGCCCGCCCGCCACCGCGACCGGCATGGACGAGGCGAGCGCGATGACCCTGGCCTGCCCGCGCCGCAGACGCTGCGCCCGCAGGTTGGGCCGGTAACCCAGCTCGGCGGCCACGTGCTTGACGCGCTCCCGGGTCCGCGGATCGACCTTGCCGATCCCGTTGAGCGCGTGGGAGACCGTCGTCCGCGACACCCCGGCGGCGCGGGCGACATCGGCGATCGTCGGCGGCCTCGGCACGGACCCGGAAGTGGGCATCTCCGTCGCTCCTCGCGTGCTCGTCACGGGTGATGGCTCCATCATCGCCGACCCGGGCGACGCGCACACGGATACGTACACACGTCCGATCTGCACAATCCCTTGACGTAAAGAACACAATTCGGCACTCTCCGTGCTCGGACACCGGCGGAGACGGGGACATCGGCGTGCCCGTCCCGCCGCGGGGATTCCTAGGGGGAATCGATGCACGCGTTATCGACGCGTCTGCGCATGCCCATGCCCGTACGGGCGCTCCTGGCCGGACTCGCGGTCCTTGCCCTCGCCCTGACCGGCCTGGTCGCCCTGGCGCCCGGCGCCTCGGCGGCGCCCGTGCCCGACGCCTCGGCCCTTCCCACGGCCGTCGCACGGTACGGCACCTCCACCGTGAAGCTGAGACTCGACGGCGAGTCCAGCACCCAGTCGACACCGACCGACCTGGTGCTCGTCCTCGACGAGTCCGGCAGCATCGACGGCACCGAGTGGGGCCAGCTGAAGGACTTCGCCAAGAGCGTGGTCAACGGCGTGGCGGCCCACGGTCTTTTCACCAACGGCGGCAGGTTCGGCGTCGTCGGCTTCGCCGACGGCGTGACACCGCCCGTCAGCGCGCTCAGCGGCGACAAGGACGCCGTCCTGAACGCCATCGACACCAATCCCAAGCAGAACACCGGCACCTGCATCGCCTGCGGCCTGGCCGAGGCCAACGCCGTGATGGGTCCCGACGATCCCGCCCGCAACCAGCTGGTGATCGTCATCACCGACGGCCAGCCGACCAGCGGCAACACGGCCGCCGAGGCGGCGGCCCTGCAGGCCAAGGCCACCGTTCTCGCCGTGGGCGTCGGTGGCGGGATCCAGCAGGCCACGCTGGAGGTCATCGCCAGCGGCCCCGGCTCCGACAACACCTTCTCGGCCGGTGACTTCGGCAGCCTCGACACCCTCCTGAAGCAGATCGTGGAGGCGGTCGTGGTGCCCGGCGCCACCCACCCGTCCATCGCCGTCACGCTCGACACGCCCTGGGAGCTCGTGCCCGGCACGGTGACGGCCGGCCTCGCCGGATCGGCCGTGAACAACGTCACCGCGGACGGATTCACCTGGTCCCGGGCCGAACTCGGGGACGAGAACCTGGAGATCACCTACCAGGTGAAGCACCGCGGCGCCCCCTGCGGGCCGCTGGACGTGAACAAGTCCGTCGTCTACCACGACGACCAGAACGCCTCCGTGACCTTCCCCAAGGTCGTCGTCACCGTCAACTGCCTGCCGCCCGTCGCGGACGCCGGGCCCGACAGGACCGTGGACGAGGGCTCAGCGGTCGCGCTCGACGGCTCCGCCAGCCACGACCCGGACGGCAGCGTCGTCTCGTACGCCTGGAGCGGCGCGGACGCCGGCATCGGCTCACTGACCAACGCGTCCGCGCCCGTGGCCACGTACAACGGCCTCGACGACGGCAGCGACGCCGTGACGCTCACCGTGACCGACGACAACGGCCTCACGGACGACGACTCCACGACCGTCGCCGTGAAGAACGTCGCCCCCGACCTCACCCTGACCACCTGCCCGGTCGACCCCCACGCGGTCGGCACGGACGTCGCCTTCTCCGGTACGTTCACCGACCCGGGCACCCTCGACACCCACACGATGTCGGTGGCGTGGGGCGACGGCACCACCACCGAGACTCCCGGAGTGAGCTCCCCGGTGGGCAGCACGCACCAGTACGCGGCCGCGGGCATCTACGACATCGCCGTCACCGTCACGGACGACGACGGCGGGTCCGACACCCAGCACTGCGGCTTCGTCGTCGTGTACGACCCCGACGGCGGGTTCGTCACCGGCGGCGGCTGGATCACCTCGCCGGCCGGCGCCTACCCGGCCGACCCGGGGGCCACGGGCCGCGCGAACTTCGGCTTCGTGTCGAAGTACAAGAAGGGCGCGAGCGTGCCCACCGGCAGCACGGAGTTCCAGTTCAAGGCGGGGAACCTGAACTTCCACTCCGCCGACTACCAGTGGCTGGTGGTCGCCGGTGACAAGGCGATCTACAAGGGCACGGGCACCGTCAACGGCAGCGCCGGCTACTCGTTCATGCTGACCGCGACCGACGGCACGCCGGACACCTTCAGGATGCGGGTCTGGAAGACCGCGGACGACACCCTCGTCTACGACAACCAGATCGGCGCGGCACCGGACGCCGACCCGACGACCGCCCTCGCCGGCGGCTCGATCGTGATCCACAAGGGCTGACGCCCCACGCCGTGCCACCGGCCCACCCACGAGGGAGGGACCGGTGG